>CAZPNQ010000016.1:0-45557 GCA_964587955.1 uncultured Nitrospira sp.
TTCGTTTTTTGGGCGTACCAAGCCCGGATGAGCAGTGACTGGAAGAACGGGATCGGCATCGGCAACCCGCTAGTCCGGAACAGATGCTCCGTCGAGGCGGGCGGCAACACTGCGACATCTTCTCGTAATGTTTGTAAGATATTCGCCACCCGTTCTTCCGATGCGCCCGCCACTCTGTGGAGAGCTTTCCATTTTTCACCGATGTCAGGAAACTCTGATGCCGAAAAATCGCAGCTAATTTCTGCATGGATCACATACCCATCCACTTTCAACCGTGCCGCCATTCCGTTGAAAAGGGCTTGTCGCTCGTGGCTATCTTTTAGGAAATGAGCCACGAGCAGGCAGAGAATTGCGTCGAACTGTTCGATCTGGGGAAGGTCAGACAGATGTCCATGATACAACTCGCAACGAGTCAGAATACCATTCAGCTGCAGGCGCCTCCGGCAGACATCGAGCATCGATGCGGAGGGATCGATCCCGGTAAACCGCCAATGAGGAAACGCGCGCGCCAATTCCACAATCTCCGTCCCGGTTCCGACTCCGACGCAGAGAACCTCTGCGTCACGGGCAAGATCTTTTAGGATCAGGCGTATTAAGAAATGTAGGTTGTCGATGATGGGGGCGATCGGTTTGATACGTTCATCATAGGTCTCCGAAGCTTGTTTATCAAAAAACTCTCTCGCCATGTTTTTCTCTTGTGGCATTCCATCCATCCTCACAAGACTCGGTGTGGCACGTTCCTCCCGAAGCTCACCATGCAACTCTTCTCATCTTGCCGCGTCGCGATAGTAACATGGAAGCTGGTTTCGACCATTTCTCATTCATTGCACTATTGATACTCAAAAGGTAATAATGGAACATGGACGTTGGCAAGTTGAAGGCATTTGTCGTTGTCGCCGAGGAATTGAACTTTAGGAAAAGTGCCGAGGTTCTCGGGATGTCGCAGCCGCCGCTGACGAGACTGATTGCTTCGTTGGAACATGAACTGGACACCAAGTTGTTTGAAAGAACCACGAGACGCGTCCGATTGACCGGAGCAGGGGTCCTGCTTCTGAGAGAAGCACGGGAAATTGCGTCGGCTATTTCAAGGATTGAAACGGATGTTCGTGCCATCGGGAAAAAGACTACCGGTGTCCTTAAGATCGGGTTTTCGAGAGCGGCGTTCATGGTTCGCATTCCTGCGGTTATCGACGAGTTTCAAAGTCGTTTCCCAAAGATTACGCTTGATCTTCAAGAGGAACCGAGTAAGGAAATCGTCAAACATGTGAAGGATGGGCGTCTTGATGTGGGCTTCGTGGAAGGAGAGACCTCGGATCCCGAACTTGAAAGCCATGAGGTCGATGTCGAAAATTTGGGAGTTCTTCTTCCCAAAAAGCATCGGCTATCGACACGAAAGGAAATTCAGCTTCCCGATCTGGAGGATGACACCATCATCCTTCATCACCGAGGAGAAGTCGCGGAATGGCATGGCAGAATTGCTCGTCTGATCAAGGGGATGACCAAGAGGCCGAAGATTTACATTAAAGGCGAGGGGGAATGTTGTCCGATCCTCGTGGCGACAGGAAAGGGAGTTGCCTTGACCATCGCCGGATCTCACAATATTGCGCCTCATCACACGCGATTTGTTCCGATGAGAAACATGTTTTTGCCCATACGAATCTTTTGGAAACGAGAAAACGTCAACCCGTACTTGCGAACGTTCGTGAGTTTCACCGTTGAAAAGAAATCGGTTCTTCCTCGGAAGACAGAATGTCTGGTGTTGTCAAACGAGCAAGGTGTTTGATCCGAACTACTGATTTCGAAGGAGGCGTGCCATGCAAATTCCGAAACCGATGTCCCGACGTGAGTTCATGCGGTTTTCCGGACTAGCGGCCGTCCTGGCAGGTCTGGCCCTTTCGACGAGGGGGCGAGCGGCCGACCTATCGAGCGGAGGTCGGGACGCAGATACGGTGCTGACTCAATTGCTTGAGGGCAACCGGCGGTTTATGGGAGGTGAACTCGCTCATCCGCGTCGGAGACCGGAGGACTTCGTACCGCTTGCAGAGGGACAGGCTCCCCTCACCGCTATCGTCTGCTGTGCGGACTCACGGGTTGCGCCTGAATTGATCTTTGATCAGGGGGTGGGGGATTTATTCGTGATCCGCGTGGCCGGGAACGTAATCACCGGCGCGGGCGATCCCGTGAAGGGGAGCATCGAGTATGCGGTTGCGGAACTGGGTGTAAGGCTGATTCTAGTGCTGGGTCATAGCCAGTGCGGTGCAGTCAAGGCGGCCATCAAGCACATTGATGCCAAAGACACCCTCCCTGGTTCCATCAGCGGCCTTGTCGATCTGATTAGGCCGGCTGTGACAGCGGTAAAGGGTCAACCAGGCGACATACTCGATAACGCCATCAAAGCCAACGTTGAGCGGGGGGTGGAGCGGCTCAAGCGTCTGGAGCCAATCTTGGCCGGTTCGGTAAAGAAAGGAACATTGAAGGTTGTGGGCGCGGTCTACGACTTACACAGCGGCAAGGTGATGGCGTTCGCGTGATGATGTTTCATGTGAAGTAGCTATGGCTAATAGGATCGTATTGCGCGCGGTTTCAAACATTGGACTTACGATAGACCTACAATTGCAGATCAAAACTGTCGGCGATTTAAAATGAATCGGTCCCTGCGCACTCTTTCTATAATACGCCATCTGCTTCATAGACGATGCCGGCATGGTGAAGGTGATCGGAACCGCCGTTGAAAGTATCCCACCCAAACACCTGGTCCTCACCTGGGCGGCTCCCTCTGACGCTGCAGATCAGACGAAGCATTCACGAGTCACGTTCGAGATTGAACCGATGTTCGGCGCAGTGCGGCTGACGGTCGTACACGATGAACTGGAACCGGGTTCCGAAACGCTACGGGGAATCACGCAAGGATGGACCGCCATTCTTTCAAGCTTGAAAACGCTGCTTGAAACCGGACAACCGATGCGGGAACGACACGCCGATGGAGTGGGTCGCAGCGCTAATTTGGGAGAGGCACAGTGGGTTCATAAGTGCTGCATTTCTCTTTGTTTGAGAGGGGCGGGACAAAGGTCAATATATCGTTCATCTGTTTTTTCTGAAAAGAAGTGGGTGTGATTTGTATGGCAAGGTTTCTGAACCAGACCGCAGCTGGGTTGGTCATATTGGCCATTCGCCCGAGATAAAACGATCGTTCGACGATGGACTGGACACGATCCCGCCGCAATTGCTCAAATATTCTCCCAACCGAATCCATGGGCATCGTGTGCTCTTGGACCTGCTTGAAAAGATGCGCGAGCACAACAGCATCTTCAATGGCTTGGCAGCCGCCCTGGCCTTGATTTGGTGTCATCGGATGGGCGGAATCTCCAAGCAGAATGATTCTGTCTTTGTGCCACCGCGGAATCGGCAAGCGATCCTGTAATCGAGTTTCCAAAATGACGGACGCTTCGGTCTGTTCGAGAAGCATCTTGATTGGTGCGTGCCAACCAGAAAATGTCTCCATCAAGAACGAGTAACTCTCTTGAGGGTTGCCAAAAGGTCGGATCGGAGCGACGGCAAACCAGTACACTTGGCCTGCACGACTCCATATCGTGTGCCGTTTCCCCACGTTTCGGTGAGAGCGGATGCGTCGTGCGCGACGGCTTTGTCCAATTTGTTCACAAGCCCTCTCCAGGCGGTACATCCGCCGTCTCTGGGAGGGGCTTCATACGGGACGAGCATTTCTCTAAACATGGAGTTCACACCGTCCGCGGCTACTAAGAAATCGCAATCCTTTCCTGGCGATACAACCCGACTGCCGACATGCAAAGAAGATTTAACGATATGTTCTGCGAGTCGTTCCAACAGCGTCCCACGATGGATGGCATAGGCCTCAACATTTATCCGCGAAAGAATTCGCCCGGATGGCGTCCGGATCCATCCCTGATCGATTCGATTTCCGCAATGACAAACCACGTCACCGAGTCCGACCTAGTCCAGGGCGCTGAGTGCATTGCGTTGTAAGATGAGACCATATCCTGTTGCACGAAGGTCTCCGGCTGCTTCATGTATTTCAAAATCGATGCAGTATTTCGTGAGCGCCGCGGCAAGCGTCAGTCCGCCGATTCCTGCCCCTACGATCTTGATCTTCATAGCAATTTTGTATGGTGAATATTCTGATTGAACGAGAGAAACGTCTTCAGGTGAATGAGACGTGGCTAGCATAACGGGTTCGAACCGAGGCGTCATTTGTTTTTGTTTCTCTCCACAGCCGACTCCTCTGCTGTTTGGAGTGGCTCTCGCCGTCTCATCAGCTAAGGGCTCAATTCACACGTCAATCTCTATGTCGAAGGGCAAGTTGGTGTAATCCTGATGACATGGCTTCTCATAACAAGCGATCGCTATTTCTGGATGATTGACTCTTTGCGATTCTTGCAGGTGGGCAGAGCGGGACATATACTTCACGTTCGGCCAGCATAGAGTTGATGCGTGTCCATTTATGAGTGAAGGAGGGTACCAATGTTAGGCAAGGTGAACGCGATTCCGAAAGGCTATGAAGGCGCCACGCCATATCTCATCATTAAGGGCGCTGCGCGTGCGCTGGAGTTTTATCGGAAAGCGTTCGGAGCGACGGAACTCATGCGGTTCGCGGGCCCAGATGGATCCGTGGGTCATGCGGAAATCAAGATCGGCCAGGCGCTCATCATGCTGGCGGACGAGTTTCCTGAGATGAATTGCAAAAGTCCTCACTCGTTCGGAGGCTCGCCCGTGAGCATCATGGTGTATGTCCAGGATGTGGATGCATTCGTGAAACAGGCCGTCGCGGCCGGTGCGAAAGTAATCACTCCGGTTGAGAATAAATTCTACGGCGACCGTTCCGGCAGCTTGGAGGATCCCTTCGGACACCACTGGCACTTCGCCACGCATGTGGAAGATGTGCCGCCTGATGAACTGACAAAACGGGCCGAAGCGTTTATGAAGCAGCAGAATGCTCCCTCGTGACGGAATGGTGACTTGTGCAATTTCAGTTTAGCGCTGAAAGGATCTTCACATGAAGTCGCGGATTACGCTCATTACGATCGGTGTCGATGATTTGGAACGGTCTCTCCGGTTCTATCGCGACGGCTTAGGACTCAAAACCGAAGGTATCGTCGGTACCGAGTTTGAGCATGGAGCGGTCGTGTTCTTTGAGTTGCAAACGGGCTTACGGCTTGCGCTTTGGCCGCGCACAAGCATCGCTCACGACTCAGGGCTATCTGTAAGTCGTCCGAGCGCCACGGAGTTCACCATCGCGCACAATGTGGCCTCCAAGGCTGAGGTCGATGCCGTCATGGAGCAAGCCGGACGTGCAGGCGCGGTAATCGTCAAACCGGCTCATGATGCATTTTGGGGAGGATACACTGGATACTTCCAAGATCCAGACCAACACCTGTGGGAAATTGCATGGAATCCGGAGTGGGTTGCACAAGAGTGAGATCCAGCGATCCCATGTACCTGCTTGCACAAGGACGATCTCATGGCTGCCGAAACGATGGAGCTTGATGATCGAGAACTCATTGCTCGTGTACTTGTCCATTATGCTTCCAAGTAAATCGGTGAGAAAAAGGACTTAGTTGTTCGTGCTTGCTGCGGCGCTGTTTGGTTCCGGCACGTTGTTTCTCATCGAAGCCGGCATCGGCCTGTTCAAGCCGCAGGCCTATTCCATCGTAGAACAATCGTCTCGAGAAAAAGCGCCATGGCGTCTACGAATTGTCGGCGCACTGATGTTCGTGTGGGGCCTGTTCTGTTTCATTGCGGGATTCCCCTTGAGCGGCATCAGCGGCTGGATAGCAGTGATCCTCAGTTTGGCGTTTTTGGTAAAAGGCAGCTTGCTGATGTTCTCTCCATCGTCGCTGCACGACTCGCCGCAGGCCATCGCAGCTGATCGTACGAGGTGGAGGGCAAAAGTGCTTTCGTCGATCGATGTTTGGGGTTCTTCTCGTGTTGTGGGGAGTCGTGCTGGTCAGTAGCTAAGCTGATTCGATCTGAATCAAACTGAGGCTAGTCAGCTTAGATCGCACTCATGGCACATAGGCTGTCTTTTCGGAGGCATTAACGTTGGTGGGGAAAAAACTTTGCCGATGAGAGCGCGAGTCTCCATTTTCGAATTCCTCGGTGCAAGCGGGGTCGGAACCTATATTCGGAGCGCAAGACCGGCTCGATTTCAAGCGACTCTTTTACTCGAAGAGTAGGCCGAATTACTGCCGATGCCAACAATCATGACAACTCCACCTGTCCCGTCAATCGTCCGCCGGCTTTCCGGCGATCATGAACCTCAGCTGGTATGGACAAACGAACGCGGGGGCCTAACCTTTCGTGCCGGAAATCAATTCGTGAAATGGAATCCGCGCGCAACAGGACTCGACCTTGAGCAAGAGCGGATCAGGCTGGAGTGGGCAATCCGTTGGCATCCGGTACCGAAGGTGCTCGATTGGGGAGCAGATGATGAGGCGCAATGGTTGGTTACAGCAGCGCTCCCAGGCAAAGGAGCGGTGATGGAGCCGTGGTGCACGCGACCGCTTGATGCAGTTCGTGCGATCGCGCGAGGCCTTCGCATCTTGCATGACGCGCTTCCCATCACCGATTGTCCCTTCGCTTGGTCGGCTGAGGCTCGAATGCGTCGCTGTATCCAAGGCGAATGTCTAAAAGTGCCGACTATTGATCGCCTCGTGGTTTGTCATGGTGACGCTTGTTCACCGAATACGATCATTGCCCCGGACGGTAGCCCCGTCGGCCACGTGGATCTCGGCTCGCTTGGTGTTGCGGACCGTTGGGCTGACTTGGCTATTGCAAGTTGGAGCCTCGGTTACAACTTCGGGCCGGGTTGGGAAGATGAGTTCTTCAAGGTGTATGGCATCGAGCGCAACGAGGAGCGAATTTCTTTTTACCGAGCTCTCTGGGACAGCGAAGATACCAGTGACCACCCAGCGACATCGTCAGGTGTGAAGGAAGCCGGGTAAAGTTCGAGAAGGTTATCTTTATCGACTACTCGACAGCGGCTTTCTGTCATGTTTGTCCAAGCCGACATCGGCGATGTTCCAGCCATCGCCCTCTATTCAAAACTGGGAATTCGGGAAGACGTGTTGCATTTCGATATCACGGTTACAGACAGCAAAGTATAAGCGGTAGGGAATCGTTTCAGTTATTTGCTCTTGGAGCCTTTGCCAAACGTTTTTGGTTTGTTGCCCACCGTGGAGTCTCGTTTGGGACGGCGGACGGTCCTCACCTTGCCGGTTTTTCCACCTCCACAGAAGAACAGATCGCCCCCATCGGACTCGAGCCCAGACACGCCCACTCCGGGCGGCATTTCAATCTTCTCCAGAACTTCACCCGTTTGTGGATCGATTCGCCGTATATCGCTCTCGTCATTTTCCCATGTCCCGTGCCAGAGCTCTCCGTCGATCCAGGTGATTCCGGTGACGAAGCGGCTGGACTCGATGGTGCGAAGAATCGCGCCTGTTTGAGGATCCACTTGATAAATCTTCCGGTTCTCATATTGCCCTACCCAGAGCATCCCTTCAGCCCAGGCGAGCCCTGAGTTATCGTCGCCGGCCGGTGCAGGGATCGTGGCGAGCACACGGCCGCTTTTCGGATCGATCTTCTGAATTTGATCGTTGACGATTTGAAACAGGTGTTGACCGTCAAAGGCCGTTCCTGCCTTCGCAGCCACATCGATCGAGCGAATTGTCTTCCCGCTCGCAGGATCGAAGGCGAGCAGCCTGTCTCCGGCGGCACACCAGGCGTGCTGGCCGTCATACGTGACTCCATGGACATGGTCCGCGCCTGGAAATGGCCCATACTCACGGATGATCTCAGCTGCTGATCGATTCATGCTTCCATCATAGCGCGTCAGGGAATGGAGCGGGGAGTAACAAAGTCGTCGTGAATCCCAGAAGAGGCGGAGCCATCCAGCGGCGAGTTCGCCCTCGACCGATCCACTGCACCTTACCGGCTGCCGCAAGCGAGTCGAGCGCCCGCTGTACAGTGCGCTGGCTGATTCTTAGCACAAGCGCCAAAGCCGAGCTCGACCATGATTCCCCATCTGAGAGAAAAGCAAGCACCCGTGCATGTTCCCCTTCGACTGGCGGTGCCAGCACGACCACCTCGCGTGCACGGCGTGGCACCAGCGCAAACCCCTGCTTTGTCGCGTTCACGTCGGCCAACGTCCGAAGCGCCCCGCGAAGCCGTCCGATTTCGACGCGCAGCCGGGCGCGATACGACTCGTCGGTGAACTTCGATTCGAATGCTCGCGCAACGAGCGTGTCCCTCGGCACGTCTCCCGGCCACGCTTCCCCCAACGTGCGTGCAAGCGCGAACAACACGGGGCGCTTGGCAAGGGAGACCACCTTGTTTGCGTGGCGTACGGTGTGACGGCACGCGTCCACGATGAACGCGTTCGACGTCAGTAACGCTTCAACCTCCTGAAGGATGAGCATTCGTTCGTCGCCACGTGCCATCAAGCGCACAACAGGCCTGTTGAGAGCGAGACATGCATTCTCGACTTCTGCCGTGAGTGCTGGGATACCCGCTGAGCGCACGGCACGCTTGGCTCGCTCGAGTGCCGCGCGCGCAGCCTTTGTTCTGATGCGTCGAATGGCGATCCCTGCGACCACCAACTCATGGGCGGTCCTCAACGCGGGAGGGAGAGGCGCAGGATCGAGGTCGGCGAGTCTACGTTCGGCTTCGTCGAGTCGCCCGATCAGGAGAAGGCGCCGAACCTCAAGATAACGTGCATGCGCGGCATTGACTCGGTCGTCATGCGCTTCAAGGGTCGCTCCTGCAGTGCTGAGTGCCTTCGCAGCCCAGCCTAGGTCGCGTGAGACCAGCGCGATCTCGGCTTGCGCGACGTGACATCTCGCGCGTGCCACCGCTTCCTTCGGACTAAAAGCACGCGTGGCACGTTGCAAAAGAGCTTTCGCACGGACGAGATCGCCGAGCTGGGCCATCGCAATACCTCGAAGCGCAAGCGCAGGCGCATCGTTGCGCAGAGCGACTCGATTTAATGCGCCGAGGGGATCACCCGCGGCCAATGCGCGTGCCGCAATCGCGATCAGCTGGTCCACCGGAATCCCGTCACACTTGTCACTCCTCCCATTCAAGTGTTCGATGCTAAATCTAGCTCATGACGAACGATGAAATCTATCTGATCACCAGTGACATGGGATGGTAGCCATGTGTCCGATGTGTATCTCGGCTGTAACCTGGATTGCCGCTGGCGCTGTTTCCACCTCAACCGGTGGTATCGCTGCTGTAGTCGTAAGTCGACTCCGTGTCATGAAAAGAGAGGTTCACGACATACAAAACGAGAGTCGTGAAGATGTCGAAGATGGGGAATACAAGAACAAAAAGAAACACTGAGCAATATAGAAAGGACATAAGAGCGATGACAAAGCACAAAACCGGAACAAGGCAAGAATGGTTGGCAGCGCGGCTCGATCTGCTCAAGGAGGAGAAGGAGCTCACGAGGCGCAGCGATGAGATGGCGCAGCGGCGGCAGGAATTGCCATGGCTGCAGGTCGACAAGGAGTATCGATTTGAGACCGACAAAGGAAACGTCTCGCTGACGGACCTCTTTCGAGGGCGCTCCCAGCTCCTTGTCTATCACTTCATGTTCGGGCCGGACTATAAGGCGGGATGCCCATCCTGCTCGTCGATTGCGGATGGGTTCAACGGTTTCTTTGTCCACCTTGAGAACCATGACGTTGCGTTCACGGTGTCGTCCCGGGCGTCGCTCGCGAAGCTGCAGGCATACAAGCGGCGGATGGGGTGGACGTTCCCCTGGGTGTCCTCGCTCGGCGGCGACTTCAACTACGACTTCAACGTGTCGTTCACCGAAGAGCAGCAGCGGCAGGGCATCGAATACAACTACGAACGCGCGGGTCACGCGATGGACATGGTGCCGGCCCCTGAGCCGGTCGTCCAGTTCGCCGCCGGTTGCGGAACCGATGTCGCGACATGGACGCGCGATCGGGCTGGTATGAGCGCGTTTGTGCTCGAGGACGGCGTCGTCTACCATACCTATTCCGCCTATTCGCGTGGACTGGATAGCGTGTGGGGTATGTACCAGTGGCTCGACCGCGCGCCTAAAGGCCGCAACGAGACGGGCCCATGGTGGCGCAGACACGATGAGTATGACAAAGCCTAGGCGAAGCCGCAGTGTTACTGCGAGGCCAGAGATGCTGTGATTATCGTGTCGTAGAACTCCCGGCTTGATGCCGGAAATCACGAATCGACGACCATCATCAGCGCTTAGTGTGACTTTATCTCCTCCACAGGAGGTGCATCGTGCGAAGATGTGCCATCATAGAAGCACCGTCGATCCTTGGGCTGAAACCTACCGGGGTCGAAACACTTCCGGACACATTGCTGGCCAATGGACTAGCCGAACGGCTGAAGGCACGCCGTGCCGCGCGCGTCGAGGCTCCACCATACCATGCCGATCGCGATCCAGTTACTCTGACACTCAATGATCGGGCGATCAATCATTATTCAACTCGTTTGGCCGATGCGATCGGCGCCGTGCTCGACAATGGTGAGTTTCCGGTCGTGCTGGGAGGGGATTGCTCGATCTTGTTGGGCAGTATGCTGGCGCTACGCAGGCGAGGGCAGTACGGTCTTCTCTTTATCGATGGACACGCCGACTTCTATCAACCCGAGGCCAATCCGAATGGAGAAGCGGCCTCGATGGATCTGGCGCTTGCAAGCGGTCGGGGTCCCGCAATACTCACCGAGATAGAGGATCGCGGTCCCCTTGTTCGTGATGAAGATTCGGTAGTATTTGCATTCCGCGATACCGAAGAACAGGCTCACTATGGCAGTCAGACTCTGCCTCCGGGCATGCTGGCGCTCGACCTGGCGCGTGTCCGCGAGCGCGGGGTGGAAGCCAGTGCGCACGAGGCGGTAGGACATCTCACGCGTGAGCACGGTCCGAGCGGTGGGTTCTGGATTCATCTCGACGCGGACGTACTCGATGACGCCATCATGCCGGCGGTGGACTACCGTTTGCCGGATGGATTGTCATGGGCGGAACTGACGAGCGTGCTGCGCATCGCCCTCGACTCAGGACGTGCGGTAGGGATAGAGATCACCATCTACAATCCAAAACTCGATCCGGATGGCGCAAGCGGAAAGGGGCTTACTGCGACAGTGGTAAAAGCGCTCGCCCGCTGAATCTGTCGAATATCGACCACGTGCGCCTCGGCTCACAATGCGACTGAGGTGCAAGTGTGATGGCCTGCAATTCATTCATCACCGCAGACTGTATCTGCAATCAAGGAGGAAGCGCCCATGGCGGATATCTTACACAGAGTCGGAATCAAGTCATCATCTCTGGATAAAGCCTACAAGGCATTGACCACCATTGAAGGCCTTGCCGGCTGGTGGACAGACGATACTCGAGGAGAAAGCAAAGTCGGCGGAGTGATCCATTTCCAATTTGGCGAGCGAGGGTTTTTCGATATGAAGGTTCTCGAACTCCAGGCCTCCGCGCGTGTCCTATGGCAAGTGGTCGATGGGCCTGAAGAATGGATCGGCACAAAGGTCAGTTGGGAGCTGAGACAAGAAAAAGACTACATCATCATCCTCTTTAAACATGTGGGCTGGAAGGAGCCGATAGAATTTATGCATCATTGCAGCACCAAGTGGGGGATATTTCTGATGAGTTTAAAATCCCTCCTAGAAACCGGAAAGGGCGCGCCATACCCCGACGACGTCAAGATCGACGACTGGAATTAAGAAGCCAATGAGGAGGTGGAGTTGGGCGAGGATATGAGAACGTTCAAGCCCACCTATCTCTGCGCGGCAGTGCTGCTGGTTTCCTTTGCTATCACCTCCGCAGAAGAAGATCCCTATTCGGCTTACCAAGAACTTCACGGCGATCTCCACGTCCATTCGAGTACGGGAAGCTTCGATGCAAAGTCCTGCCAAGGCGCATGTAAAGTATTCTCCGTGACGGAACAGCTGTCAGAAGCACGTGCTGCCGGTCTCGACTACGTGGCCATTACCGAGCACGATCTCGACCCCAACGATCCCAGCCGCAAGATGACCAAGAACGAGTGGGAGCAGGTTTTGACCGCTGTATCGCGTGCAAGCACGGAAGAATTCATCGCGGTTGCCGGTTACGAGTGGACAAGTTCCCAGAGGTCGTGTTTCCTCGATGGAGCCGGAGATGATTACAATCACAAAATCGTAATCCTTCCTCCCGGCGCGAAAGACTTGTGTGATTCGCGCACATGCAAGACTCCGGATGAGCTGGCGATGTTCGTTCATGGGAAGGGCGGCATCATCATCACTCCTCACCCATGGAGAGTCCTGCTTCTGGACGCGAACGGCAATGTGACGAGTTATGTCTCCAGGGATTATTTTGCGTATAGTGGAGACGGTCCCGGAGACGTCATGATTGGAGCAGAGATCGGCCCACCTTTTCAGCCGTTCTCCTGGCCCGGCCTCCTTTGCGATAAGCCGGCCGATTCTTTCCAAATCCGCACGGTTACGATCGAAGAATGGATTGCCGCATTGAATTCGGGGAAGCGTTTGGCGGCCATCTCGTCATCAGATCGGCATGATTCGAGGACTCCTTTTGGTTCACGGACCACGTCAGTATTCGTCAAAGATAAGACGGGCGAGGGTATCATCGAAGCGTTGCGTGCTCGGCGAACTCATGCGGCGAATCTTGCCCCATTTCACGTGCGGTTCTCGGTCGATCGTTACGTGGTCGGAAGCACTGTCACCGGTGCGAAAGAGGCTGTGATCAAGCTCGTTGCGAAGCCTCATGAGTTCGAAGCGCTCGAGATATGGCTCGGGGAAACTATGATCCGGCGATTGGCCAGCCTGCCGCCGGACGGAAGACTCGTGGTTCCCCTCGATAAAATTGGAAAAGGCCCGCTCTGGATCAAGATCGTGGGCAAAGAGACGGATACATCGACTCATACTCCAAGGACAACGATTACAAGTCCGATCTGGCTACAATAGAGAGGTGCGTTCTTGCTTCATGCGCGAATCGCCGCATGAGATCGTGGGAAATCTTGCTGCCCTCGTGAGTAGCCGCTACGTTGCAAACTTCTTTGCGCCGATAACGCACAGCGCGACAGCAATCGTCACGGCGATCATGACCGGGCTGATCTCTTCGTGCAGGAGCATTGCCGACAGTCCGAAGCCGAAGAAGGGTTGCAACAGTTGCAATTGCCCCACAGCTGCGATACCGCCCTGCGATAAACCACGATACCAAAACAGAAAGCCGATCAGCATGCTAAACAGCGAAACATAGGCGAGACCGATCCAGGCAGGCCGGCTTATTCCCATAAAGGTAGGCGGCGCGGTGATGATGGCCAGCACCAACATCATCGGCAACGAGAATACAAGCGCCCATGAGATTGCCTGCCAGCCGCCAAATTTGCGAGACAGTTTAGCCCCTTCTGCATAGCCCAACCCGCAGACGGTGATCGCCGCCATCATCAGAAGATTTCCGACCACCGAGGCTGAAAAGCTTTGCATCATGGCAAAGCCGGCAATGAGTGTGCTGCCAAGGCACGAGAACAGCCAAAAGGCCGGTCGTGGATGCTCCCCGCCACGCAATACACCGAAGATCGCCGTTGCAAGCGGCAACAGGCCGATGAAGACAATAGAGTGAGCGGACGTGATGTGTTTGAGCGCCAGCGCTGTCAGCAAAGGGAAGCCGATCACGACGCCGAACGCCACGATGCCCATCGAGAGCAGATCGCCGCGTTCCGGGCGCTTCTCTCGGAACGCCATCAGGAGCGCAATCCCCAACAGTCCGGCGACGGCAGCGCGAGTGACGGTCAGGAACACGGGATCGAATTCCATCACCGCTATCCTCGTCGCCGGTAGCGAACCGCTGAATATCAGCACGCCGAAAAATCCGTTGACCCATCCGCTCGTCGTTTTGGCCATCCCTGCTCCATTTTTTCTGTCTGTATAGAACTGGAAGTATGGTGATTCCAGGAACGGGACAGTACAATTCAATAAAACTGTCATGGTTATGGGAGCAGTACAGATGGAGAATCAATCGATAAGTAATGGGGAAGGCGGCACGCTGATCGGCAGTGTTATTTCCACTATCAAACAGAGAATTGCAGGACGAACTCTGACACCCGGAGCGCAGTTGCCATCAGTTCGAGCATTCGCCAAAACCATGCGGGTTTCCAAATCCACGATTGTCGAAGCGTATGAACGTCTTGCAGCGGAAGGCATCATTCGCTCCCGGCCGGGATCGGGATTCTACGTCGCGGCGCCACTTGCCCCACTGGCATTGGCGGAGATCAGTCCCAAGCTCGACCGCGCGGTTGATCCGCTGTGGATCTCGCGTCAGTCGTTGGACGCCGGCGACAATATTCTGAAACCCGGTTGTGGTTGGCTCCCGGCATCGTGGATGCCTGAGGCAGCCTTGCGCCGAGCGCTTCGGACGTTGGCGCGCGCGGATGACGCCACGCTCACCGATTACGGAACACCGCTTGGGCTGCTGCCCCTGCGCCAGCTTCTTGCGCGACGCTTGGGGGAGCACGGTATCGAGGTGTCGCCTCAATGCATCATGCTCATGGAGTCCGGCACACAGGCGATTGATCTGTTGTGCCGCTTTTTGCTTGAACCAGGCGACACGGTTTTGGTGGATGATCCCTGCTACTTCAACTTTCATGCTCTGTTGCGTGTCCATAGCGTGAAGGTTGTTGGCGTTCCCTATACACCGTCCGGACCGGACATCGATGTGTTTGCCCACGCGGTGATCGAACATCGGCCGCGCCTCTACATCACGAATTCGGCCCTACACAATCCGACGGGCGCGATCCTCTCGCCGGTCATCGCCCACCGGTTGCTGAAGCTTACAGACCAGTCCGAACTGACCATTATTGAGGACGATATTTTCGCCGATTTTGAACATACCCCTGCCCCAAGGCTGGCGGCTTTTGACGGTCTCAGCCGGGTTATCCATATCGGAAGTTTTTCCAAATCGCTTTCGGCGTCGGTGCGGTGCGGGTTCATCGCAGCGCCGCGCGATTGGATCGAAGGGTTGACCGATCTTAAGATCGCCACATCATTCGGCAGTGGTCGGCTTTCATCCGAGTTGGTGCTGACCCTTCTGAAGGACGGCAGCTATCGTAAGCACATGGAAACGGTCCGCGCACGGCTTTCACATGCTATGGGTGAAACGATTGCTCGCCTGAAGACGCTTGGCATCACTCCATGGATAGAGCAGCAGGCCGGTATGTTTCTCTGGTGCAGGCTGCCAGAGGGCATGGACGCGGCGGACATCGCGCGCCACGCGTTGGAGGCTCAGATTGTCTTAGCCCCGGGTAATGCATTCAGTCTCACCCAAACAGCGAGTGGATTTTTGCGCTTCAATGTGGCGCAGTCGGAGGAGGAGAGAATTTTCAAGGTACTGGAAACGGCTTTGCAGCGATGAGTGCTAGAGTGACCAGGGCTGGTGAGTTGTTTCATGGACTAGGGACCCGGGATGCGTTCGAGCGGACTGCGGAACATTCGTGGTAGGCGATGTAAGGAGGTTGTCACCATGGGTTTTGGAAAAACGAAACCGATCCTTCGAATATTCGACGAAGGCAAAGCAAAGGAGTTCTATATCGATTTCTTGGGCTTCAGAGTCGATTGGGAACATC
This sequence comes from uncultured Nitrospira sp., assembly GCA_964587955.1. Taxonomy (GTDB): domain Bacteria; phylum Nitrospirota; class Nitrospiria; order Nitrospirales; family Nitrospiraceae; genus Nitrospira_D. Next base: position 15,645 of record CAZPNQ010000016.1, read on the forward strand.
GTTTTGAACAAGGCTTGCCTCTCTACATGCAAATCTCAAAGGATGACTGTGTCCTTCATTTATCGGAGCATCATGGAGATTGTTGTCCGGGTGCGGCAATGAGGATTGAAACGAATGAACTGGAGACATTTCAAAACGATCTCCTCTCAAAGGCATACAAGTGCGCCAGACCGAAAATAGAACAGATGCCGTGGGGCAGCAAGGATATGTCGGTGACTGATCCTTTCGGGAATAGATTGACGGTTACCAATGTTGTCGGCACCTAACAAGGCAGCTCAACGGTGGTGTTCGGGATTGGTCACTGGGAGCTTTGGCACGTCGTCCTGAGCATGGTTCGGCAGGTCCGATTCACCCGGCGCGATCGATCGCTCTTACCGCCAAGGCCTGACAGACCAGTGTAAATGCTAGAAATCCCGCGCTTTCCATGAGCACGGTTGTGATCGGTCCGACTCCAAGCAGCGTGAACCGCAATACATCCACCTGCCAGGTCATAGGGTTCAGCCAAGCTAAGGTCCGAAACCAAACCGGCAACTGATCCATGGGATAGAACATGGTGCTCAGAAACATGAGAATGATATAGGCGGCGCTGGTAAGTGTATTGAACGAATCCATGCGGGTCAAGCGGACCGCCAGGATGCTGAAGAGAAAAAACCACCCGGCGGTGGTGCCCATGACGACGAGCAACGTCACGGGAACCCACACCCAACGAACCGTTACGTCCATCGTCCAGGTCGCCAAGATGATTGCGAGCAGACAACCGGCGGCGCTGAGCAGGACGTTGAAGCAGATCTTTCCCATCAGGAACTGGCGCCTGGTAATCGGATAGGTCAGCAATTCGTAGAAAATACCGGAATCCTTGTCCATGAAAATTCCCCATGAGGTGTTCATGGCGATACCGAAAGTCGTCATGGCCAGCACGCCGGCGAGAAAAAATTCGCCGTAGCCCATATGGATTTCTTCGACGGAGAATTGCCCGACTGTGCGTTCGAAGCCCAGGCCGAAGAGAAGGAGATAGGCGATAGGCACGAAGAGATCCCAAAATACGAATGCGATGTTCGTGATCCGCTGCCGATAATCCCGGTAAAAAACGGCTGCCACACCGTTCATGATTCAATTCCGGCGGCGTTGCCGGCATCTTTCTCGCCGACGAGCTCCACAAAAATATCTTCCAGCCCCGCGCCGCGCACTTCAAAATGTCTGATCGGGACCACCCGGGACAGATGGGCCAATCGGTCGAGAAGCAACGCTTCTTCTCCCTTGAAAAGCAATTCCGCCTCTGTGCCCTCCAGGCGAAGTTCGGCGGGATTCAGGGATTGGAGGTGGTTCCTGACATTCTGGTCATGCGCAAAGGTCAAACTCACCCGGAACATTCGAGACGATAGGTTACGTAAATCCTGCAAACTGCCGGCGGCGAGCATTTTGCCCTGATGAATGATCATGATCTTGTCACATAATTCTTCTGCTTCGCTCAAAACCTGGGTCGTCAGCAAGATCGTTCGTCCGTTGCGCGCTTCCAAGCGGATGCGATCCAGCACCCGCCGCCGCATGACCGGATCCATTCCCGTGGTGCTCTCATCCAAAAAGATGACCGGCGAATCGACCATGAATACTTTCGCGACTTGTACCCGTCTCTTGGTGCCGAGGCTAAGATCCTGCGCCGTTTCGCGTGCTTTCTCCCGCAGCTCGAATTCATCGAGAACGGTGTCGATCCGCTTTGGAACCTCGCCCGGCTCGATACCGTGCAAGTAGGCATAGATCCGAAGATTGTCTTCGACGGTAAGCAGGGTTTCCACCGCGGTTTGTTGCACGACGGCCGCGATCCGTTGTCGCACTTCCAGCGATTGGCGGACCACGTCGAATCCGCAGACGGAGGCGCGGCCCGATGTCGGCGAAGTAATCGTCGTGAGAATCTTCACGAGGGTGCTTTTCCCGGCTCCGTTCGGACCGAGCAAACCATAAATCTGCCCTTTCGTCACTTCGAAGGATACCCCATCGACGGCGTATACCGGCGCCGATCTGCCACTGGAATAGGTTTTTCTGATCTCTTCGACTTGAATAATGTTCATGCCGGTCTTCGAGCGTTCAAGGAATCGATGTGCTATTTATACGGATACTAGAGCATTATGCGTCCAATTCCTATCGATCTCAGGACGGATGAGGATCGATGTCACCTCAGTATCCTTTCCTCCAATGGTGCGAAGCCATGTGGTCACGCCGTCAGGCAGCCATTACACTGATCATCCTTGCACTCCGATGGAGCTGACGTATGGAAGTCTATCGAGTACGACGATAGAGTCGAGGCCTTGAACTGAACCGGAAATGCTATGATCCGGGCTAGGGAGTGACGATAACTATGGATACCGTTCAGCGACACGTCTCACTGACATTCCAGAGATTTTTTGACTCTGAGAAATCGAGCGGAATTCTGCTGCTGATCTGTACGGCGCTCTCGCTGCTGGTCGCGAATTCGTCCATCGGCTCAAGTTATGTCAGTCTGTGGCAGACGGATATCGCAAGCTTGAGCCTTGAGCATTGGGTAAACGATGGGCTGATGGCGATTTTCTTTTTGCTCATTGGATTGGAGCTTGAACGCGAGCTGTACAGTGGTGAACTGTCGAACTTCCAGACCGCCCTTCTGCCGATTGTCGCAGCTGTCGGCGGAATGGCCATACCGGCCGGCATTCACTTTTCCCTCAACTGGGGAACGCCAATGCAAGCCGGTATCGGGATCCCGATGGCCACTGACATCGCTTTCGCTCTCGGCGTTCTGGCGATGCTCGGAAACCGCATTCCTCCGTCGCTGAAAGTCTTTGTCGTGGCCTTCGCCGTCATCGACGACCTGGGAGCGATCGTCATCATCGCGACGTTCTATACGGCTGAACTTTCTGTTGGGTTTTTGGCAGGCGCTGTCGCCGTGTGGATTTTGCTCCTGATGTTGAATCGTCTCTTCAGAATCATGGCCCTCGCTCCGTATGTATGTGGCGGCGCACTCATGTGGTTTTTCATGCTGAAGTCGGGGGTTCACGCGACGATGGCCGGGGTGATGCTGGCCTTTGCCGTCCCATTCTCCGCACAAACCGATGACGAGAAGTCGCCTTCGCATAGGCTCGAACATGTATTGCACAAACCCGTCGCCTTCGTCATTTTGCCGATTTTTGCGCTTGCCAATACGGGCGTACTCGTTGGGACTGATTGGATTCATGGCTTGACCAGCCACAACAGTATCGGCATCGCCGCAGGTTTGATTTTGGGAAAACCGTTGGGCGTGGCGATCATGTGTTTTGTAGCCGTGGCCAGCGGTTTATGCCGCTTGCCGCTCGGCTTGAATTGGCGGCATGTCGTTGGCGCAGGAATTCTCGGCGGCATCGGATTTACTATGTCCATCTTCATTACCAACCTCGCCTTCACCGGAAATACCGAGATCATCAGCGCTTCCAAGATGGCCATTCTTCTGGCGTCGTTGACGGCCGGGGCCATCGGGTTCCTGTGGCTCAAACTCTTGAGTAAACCGGAGTGCCCGCCGTCCTAGGTTTCCAATTGTCATGTCCGAAAATGGCGAGCTGGGGATACCTGCCGCAGTTATAATGACACCCATGACGCTCGATCCCACCACCTGCTACCGCGCGCTGCGGTCGCGCGATGCGCGCTTCGACGGACGATTCTTTGTCGCCGTCTCATCGACTCGCATTTATTGCAGGCCGGTCTGTACGGTAAAACCACCCAGGTTTGAGAATTGCCGCTTCTATCCGAGCGCCGCTGCGGCGGAAGTAGCCGGCTACCGGCCTTGTCTGCGCTGCCGTCCCGAGCTCGCGCCGGGTAATGCGAGCGTGGATGCGACCACACGCCTGGCGCAGGCCGCGGCGAGCTTGATTGAGGATCGTGCGCTCGACTCTGACGGATTGGGAGGCGTTGCATCGAGTCTGGGTATCACCGACCGGCATTTGCGCCGGGCATTCGGCGCCGAGTTCGGCGTCTCGCCTGTCGAGTTTGCTCAAACGCAGCGCCTCCTGCTTGCCAAACGCCTGCTTACCGATACCAGTTTACCGGTCACCGAAATAGCGTTCGCAAGCGGCTTTGGAAGTCTGCGGCGTTTCAACGCGCTCTTCAGACAGCGCTATCGCCTGCAACCTGCACAGTTGCGCCGGCACGCGAATGATAAGGCGATGCCGGTCGTCGATGCGTTGAGTTTCGAGCTAAGTTTCCGTCCGCCCTACGATTGGCCGGCGATGATGTCGTTTCTCAGGACACGAGCGATTGCCGGTGTCGAGATGTTCGATGGTTCTTGTTATTGCCGCACGGCGCGTGTCACATCGCAGGGCAAGGACCATGTGGGGTGGGTTGAGATCGGATTGCCGCTGAAAAAATCGGCGTTGAATGTGATGGTCTCTTCATCGCTCGCCCGGGTTCTCCCACCACTGCTTGGACGTATCAAGACGCTTATGGACCTTTCCTGCAATCCGACTGAAGTAGCAGGGGTGTTGGGTAAGTTGGCGCAGCGTCGTCCCGGAATGCGCGTCCCGGGTGCGTTCGACGGATTCGAAATTGCGGTCCGTGCGATTATTGGTCAACAAGTGACCGTTGCCGCGGCACGGACTATAGCAGGGCGCTTGGCTGCGGCGCTGGGAGATCCGATCGCGACACCGTTTGAGACACTGACCACTGTATTCCCCTCCGCGGCACGTGTGGCCGACGTAGCAGTGGATTTTATCGCGCAACTTGGTATGCCGGCGGCGCGCGCACGCACAGTGATCGCGCTTGCGCGCGCCGTCGCTGAGGGGGACTTGATTTTGACGCCTCACACGGATTTCGATTCGACATTGGAACGGCTGCGCCTGCTACCCGGCGTAGGGGAATGGACGGCTCAATATATCGCCATGCGGGCGCTTGCATGGCCCGATGCATTTCCTCATACCGATCTCGGCGTCATGAAGGCATTGAAGGAAAAAGATGCGCGCCGCGTGCTCGAGGCCGGAGAAGCCTGGCGGCCGTGGCGCGCGTATGCCGTGATGCAGCTTTGGCATTCACTCACCAAGGAGTAATCATGTTGTACTATGAGTATTATCAAAGTCCCCGCGGACGCCTCTTGCTGGTTGCGGATGACCAGGCGTTGACCGGCGTGTATTTCGCCGGGCAGAAATATCATCCCCGTGTCGACAAGAAGTGGAAACGAGCCGGCACGCATACGCCGATCCGCCTGGCCAAACGCGAGCTCTCGGAATATTTCGACGGCAAGCGGACTCGATTTACAGTCAAAGTCGCACCGCAAGGCACGCCGTTCCAGCGGGCGGTATGGAAAGCGATTGCGAACGTTCGGTTTGGTCAAACCATTGCGTATGCCGAACTGGCAGCCCGCGCAGGCCATCTCGGCAGCGCACGAGCAGCCGGCGCTGCCACCGGCCGAAACCCCATCGGTATCATCGTGCCATGCCACCGCATCGTCGGCTCGAACGGCTCACTCACCGGCTATGCCGGAGGTCTGACGAAAAAACGCGCCCTCCTGGAATTGGAAGGGCGTGCTCTATGAAGGAGGAGAAGCGCTCCTCTACCACTATGAATTGTTAGAGCGCAGAGAGATACAGATCCTAGTCGGAGATGAGATATGAAAGTCCATCGCATTGTGTCTAACATCGAAACCTCGGACCTAAAAAAGGCAGCTGCCTTTTACGGCGATGTTCTCGGTCTTGACCTCATCATGGATCATGGCTGGTTTCAAACGTACGGGTCAGATGAAAAGATGACGGTTCAGTTAGGTTTTGGCTCCGAAGGTGGTTCGGGCACGCCGGTGCCAGCCTTGTCCATAGAAGTCGATGACCTTGACGCAGCATTGGCGAAAATCAAAAAGGCACACATCCCCGTAGAATATGGGCCTGTAAGTGAGCCGTGGGGCGTGCGGAGATTGTATGTCCGAGATCCTTTCGGAAGGCTCGTCAATATTTTGCAGCATGAGTGAACGATTCATTCAAGCGAAGCCACTTCTGTTCTTGTTCGCAGTTTGCGTGAGATGGTTTCATTATGCCGCAGTGATTGCGAGTCGCAATGGTTTGGGGCAGCCCCTGTGTGATGTGTAGCCGAGTCAAACAAGGAGGAAAGATGCAAACCCACTTGTCCGCCACCAATCAAAATGTTCGAACGTTTCCACAAGGTCTTCGGGCATCACTCATCGCGCTCTTCCTTGTCTTTACCAGCGTTACTAACGGGAGCACCGAGGATAAAATGGCTACGAACAAGCAACCCCTGTCCTTTGGGAAGGATCAAACCATCATCGACCTCAATAAAGTCGTTTGGGAGCCACTCACGGGCGAGGGCATCCCGCCCGGTCCTGAGATCGCAACGCTGCGTGGCAGCCTAGCGGCCGGAGGCGGAGAAATAGTCGTACGACTCCCGGCCAACTATACGTTTCCCAACCACAGCCATATCAGCGACGAGCTCATTGTCTGGATCAAAGGCAACTTCACCTATGTCGCTGAAGACGGTACGGCGACGGATCTCAGCGGACAAACCTTCATTAGTCTTCCCGGAGGTGTGCCGCACGCTGTGAAATGTGGCAAGGAGCCATGTCTCTTTTATTTGCGTTATTCGCGGCCGTTTGATTATCACATTCATCCCGCGCCTATGAATAAAAAATAGTGGGGCACCCGTCGGCGCGCGGTGCAGGTATACAAGTGTGGCGTCGTACTTCAGCTGGTTTCACTATGACTATGCCGCATGAACTCAGAACTGATCGATTGCGCCTTCGTCGCTGGCTTCCTGCCGACCTGGCACCGTTCGCGACCCTTAATGCCGACCCGAGAGTCTCTGAGTATCTGCCGAGACCACTCTCACAAGCGGAAAGCAACTCCTTTGCTGCACGTATAGAGACCCATTTCGACGAGTACGGCTTTGGATTTTGGGCCGTGGAAATCTGTCACGCAGCGTCATTCGCCGGGTTCATCGGTCTCTGGGTACCACGTTTCGAATCCCACTTCACCCCCTGTGTGGAGATTGGATGGCGCTTTGGCACAGAGCACTGGGGCCGAGGGTACGCTACGGAAGGAGCTCGAGTCGTGCTCGAGTTCGGCTTCGAAGTCCTCGGCCTTACGGAAATCGTATCGTTCACGGTACCGGAAAATGCGCGCTCGCGTCGCGTGATGGAAAAGATCGGGATGGCCCACAAGGCGTCGGACGATTTTGACCACCCATTACTACCGAATGGGCATCGGCTTCGGCGCCATGTCCTTTATAGGATTGTTCGTGGGGACGAGACAGCCACATGAAGGGGTTACTTTCTTGCCGTGCGGCGTCAAAGGCCGATCTCTTCGAATGCTCAAAGACCAGAACTAGAGACTGATTACGCTGCTCTGATTCCGCTCTGTGAAGTCCGTGCAGGAGACCGCGCTAGCCGCTGAGAAGAAGGTCTGAAGGCCCGTACAAGCTATGGCAGCGGCGCGTGTTCCAGCGAATTCGGGTTCTGCCTGGAACTAGACGGCCGTATGTTACCTGGAGCAGCCCGGATGTTTGAAGAGGCAAGCATTGGTCAGCCTGTCGGCGCAACGGCATTCCTCAGAGCAGAATTCTTTTCCTGCTGAAGCAGAACATTTACAGCGAGGGTGGTCCTTGAGCAGAGGTCATCTGCGATCCTAGCGGATCATATCCAGAACCAGCTTTTATCAGCCACTAACTTCTGCTGCCCCCCTGGGGATTTTCCTAGATCCCTGACCGGCCCAATCAGATAAACATACTAATTTATCGTATCATTTGTCGGCTACCCGATTCGGTCTTGCCACGGGCTTGCTATCACCAAGTTTCATTTGCGGAAATGAACCGAATCAGGATAACAGTGAGCCACTGTCCTGAGAACAGTTAAGCAGAAAATATTCCTTTCTTTCTGATTTTCCATGACAGATATCTATCAGTCTGTATTGAATGAACATCATCTGGCCGCCATTGTCACCTCTGCCGACGATGCGATTATCAGCAAGACGCTCGACGGAATTATTCGCAGTTGGAACCCGGCCGCTGAGCAGATGTTTGGGTACCAGCCTGAAGAAATCATTGGGCAGTCCGTGCTGCGATTGATCCCGCCGGACCGACATAATGAGGAAGATGAGATCCTGAGTAGACTCCGGGCCGGGCTACGCATTGAGCACTATGAAACGATGCGCCAAAGAAAGGACGGCAGCCTCATCGAGGTGTCGCTCACCATCTCGCCGATGCGAGATGCCACCGGAACGATCATTGGCGCTTCGAAAATCATCCGGGATATCACCGAACGGAAACGCATCGAGAATCGACTCACGGAGAGCGAGAAACGCTTGCGTGAAGCTGCTGAAGGATTGGAGCAGCTGGTCGCCATCCGCACCGCCGAATTATCGCAATCCCATCAGCAACTCCGCGCTTTAACTGCGCAGATAAATCTCACGGAACAGAAGGAGCGCCAACGTCTGGCTGGCGAGCTTCACGATTATCTGGGACAGATCCTGGCGCTCGGCCGAATCAAACTTGGTCTCGCCAAGAAACATTCCATGGACGCGCCTCTGGCTAGTCTACTGGACGAAGTGCAGGCTTCAATTAATAAGGCCATTACCTATACCCGCAGCCTCGTTTCGCAACTCAGTCCCCCTGTTCTCAAAGAGTTTGGATTGGCGATGGCCCTTTCCTGGCTCGCTGAACAGATGTTGGAACGCGACCTTCGGGTCAGGCTGGAATTCAGAACACCAATACCTCCGCTCGTGGAAGATAAATCTCTTCTGCTTTTTCAATCGATTCGCGAACTGTTACTCAATTGCATCAAACACGCGCAAGTCACAGACGCCATGCTCGTGGTGAACCAACAAGACGGACAGCTTCACATCACCATATCTGATAGTGGTATAGGGTTTGACCCTTCCGGCATATTCCCCGTCATGCAGCCAACCAAATCGAACCCCGGGTACGGGCTATTTAGTATTCGCGAGCGGATGTTGTCCTTGGGGGGATGTCTGGAGCTCCAGTCTGCTATTGGCAAAGGAACAGTGGCCACTCTGGTCTTTCCGCTGACCATCAGTGCGGCCGAGGTGTCTGGCTCTCCAGAAACAGTGAATTCAAGGAATGATGAAAGCAAACCAGCCAAAGATGCCACGATGCCAACCCACACCGCTGATGCTCTTCGCCTTCTGATCGTTGATGATCATGCCATGGTTCGGGAAGGGTTGTGCAGCTTGTTGAGTGCCTATCAAGATATCCATATAGTCGGAGAAGCCAGGAATGGTAAGGAAGCGCTTGAGTTGGCTTCTCGGCTCAGACCTGATGTGATGCTTATGGATGTCACCATGCCGGACATCGATGGCATCGAAGCGACCCGGCGCATCAAAGCCGACTCCCCCCATATCTTGATCGTAGGAATGTCAGTGCATAGCGCCGAACAGGTTGAAAGAGCCATGAGAGAGGCTGGTGCAGCAGACTTCATCAATAAAGAAGCGGCTGTAGAAGATCTCCATCAAACCATTCTCGCTGCATGGAACCACGGCTGAAGTTGGAATAATTGTCACACAATTAGGCATCTCCTATTAACTTGACGTGGGCTTACCGTTAATCACCGCCTCGCAAATAGCCTCATATAGCTCTTCGACAGCCGCGTCCTTGGATACAAGCCGAACGGCGCCGGCTCGCCTCATGGCTTCTTGGTTCTCCGTGGTCGCGTTCACTGAGAATCCTAGGATAATTGTGTTTGGGTAATCGGACGTGATCTTAGCTGTTGCCTCAATACCATTCATCTTGGGCATGTTGATGTCCATGAGTACGATACCTGGGCGAAACTTCTCTACTAAGAAGATCGCCTCGAGGCCATTCCGCGCTTCTCCAACGACCTGGATATCTGGACAGCCTTCTAACATCGACCGAATCTCCTGTCGGACGAGGGCATAGTCGTCCACGATTAAGACCTGTTTCGACTTTTCTTTATTCATTTCCATTTCTCCATGCATAGCCCTCAGACGTCTTGCGCGTTGCGGTTCGGCGGTCAGAGCATTAACAAACCGGTCGTTTGTTGCTGGTGAGGCACGCACCATTGGCTCTGAGCACTCACATTTCATCCTCTTCCATATGTTGAACGAAGAGTGCGAGCCACTAGGAAGAGCACTAAGGGCCTATGCGAAAGTAAGAATCAACAATAATGCAGGTATTACTACTCAGGTAAGTCCTTGGGGGGAACGCACTCGCAGACGTGCTGGACATTTGAACTTCGGTGCCTAATAGCGATCCTGCTCTAGCTGGGGTGCCTACTAGTCGTCATCTACTGGAAAGTGGTTCATCCATTCACGTTGATAGACCCATCCGAACTAAAGAAGCGTGAATCCTGATGCCTCCGGGTCTCACAGGCCACCGTTATGAATGGAAGTCTCATCCAAGACGTTTTCGTGCAGGTAGGGCTCGCCCTTGCCTATTATACGGTTCTCGTCACAATCATGCGGCTCGCCGGCAAACGGCTGGCTGGGCAGACCACGACATTCGATTTAGTGATCCTGATCACCATTAGTGTGGTTCTGCAGACGACGGCGCTGCGCGAAGGTGTTCTCAACGCGTTAGTTTTTATTGCCACGGTCTTCGGGGCGCATCAGCTCCTTGCGGTAGCCTGTGCTCGCTCCACTCGCATTCGCCGAATCGTGCGCAGTTGTCCTCGACCTCTGATTCAAAATTCCCGTGTGGACTACGAGGCGCTGGAAAGTGAAGGACTCTCCTATGAAGAACTCCTCGCGGGTTTGCGGAAGCTCGGCTATTCCTCTCCGGAAGGGATAAGAATAGCAACGCTTGAAGAGACAGGGCACATCACGGCCATTGCTATGGAGGGTTCTGAAGCGGCTCTTTCCACCAACAAGGTCTCACCCCCACCTCTCGCTCAGGGAGAGTCCTAGTGGTGGTCGCCCTAACTTACCGATATGCAGTACCGCGCATTGGAGACGTTGCGTGGCTACGACAGGATGCGAGCTGCATGAGGAGATGCAAGCATGAAACAGGACAAGAAGAAGAAGAGCGAGACCGCCAAAGTCAGCGATCTAGCTCAATTTCAAGAGAATAGCGACGAAGAGATTCTCACCACCAACCAGGGGCTTCGGATCAACGATGACCAGAATTCCCTTAAAGCTGGCGAGCGCGGGCCCTCGCTACTCGAAGATTTTCACTTGCGCGAGAAGATCACGCATTTTGATCATGAACGTATCCCTGAACGTGTGGTGCATGCCCGCGGGGCCGCAGCCCATGGGGTGTTCCAGGTGTATGAGTCGATGGCGTCCGTGACCAAGGCGGGATTTCTCCAAAATCCTTCGGAGAAGACTCCAGTGTTCGTGCGGTTTTCAACCGTGGCGGGATCGCGTGGCTCGACAGACTTGGCGCGGGATGCCCGAGGATTCGCGGTGAAATTCTATACGCAGGACGGAAATTTCGATCTGGTCGGCAACAACATACCCGTGTTTTTTATTCAGGATGGGATGAAATTCCCCGACCTCGTGCATGCCGTCAAACCGGAGCCGCACAATGAGATGCCGCAGGCCGCGTCCGCGCACGATACCTTCTGGGATTTTATCTCCCTCATGCCCGAGTCGATGCATATGATCATGTGGGTCATGTCTGATCGCGCAATTCCCCGAAGTTACCGGATGATGGAAGGCTTCGGTGTGCATACGTTCCGGTTCATCAATGAGAAGGGGAAATCCCGATTCGTGAAGTTTCACTGGAAACCGCTCCTGGGAGTGCACTCCGTAGCCTGGGACGAAGCCCAAAAGATTTCCGGGCTTGACCCGGACTTTCACCGGAGGGACTTGTGGGAAGCGATCGAGCAAGGCGACTTTCCTGAATGGGAACTCGGCGTCCAATTGGTGGAGGAAAAGGATGAGCACCGCTTTGACTTCGATCTCCTAGACCCGACCAAGATTATTCCGGAAGAAGTGGTTCCGGTGAAGCGCATTGGCAAGCTGACCCTGAACAGGAACCCGGACAACTTCTTCGCCGAAACGGAACAGGTGGCATTTCACCCGGGTCATGTGGTGTCCGGGATCGATTTTTCCAATGATCCGCTGCTCCAGGGCCGCTTGTTTTCCTATACGGACACGCAACTCATCCGGCTCGGCGGCCCAAATTTTCACGAAATTCCCATCAACCGCCCGGTGGCACCCGTCCACAACAATCAGCGCGATGGGCACATGCGTCAAACCATCAATCAAGGCCGCGTGACCTATCATCCTAATTCACTGGGCGGTGGCTGTCCGATGCAGGCCAAGGCCGATATGGGCGGATTTATTAGTTATGCAGAACGGATGGACGGGTCGAAAGTTCGCGCCCGGAGCGAGAAGTTTTTCGACCATTTCAGCCAGGCCGCGCTGTTCTGGAACAGTCAGAGCCATCCGGAGAAGGCGCACATCGTCCAGGCCCTACGCTTTGAGCTGGGGAAAGTTGAGACACCGGCGATTCGCGAGCGCATGGTCTTTTTGCTTGCACAAGTAGACAAGACGCTCGCGGGTTTGGTGGCGCAAGGTCTGGGCATGCCCGTTCCCAATAAAGTCGAGGGTCCCGTCAACCAGAGCATCCCCGCAGACGGCCAGCCTAAGCAGTTCCAGCCGAAATCGCCTACGCGTTCCCTCGATCGATCCCCCGCGCTGAGCATGGCGAATACAGTCAAAGAAGGCATCGCGACCAGAAAGATCGCGATCCTCGCCGCCGATGGGGTGGACGAGACCGCGCTGACCGGGATGAAGAAGGCGCTGGTGGGGGCCGGGGCGAAAGCCAAAGTGGTGGCCCCGCTACTTGGCACGCTGCAGGGAGCGAAGGGGACGCAGATCGCCATCGATTTCAGTTTCTTGACAGCTGGCTCCGTCCTGTTCGATGCCGTGTATGTGCCGGGCGGCGAACAGAGCGTAGAGATCTTAAAGGGAGATGCGAAGGCGGTTGTTTTCGTCAAAGAGGCATACCTGCACTGCAAACCAATTGCTGCGACTGATGCCGGGCTCGAACTATTGGCGGAGGCTCAGCCGGCTGCGGACAAGAAGGCGAAAAGTCACGCCCAAGGCGTCGTGCAAGACAATACCAAACTGCTCGCGGGTGATGAAGGCATCGTCACAGGACGAGGAACACAGATCACTCAGGTCGCGACAAAGTTTATCAAGGCCCTGGCCCACCATCGCCACTGGGACCGAGAAAGCAAGGGCCAGATGCCGGCTTAGGATCACTCATCGAGCGGAACACACCCTAACCATATAGAGGAGACCATCATGAAAAAGGAACAACTCCATGAACTGCTGTATCAATCGCTGGAAACCGAAGCCGGAGGGGTGCAAGTCTACGAAACCGCCGTCCGCTGCGCCGTGAATGAAGAGCTCAAGGAAGAGTGGGAGAAGTACCTGGAGCAGACGCGCACTCACGAGCGGATGATGCGGTCGCTTCTGGAGACGATGGGGCTGGATCCCGCGAAGGAGACGCCTGGCCGGCAGGTCGTCAGGCATAAAGGCGAAGCCTTAGTCGAAGCGATGAAAATGGCGCTCAAAGAAGGCAATCCTCAGGCTGCTCAACTCGTGGCCGCCGAATGCGTGGTCACGGCCGAAACCAAAGACCACCAAAACTGGGAGCTGCTCGGGGAAGCGGCCAAAAAACTTCCGGCCACTGAAGCGAAAGCCCTCAAGGAGGCCTGCGGACAGATAGAGGATCAAGAAGACGAACACCTCTACCACTCCATGGGATGGAGCCGGGAACTGTGGATGGATTCGCTGGGCTTGCCAGCCGTGCTTCCGCCGCCAGAGGAAGAACAGGAGGTCAAAACCGCCGAGGAAGCCGCTCATGCCAAAGAGTCGAGGAAGCAGATGGTGAAATCTTAGGCGATTCGAGCCTATTGCGGAACGAAAGCCATAGGCATGGATAAAGCTCGGCGGAACAGCGACCCGCCACGGGATGTCATCGTGATCGGAGGCGGATTGGCTGGGCTGTCCGCCGCCATTTACCTGGGGCGAAGCAAGCGCGATACCTTGCTTCTTCACACGAAGCGATCCATGGCCAAATGGGAAGACGATGTCCAAAACTACCTGGGTTTTCCTGAAGGAATCGATGGGGCGGATCTGCTCGCGCGCGGCATTCAGCAGGTCGTGCGGTTTGGAGCCGCGGTCATAGAGGACGACATCGGTTCGCTGGTCCAAGATGGCGATGCCTTCCGTCTTGTAGGAAAAGACACAGCCTACCGCGCCCGGCGCGTGCTGTTGGCGACTGGCCTCACTCATCTTCCTCCCGAGATTCCAGGGGTGCAGGAGTGTTTGGGCCGCAGCTTGTTCTTCTGCAAGGATTGCGATGCCTACCGCGTGCAAGGTCAAAATATCGTCATCATCGGATGGAATAATGAAGCCGCTGATTATGCACTTGCCATGCTGCTGTTTACGTCCAAGATCATGATTTGTTCCAATGGACGAACCCCGCGTTGGAATGCCGCCCGTGCCGGATGGCTCGATGAATATCATGTGCCGGTCCGGCATGATCGCATCCTCTCTCTGGAGCATCACGATGGGCAGCTCACCGCCCTGACGTTTGAGCAGGGCCCCTCCCTGAAGGTCGATGGGGCGTTTACCACGCGCGGCGATGTGTATCATAACGCTCTGGCGGCAGACGCCGGTGCAAAGCTGGATGAGGACGGTCAGATCATCGTCGATCATTGTATGCGAACGACTGTGCCTGGGCTTTATGCGGCGGGGTGCGTGACTCCCGCGAACTGCCAGATGATCATTGCCGCCGGACAAGGGGCTGTTGCCGGCCAGGCGATCAACAGAGATCTGTTCGAAGACAGCCTGGAGCGGCATGCGCTGCCACGTTACGCACACACGGCATAGACTACTTCTCTTTCGACAAGATCGCTATGCTTGGCTCTGAAATATGCTTTCAGGAGTGTGTGTTCACGCGCGGCTGAGAGGAACATTATCGGCACAATTTGAGAGCGGAGGCGAAGCGTCAGAACGCTTCGACGCGGCAATCGAGGGCCATCATAAATGTGTATCGATAGTGCAAAGAGTCTTGAGGAAAGGCAGAGTCGGCGACCTTCTTACAAACTAGTGTCATGAATATAGATCTAATCCAGCACATGCTTGTACAGGTAGGGCTTGCCCTTGCCTATTATGCGATTCTCGTGCTGATCATGCGGCTGGCCGGCAAGCGGCTGGCGGGACAGACCACGACATTGATCTCGTGATCCTCATCACTATCAGCGTCGTGCTGCAGACGACGGCACTTCGTGAAGGGGTCGTTAACGCGCTCGTTTTCGTCGCGACGGTCTTCGGTGCGCATCAGCTCCTCGCCATTGTATGCGCCCGCTCCACCCGCGTTCGCCAAATTGTGCGCAGTTGTCCTCGCCCTCTTATCCAGAATGCCCGTGTGGACTACGACGCGCTGCAAAGCGAAGGACTCTCATATGAAGAACTCCTCGCGGGTTTGCGGAAGCTCGGCTTCTCTTCTCCGGAAGGGATCAGAATTGCCACACTCGAAGAGACCGGGCATATCAGCGCCATTGCAATGGAGAACCCTGAAGCGGCGCATCCCACGAACAAGGCCTCACCTCCCCGTCCTGCTCAGGGAGAAACCTAGTGGTGAGCCGGATGTCGTTTGGATATGAAGTATAGGATGGTCCCTAAGCTTTTGATGCGATAATCAACAAGGAGGTCGCCATGGCAGACACCGCCGTTGCATCTAGTATCATCGAGATGTTGAAAGACGATCATGAAAAGGTAAAGGGACTATTTGAAGACTTCGAATCGGCCGAAGGTGCCGAGCAAGCGGACATCGCCTCTACGGCGATCAGGGAGCTGGAGGTTCATGCTGATTTGGAAGAAAAGCTGATCTATCCTGCGATTCGTGAGGAGATTGATGAAGACGAGATGATGAACGAAGCAGTGGAGGAACATCATCTAGTTCATATTCTCATCAAGGAACTCAAGAAGCTCAAGCCAAAGGATGAAGTGTTTCAGGCAAAGTTTAAAGTGTTAGGGGAGTTGGTCAAGCATCATATTGAGGAAGAAGAAGGGGAGATGTTCCCAAAGGCACAGGAAAGCGAGGTTAACTGGGAAAAGCTGGAAACGGCGGTGATGAAGCGCCGGGAGACTCTGACCAGCAAGCCCGCGGGACGAAAAAAGGCTTCGAAGCGGTAGGATCGTGGCGATGGCGGACTGGATATTTCCAGATCAGCGGGAAATATCCAGTCCGCCGCCCTTATGGAATCACCCCAGTCGTTATTGCGCGGCTCACGCCTTGGCATGGGATGTCCTCCTCTCGAGGATTCTGTAGAAGCTGAGTGATAACATAATACGCCGATGATTCTGATATCGCTCGACCGTAACGAAATAACCTATGTCTCCCCAGAGCTCATCGAGGCTGACCTCAAGACATTACGAGAAACCACTCGTCATCCCGTGTCAATATCCGAGAATCCATCCGCCCCACTCGGATTTTCCTCTCGAATAGCTGGACTAGGATTTCCCTCCTGTGAATAAGAACAATCTTTGCCAATGAGCAATCGTTACCAAGGTCAACACGGGAGTCGACTCGTCGACCTCCGGGATACGAGGCAGAACCTTCTACGAATAGAAAGCCACTCATGAAGTGCTTGGGCTGAAAAGTACGCAACATGTAAATCACACCTAAGGAGCGCAATGTATGTCGAGACAGATGAAAGAAGGTCACCCTCATCCGCGGGGTGCGTCATGGGACGGACAAGGCACCAACTTTTCCGTCTTTTCGGCCCATGCCACAAAAGTCGAGCTGTGCATCTTTGACGGCGAAGGCCGGCGTGAGGTCGAACGCATTACTCTTCCCGAATATACAAATCAGGTTTGGCATGGCTACCTGCCGGGTATCCGTCCCGGCACCCCCTATGGATACCGGGTGCATGGTCCATATGAACCGGCTGCCGGCCATCGTTTCAACCCGAACAAGTTGCTGCTTGACCCCTATGCCTGCGCCCACATGGGTGATCTTCAATGGAACCCCGCGCTGTTCGGGTATCAGATGGAGTCGCAGGATGATCTCACCTTTGACGATCGTGACAGTGCGCCTTTCATGCCCAAATGCACGGTCGTCGATCCCAACTTCGACTGGTCAGGCCCGCGCGGCCGAAAGCATCTCCCTTGGGATGACACCATTATTTATGAAACGCACATCCGTGGCTTCACGAAACGCCACCCGGCCGTCCCGCCACATCTGCAAGGCACCTATGCAGGGTTTTCTACAAAAGAGGTCCTGCACTACTTGAAATCGTTGGGCGTTACTGCCGTCGAGCTGCTGCCTATCCACACTTTTGTCAATGACAGTCACCTTCTGGAGCGAGGACTTACCAATTACTGGGGGTATAACACCATCGGCTTTTTCGCTCCCGATCCTCGATATGCGGCGTTCCGTCCTGACAGCCTGCGCGAATTCAAGGAGATGGTCGCCCAGATCCATGATGCCGGGTTGGAGGTTATCTTGGATGTCGTCTACAACCACACTGCGGAAGGCAATGAGCGGGGTCCAACCTTGTCGTTCAAAGGCATCGACAATGCGAGTTATTATCGCCTGCTGCCGGAACAGCCACGCTACTACATTAACGATACGGGAACGGGGAACACGGTCAATGTCAGTCATCCGCGTGTCTTGCAAATGGTCATGGATAGCCTCCGCTATTGGGTTGAGCATACCCACGTGGATGGCTTTCGCTTCGACCTCGGCACCATTCTCGCCCGCGAGCCGAACGGCTTCGACAATCAAAGCGGCTTTCTCAAAGCCTGCAGCCAGGACCCTCTCTTGGGGACCGTGAAGCTCATTGCGGAGCCATGGGATTGCGGGCCGGGCGGGTATCAGGTCGGCGGCTTTCCACCCGGCTGGGCCGAGTGGAACGATAAATATCGGGATGATGTCCGTGATTACTGGCGAGGAGAATTACCGTTGTCCGTTTTAGCAGATCGAGTCAGTGGCTCCGCCTCGATCTTTAATCATCAGGGGCGAAAACCCTGGGCCTGTGTGAACTTTATAACGGCGCACGACGGGTTCACGCTAAATGACGTGGTCTCCTACAATGACAAGCACAATGAGGCCAATGGCGAGAATAACGCGGACGGAACTTCGGACAACCGCTCCTGGAATTGTGGTGTCGAAGGACCTTCTGATGATCCCACCGTACAGTCATTGAGACATCGGCAGCGGCGCAACATGCTGGCCACGCTGCTCTTGTCGCAAGGCACGCCGATGATCCTGGGAGGCGATGAATTCGGCCGAACACAACAGGGTAATAATAACGCCTACTGTCAGGATACCGACATCAGCTGGTTCGACTGGAATTTCGGAGATGCCGAGTCCTCCTTGATACGATTCGTCCAAAGCCTCACGGCTCTTCGACACAAATATCCCATTCTGCGGCGGAATTTGTTTTTAAACGGGCAGTATGTCCAGGAATTAGGGGTTCGGGATGTCACTTGGATCGAAGCGACGGGGCTTCCTCGGGAAGAGGAACACTGGCAGGATCCCACGCTCCGCTGTTTTGGCATGCTCCTCGATGGCCGAGCACAAACGTCCGGTATTCGTCGGCGGGGTAAGGAAGCCACGCTTTTAATCATCTTTAATGCTTACCACGAAGGTGTGACCTTTATTCTTCCAGAATGTGAGGGGGGGCGCGAGTGGGTGCGATTAGCCGACACGAATGTCCCGGACGACCACGATAAGATCGCGTTCAAAGTAAGGAGTCCGTATATCGTGGCAGGTCGCTCGCTGGCGCTCTACGAATTGCTTCTGGATTCCTGACGACGCAGGAGAGGAGCAGAGTGACGACAGCGCTAGTTCTGTTATTCACCGTACTGTGCTGATACAAATTAGGATTGCTAGTATGATTCGGAGTTCATGCCGGTGCCGGGGGAATGAGGAAACGTAGAGAATACATCCTCCGCGGGACCGATCTTGATTAGCCCTAGAATAAAATGACACTATATCATCAAAACTTCTCTCTAAGCCGCACGTGTCGGTCAGATATGGACCAACCATATAGACAGCCAGAAACATCCGGCGACATGTCTTTCTCATCAGAACCCAACCACCTTCGGAGCTAACCATGGCGACTCCTGCCCACATTACGCATTTCGGCTTACCAGGAATCGACCGCGTTCCTTTCGGCATGCACACCTGCCATTTCTATGATAATCGAGATCAGCTCATTGCGGCCTTGGTGCCGTATTTTGTCGCGGGGCTGCGTCACAATGAGCGCTGTCTCTGGATTACAGCGCCGCCGCTGCCGGTGCGCGAAGCGAGTGAGGCCTTGCGTCACGCCTGGAACAATGTCGACGACGCCATCCAGGCGGGTGCGCTTCGCATTCTCGACTTCGACCAATGGTATGCGGGTGCAACGGGACTGAAAGGGTCCGAGGTCGTGCAATTATGGGTGGAAGAGGAGGAGCGGGCGCTCAGCGATGGGTACAACGGTCTTCGCATCGCCGGTAACACGAGTTTTCTGAAAGAGGGAGACTGGTCGACATTCATGGAGTACGAACAGACTGTGTCGGCGCACTTCAAAAGCCGGCGCATTGTTGCGCTTTGCAGCTATGCATTGTCGCAGTGCACGGATCAGAAGATGAGCGAAGTCCTGCATTCACATGACAGCGCGTTGCAGAGTGCGGACGACTATTGGACGATGGTCTACCCCGAACGGGGTTGGGAGGATGAGATCAAGCGTTTGCTGAGGACTCACGACGCGCTTTGGGAACCCGGTCCTGGCGAATCGAAGATGCCAGGGTGTGGCGATGCGCGGCCGGATGGACTGAGCTCGATAGAACGGCAACCGGTGGATCGAGAAAAGCGCTTTCGCGATATGATCGACGCCCTGCCGGTAGCCATTTACACTACGGACGCCGACGGCCGACTGACCCACTATAATCCCGCTGCCGTGGAATTTTCCGGCCGCGTCCCTATCCTGGGAAGTGATGAGTGGTGCGTGAGCTGGAAACTGTATCACTCCGACGGAACTCCGATGCCGCACCACCAGTGTCCAATGGCCGTCGCGCTGAAGGAGGGGCGTAGCGTGCGTGGGATAGAGGCGATTGCCGAGCGGCCGGACGGCACCCGCCTGTGGTTTATGCCCCTTCCCACGCCGTTGCGAAGCGCGGATGGCAGTATTGTCGGCGGTATCAATATGCTCGTGGACATCACCGCGCGCAAGCGGGATGAGGAGGCAAAAGCCAAACTCGCCGCGATCGTCGAATCCTCGCACGATGCCATCGTGAGCAAAAATCTCAATGGCATCATTACCAGCTGGAACGGCGGCGCCGAACGTATGTTTGGCTACACGGCACAGGAAGCGATTGGGCAGCCAGTGACCATGCTGATGCCTCCGGACCGGACAAGTGAAGAGACCGGCATTCTCTCGCGTATCCGCCGCGGTGAAAAGATCGACCACTTCGAAACGATCCGCCGCCGCAAGGACGGCACGCTGCTTAATATTTCTTTGACTAGTTCTCCCATTATTGACGCGAACGGCCGGATTATCGGAGCCTCGAAAATTGCCCGAGACATCACCGAACGCAGGCGAGCAGAGGAAGCGCTGTGCCAGGCAAGAGACCGATTCGACATTGTGAGAGACGGCGTGCAAGTCGGCTTCTGGTTTTGTGATTTGCCGTTCGACAGGTTGACGTGGGACAACCGTGTCAAAGAACATTTCTGGCTGCCGGCCGATGCCGACGTCACCATCGAAACGTTCTACGAACGGCTGCATCCGGATGATCGGACGCCCACGCGTCAGGCGATCGAAGAATCCATTGCCAACAAAACACGGTATGACATCGAATACCGCACAGTCTCCGCCGACACCGGGCAAGCGAAATGGATTCGTGCGATTGGACGGACGTTTTACGACGGGCAGGACCGCCCGATCCGTTTTGACGGCGTGACACTGGACATCACCGAGCGTAAACGAGCGGAAGAGGAAGCGCAACGCCGCGCACAGCAGTGGAATGAGGAGCTCGAGCAAGCCGTAAACATCAAAACGGTTGAACTCCGGCAATCTCATGAACGGCTGCGCGCGCTAACCACGGAATTGGACCTCACCGAGCAGCGAGAACGAAAGCGGTTGGCCGCGGAGCTGCATGATCATTTGCAACAGCTGCTCGTTGTCGGGAAGCTGAAGCTCGGGCAGGGCAAGCGGCTATCGGAAGCAGTACCAGCTGTTTCCAAGGTTATCATCGAGGCGGATGAGGTTTTGGCTGAGGCCCTGAAGTATACGCGCACCCTAGTGACGGAGTTGAGCCCCCCCGTGTTGCGCGATCATGGTTTGGCCTCCGGGCTCAGGTGGCTCGGCGAATACATGAAGAAACACGATCTGAGCGTGACCGTCACGGTACCGGATAAAGAGGTGAAGCTGTCTGAGGATCAGATTGTCTTGTTGTTTCAGTCTGTCAGAGAACTGCTGATCAATTCGTCCAAACATGCGGGGACTGGACAGGCAACCGTAACGATGGAGTATCAGCACGATTCGATCGTAATCGAGGTGCGCGATGAAGGCGCTGGCTTCGATACGGCAGCTGTTACTGGCGCCGCTACCACAAGCGGGGGCGTTTCCTCCAAGTTCGGACTCTTCAGCATCAGGGAGCGAATGCGGGCACTGGAAGGCTCTTTCATTGTTCACTCCGCTTCGGGGGAGGGGACTCGAGCGACGCTCGTCTTGCCTATTCGGACGAGCGGAGAATGCTCAGTGGGCAACGGCGATAGAACGAAAACCCAAGGACACACTCCCGCGAGTTTCGAAAATTCATTGCTTTCACAAAACTCGAAACGAATTCGTATTTTGTGGGTCGATGATCATGTCATGGTCCGTCAGGGAATCCGGGCTGTCCTGGATACCTATGCCGATGTAGAACTCGTCGGCGAGGCCGGAGATGGCGAGGAGGCGGTAGAGCTTGTGGAACGGCTCCGGCCGGAGGTCGTGGTGATGGACATCAACATGCCGAAAATGAATGGCGTGGAAGCGACCAGGCAGATCAAGTCACTCTGCCCGGAGACGATCGTTATTGGCCTCTCCGTGAACGTCACAAAAGAGAACGAGGAAGCGATGAGGCGAGCAGGTGCCGTTCGGCTCATGACGAAGGAAGCGGCTGTCGAGAAGTTGTACGAGACCATCCACGAGAACGTGGGGAAATAGTTTAGAAACTGGTAGAAGGCACAGACCTAAGTACTTATCCATACGATCTCGAGGAAAAAGATCTGTAAGTCCATCCCTTTTTCCTGTCCGTCGTATCCGAGACACGTCGATTGCCAGCCTGTATAACTGGCTATCCGTTTCCCTCTTCTTTTGTCCGCACGTATCCATAAAATGCCATGCGCTTTAGTGGCTGACTGTAACTGTCTTTAGAGAGAGGTCTCCAGATGTCTCCGCAAACACTTTCGACGGCCTTCCTGATCTTGTGCTCGCTGGTGCTGTACCAGCTAGCCTTGATCTTCGCACCATTTTTTACCCCCATTCTGTGGGCGCTCATCCTGGCGCGTCTGTTTTTTCCACTGTACGAATCTCTATTACGATTATTACGCGGACAGCGGACGCTATCTGCTGCACTATGCACCATCGCGGTCACTCTTCTTGCCGTGTTGCCGGTCGCGTATCTCGCCTTTATGGCGGTGACGGAAACCATTCACGCCTATCAAACGGGTATGACATGGGTGCAGAGCGGCGGGTTACAGCGCATTCCTGCTGCCGTCTCGCACGTACCCTTGATCGGGCCGCTTTCTGAGGGAGTGCTGGAACGATTTGTCGGAGCCTATGGGGATCTTCAGGGGTCGTTGCTCGAAGGGGGAAAGGCTGTCAGCGCAGTCCTCTTCACGGGCGTCAGCGGACTAGCGAAGAATACGTTTGAACTCATCACGGATTTCTTCATCATGCTGTTCACCCTCTTCTTTTTCTTTCGCGACGGTGAGCGCCTCTATCAAAGCTTTTACAACGCGGTACCCATCGAGGCGGGTCATAAAGCTGTTATTTTCGATCGCCTGATCCAGACGATGCGGGCAGTGGTGCGGGGTACGTTGCTCACAGCACTGGCACAAGGCCTCGCAGCGGGGCTGACCTATTGGCTGCTTGACGTTCCATTCCCTGTGTTTCTCGGCTCGCTGAGCGCCCTCTTGTCGTTGTTGCCATTCGGTGGTACGGCATTGGTATGGATCCCGGTCGCCGCGTATCTGTTCTGGACCGCTGCGCTTTGGAAAATGATCGTCATGATCCTCGTGGGTGTGGGGCTCGTTGGTCTCATGGACAATCTTCTGCAGCCGATTCTCGTCGGCTCCGAAGCGGATTCGCCCGTACTCTTTCTCTTCTTTGCTTCTGTCGGGGGGCTGATGTACTTTGGTTTCATCGGATTGTTCTTGGGCCCCATTTTCCTGGGCATCGCACTCGCTGCTTTTCAGATCTACCGTGAGAACTATCAAATACCCACCAGTGTTTTGGTCACGACCGAAGGTGCCGTCCGAATCGATTCCGCTATGAAATAAGGTTACAGCTGGCATAGGTAAAGCGACCTAAGAGGGGTAGTTCTAACGAATGATTTATGCGCGGGGGCAGCTGATTGATTGTTTGTCGCCGAATCGACCGCGCGAGCTGGGACAGAAGCTCACATACTGGTACAAATCAACCATGCATTAGGGTCTAGCTACGCCAGCCCCTAGAATTGTTTGTGGGGAGAGATAGCCACATGAACGGGTTGCCTTCTTGCCGTGCGGCGTCAAAGACCGATCTCTCCGAAATACTTCGTCTCTATGCACAGCCGGATTTAGATGATGGGAAGGTGCTTTCTGTATCCGAGGCGGAGTGCATCTTCGAACGCATGACGCGCTACCCTGACTATACGATCTACGTCGCGGTTTGCGACGGCCAAATCGTGGGCACGTTCGCTCTGCTTGTCATGGACAATCTGGGCCATTTGGGAACGCCATCGGCCGTCATCGATGACGTGGCGGTCGATCCCGCGTGGCAGGGGCGCGGCGTCGGAAACATGATGATCAATTATGCGCTTGAAGCGGCTCGCCAAAAGGGTTGCTATAAGGCCGCGCTTTCTTCGAACCTGAAGCGTGAGCGGGCGCATGCTTTCTACGAGTCATTGGGTTTCGAGCGCCACGGGTACAGTTTTCGTGTCAACACGCTAACGCGTCTCATCCCGCCAATCATTCGTCTCCTCGATTCTCGTATCCATCAGTTACGATGGAGAGATGGTTTCTTTCTTGCCTTCCCAGCTGCTCTTCGCGGTTGTTTGACCGACTTCGCAACAACGCGTTTTATGACGGTCTTCCTCACGATTGTCATCGATTCCTTGGCAAATGCGATAGACCTCTATCCGGTGGCGCCTGGCCAGCCGTGCCACTTGACCGTATGCAGTAGCACAACCATGTGCTGACCGATGAACAGGAGCAAGAATAACGGGAGTAGTGGTTAAACAAACGACTCAGAGGTTGCTTATCCCATGCGGATCCTTTACCAACCTGATCATAACCACACCCAGATGCGTGATGCTGTCCTATCCCTTTGCTCTTGAACGCCGCCGTTCACTTTCGCGAATCATGTCGGTTAAGTCTGCGGCGGGGCGAATCTCGAATGGGCCGGCTTTTACACCGGGGTGTTTCGACATTAATTGGATGGCCTGGTCAAGGTCCTTCGCCTCGAGTAGCAAGATTCTGCCCAGGTATTCCTTGGTTTCTGCGTATGGGCCGTCTGTTATCATGACCTTGCCGTTCTTCCAGCGTAATGTCGTGGCGTTTCGAGCGGTTTGGAGGGCTTCCCCACCGACGAAGTGCCCATTTTTTCGAAGCACATCGTCATAGGCAAGACACTCGTCCATAAGGGTGTTTCGCTCGCTCTCAGACAATGTCGTCCATGCATTTTCGTCAAGGTATCCAAGACAAACGTATTTCATAGTTCCTCCACGGTAGTTTGAATAACTGTCAGCATCGAATAGTCGTTCGGGAAGGTCGAAATCGACACCCGCCCCGTCGGCTTCACCGTCATCCGGAGCCGGTAACTCGAATCACCAAGTAACTGCGAACTCGAAACATCACTTTACATGCCTAGACTATTCGTAACTTGAATATGTCCGTACACTCGGAGATATGGCTGACAGGTTGGCGAGAACCAGTCGGTAATTACTGCAGAGTCCACCGAAGTTGCCGCATGCATCTAATCTGACGTGCCGTCCAATGTCGACACACACACTTCACGAACAGGGTGTGAGACATTCATTGAGGTGCTGCTGATGACCCCCAATTCGTTGTTGTCGAAATCGAAGCGATTCGACGACTATCTCATATCAACGGTCATACGGATTCTAGGTGACAGTGCACGTATTCGATTCACAGTAGAAAGGGATGCACATCATGAGTGAGTTTCTCATTTTTGACGATAGACCGTCGGATTCGCCTTTCGTCGAAAGGGTTTGGCAGTGCCATAGTGAGCGCTCCGACAAGTTTCGCTCGATTGCCGAGGCTCGCTGGGAAATGGTCGTCACGCGACTTTATGGCGAGACCATACTCACAGTGCGTGGACCGGAAACGAATGCCGCGACGATAGACTGTCCCGCAGAAGGTGAATGGATTGGCATCCGCTTCAAACTCGGCACGTTTATGCCGCAACTGCCTGTAAAAAATTTGCTCGATCGAAAGGATGTCAACTTGCCTCAATCAACGAGCAGATCGTTTTGGTTGAACGGATCGTCGTGGGAATACCCTGATTTCGAGAATGCGGAAACCTTTGTAAATCGGCTTGTGCATGATGGGCTGATTGCGGTCGATCGTCCCGTCGATGCCGCATTACAAGGGCATCTGAAAGGGCTTTCATTACGATCCGTCCAACGCCATTTTCTCCGAACGACAGGGATGACTCATGGCACCATTCGTCAAATCGAACGCGCTCGGCATGCGACGAACCTCTTGAAACAAGGGGTTTCAATTCTCGATACGGTTCACGAAGCCGGTTATTTTGATCATGCGCATCTCACTCGATCGCTCGTACATTTCATCGGACAGACACCTACCCAAATTATTCAGGCGAAGGAGCAGTTGTCGTTTTTATACAAGACAGCGTTGCTATGATGCGCTATCAAACTACTCTCGTAGTTATGGATTGAATCTGCACAACCACATTGGAGGAAACCGTCATGGGAGCACCAGTCGTTCATTTTGAAATCATGGGAGGGAAGGGCAATCAGCTGGAGAAGTTCTATGGTGAGCTCTTTGGATGGAAGATCGACAGCAATAACCCAATGAAATACGGTGTCGTCGATACGGATGGAGGACCGGGTGGCATCAATGGCGGAGTAGGTACGAGCCAAGACGGCAACAGGCGGGTTTCGGTTTATGTGCGGGTAGACGATCTCCAAGCGACATTGAATACAGTGGAGAAGCTCGGCGGCAAGACGATTTTGCCGCCGACCGAAGTGCCGGGCGGGCCGAAACTGGCCATGTTTGCCGATCCGGCGGGCAATGTGACCGGGCTTTTTCTCGGCTAACCGGCTAGCGAGTTCTCAGGAAATCATCGGATCATTTGTGGCGCTTTCGATGTGCCGTGGTTTTAGACCGGTGAAAAGATGGCCTACGGGCCCGGAGGATTTTTATGCAATCAGCGACTCAGTCTTCTCCTGTTTCAGATAAGAAACTCTGGGCGGGGCGAATCATGAGTGCCATGCCGGCATTGTTCCTGCTCGTGGACGGCGCGATGAAATTGGTGAAACCAGAGATCGTTATCAAGGCAACCATGGAACTTGGATACACCGAATCCGTGATTGTCCCCCTGGGGATAGTCTTACTGTCATGTACTATTCTCTATCTGATCCCACGGACTGCGGTGCTCGGTGCCGTCCTGTTGACCGGCTATTTAGGCGGTGCCGTGGCAACTCATGTACGCGCCGGACAAGGACTGTTCGAAATCTTGTTTCCCGTCGTGTTCGGCGTGCTACTCTGGGGAGGACTTGCATTACGCGATGAACGGCTGCGCGCGCTCCTTCCCTTGCGGAATTAGTCCCCACAGCAACGAGACTCTGGTGGGGTTTCTGCTCATTTCTGTGCGTTGCCCTCCTGAGTTTTCTCTTGAACGACGGGTTCCAAGACAATAGATTGGTACGGACGAGTATGCAGCATCGTAGGAGGCAAGAGAGACTCATGCGATCAAACGCACACGTCACGCCCGCCAAATCACCACACCTCCCAATCGAACAACTTTTGAACATCGGTCCGACCGTTGCGCGTCGACTCAAGGAAATCGGCATTCACACCGAAGCGGATCTTCGAGCAGTAGGATCTATCACGGCCTATCGGCGTATTTGCGAAAAGCATCCCAAGAAGACGATTCCGGTCTGCTACTACCTGTACTCGCTCGAAGGCGCGTTGAGAAAACAGCACTGGGATGATATCGGTGCGAATGTCAAAAAGGATCTACTGGCCCGAGTGTTACAGAACAACCGGTTTATAGCGGGAGCGTCGTAGATCAGTTCTCACTCGTTTAACGAAAGCGTACCTTGCTAGATAAGCCTGAAATTTACCGGCAATCGCACTGCATAGGAGGAGCATCTGCCTATGACGAAGATCGAGCAATTCTTTGTTCATTACGAGCAGGGGGCGAATTCCTTCGATCCGGACATCGTGACGTCGAAGTTGTCCGACTGTTTCATGGGCGGTGATCCTAATGGGGTCGTGTGCATTCAGAATGATGACGCGTTTCGTAAGGCGATTCCGCAGAGAAAGGCGTTCTTTCAACAGATCGGTTTCAGGTCTGCCAAGATCCTCGAATTGATAGAGACTCCGCTTGATGGGCGATACAGCATGGCGAAAGTGCATTGGCACATGATTTTCGAGAAAGATCTAGGGCGTCCGCTCGACTTCAAATTCTTCATCACATACTTCCTATTTGACCAGGGTGCCGGTCCCAAAGTGGTCTTCTACATTTCCCATGACGATGAACGGAAGACGATGAGAGATGCCGGCTTGATTCCTTGAGACCAACACACGTGAATTGGCGCACTCAAGGGAGACCGTATCATGAACTACCTCACGCTTGGCATTCATTACCCTAAACCGGAACATGCCGACGATCTCTTGCAAGCTACAAAGAACATCGCAGAGGCAGCACGCAGACAGCTGGTACAATCGAGAGCATACAAAGGAGGTGCCACCATGTTTTTGAAAGCATCACTTGAGTGCTCTTTCTGTGGCAAAAATGCCGCGGAAGTCTCGAAGCTGGTTGCGGGACCGAAGGTCTATATTTGCGACGCGTGCGTGGCGATGGCGAGTCGCATCATGAGTGACTCGGGCGGCGAGACCCCTCCGCAACCCTCTCTCCTGCCGACACGATCGCAACGGTTTGTCGGCCGACTTTCACAACTGCTTAGACCGTTTGGTTTCAGTGCTTCGAAGCCGCTGTTTGAAGCACGGTGAATCGAAGCAGAATGAATTCCGACCTCTGCCAAAAGGGGGAACTCATGATTTGCTATGCACGGTTTCCTTGCTCATCGCCGTAATCGTCGCTGATCCGCCCGACCAATGGGGAACTGGTCTTTGTTGAGACGCGCAAGCTCTGATCAACATGAAGCGATACAGCCTGCACTACAATAGCCAATGCTCCGATTGTGCAAGACTTGCTGAACTCAATCGACGATTGGACTGGCTCGGCCGTTTCGATCGAACGACGGCCGCCTCCACGCTTGGTATGCCGGAAATAGGCGACATCCATGTCGTCGATCATCAGACCGGCAAAGTCTACTCCGGTGCGTATGCCACTCAAATCGTCTGCCAAAATATCCCGGCCTATTGGGGTGCGGCGTTGCTGATGAAAATTCCATTCGTGTTCCGACGAGTCGCTCGGTATAAACCGGGTTGCAATGGTGAGTCCTGTGCGATCACAGAACACCTTTGATATTTCAAAAAACGACTTGCCGCGGGAACGATGCATCTGCTTCGTTCCTCGGGCATATACTTCGGTGGCGCCAGGCCGATACTCAATCAGGCGTTCGAACGAAAGGCGGGCTTCGTGCATACGTTCGCTCTGCTGGTGGCATGGTTCATCTCATGAGGAGGCCGTCGGAGTGAGGAGCTCATATGAGGTTGCCGGATCGGATTTATCACTTGGCGGAAGCCGCAAACTGGCCGTCGATCCAACGCCATGGGTTGCTGTCTGCCAGCCGATTGATAGAAATGGCGGGACTACCTAGGGCGGATCGAGATCGACTGGGGAAGTCACAACGGCTGACACATACCGAACTGCGCCATGGAGCGCAGATTCGCGACCAGCGCCCGATGCCGTCAGCTGCGCTTGAGCGTTGCTTGTGTGACATGAGTCCGGCCGATTGGTATGCGATGATCAATGCACGCGTGTTCTTTTGGTTGGATGTGAATCGACTCAATCGGCAAAGGGCCGCTTGTGAACCGAGGCCTCAGGTCGTCATGGCCGTGGATACGGCCGCCTTGGTTACAGTCTATGAGAAGCGAGTGGCAGTGACTCCGATCAATACGGGAAATGCACGCCGCAAGCCGGCAAGGCGTGGAGTCGCCACATTCGTTCCGTTAACGGAGTGGGTCAAGGACGGATGGGCGAGCGAGGCAGCAGCATTGGGCATCCCTTCACGAAGGATGTCTCATCGACCGGTCGAGCTAACTGTCATCGATACTGTGCCTGACATCATGCGCTTTGTTGTCGGGATCTTTGCCTTGCCGTCCGGTCGGTCATTTAAGGAACGAAGAAGGGTAGGCAAGGTTGATACTATTGGGTCAACACTTGATCAGCAGGGGCATTGAATGCAGTTCCCAGCTTGCTCCCACGGTTGAATCTCATTCCCGTGTTCTCTCATGACTGAATCTTGTAGACACATCATGATAGTTCATAAGTCCGGTCGTTAAAAAGCGAAGGGGCGGCGACCGTTAGCCGGCCGCCGCCCCTGGGAGTATCTGGATCGGAGTCTGGTTAGAGCC
>CAZPNQ010000017.1:0-45538 GCA_964587955.1 uncultured Nitrospira sp.
GTCTTAAAGAATCCCTCCAGAATAGTTGTGATGCACCCTGATTCCTTCGCGGGAGAGGGGTGCTTCTCTCCCCGCCTCACACCGTCTGCATTGACGGACCTACTCGTTCCCGCTGTCACGCGTTCATCTCCACGATCACGAGAGGCCTCACCGTCGCATGTAATCGATGGCATACTTTGAAGAACGCAGCCGCATGGCATCGAAATCCCAGTGGAACGTCAGCACGGCGGATTTCTTGGATGTGTGTGCGAGCAAGCGCGTGCCGTTCTGTACCACCAGACTCGGCGCGTTCCAGAAATCCAGCGTCTTCTCTGCGCCGGTTCGGTTACAGACGATCAACGGAAGTCCTGTTTCATGAGTCCGCTGTTCCCATTCCCCATGTGGACCGTGAATACCCGGACCCCAGGATGCCGGCGACACGAACATCTTCGCTCCTTCAAACTTAAGCGCTCGGGCGATATTCGACGTATAGACGTCGGCGCAGATGAGGACACCGACCTTGATGCCGTCGCACTCGATCGGAACGACGTTGTCGCCGGGACTCGACCATGACAGCGAATCGCTCGCCACATTGACCTTCCGATGTTTGCCCAGAATCTCACCGCTCGGCCCGATGACAAACACCGAATTGTAGAACCGATTGCCGTCTCGCTCAGGGCATCCGAGAAATACGGTTCGCTTTAAAGTTCTTGCCAGTTTGCAGACCTGCTGCATCCAGGGGTCGGGTTGTGGCTGTATCCAATCCGAGCCGACGACGTGCGCAAACTGAAGCCCGCAGACCGCCAGCTCCGGGGTGACGATCCAATCGGCACCTTTCCCGGCGGCGTGCTTGATGGCTTCGACAATCACGTACCGGTTTTGCTCGACTGCCCCAGGAACCGTCTCAAGATGAAGCAGCGCGATTGTGCCAGGTTTCATATCACGTTCCACCGGCCGAAGAACGTCCCGGAAGTGTCACCCGGGGCAACCCGGTTCCCGGATGCCGATCGACCAATACTCGACATCCATACACCGCTTCCAGTGCCTCAGGCTCAATGACTTCATCAGGACAACCCAGCCGTACCACTCGTCCGCGATCCAACAGCAAAACCCGGTCGCAATACTGGCTGACGAGATTCAAATCATGCGACACGAGAATGACGGTTAACCCGGTTTCTTCTTTTAACCGGAGCAGCACAGAGCAGATTTCGACCTGATGTTGCAGATCGAGGAACGCGGTCGGTTCATCGAGCAGCAAGACCTTCGGCGTCTGCGCGAGCGCTCGCGCGATCATGACCCGCTGGCGCTCGCCGCCGGAGAGCTCGGTCACGGCGCGATGAGCCAAATGGAGGATGTCCACCGTCATCATGGCCTGTTCCGCGATGACAACGTCTTCCCGGCTTTCCCATCCAAATCCGCCGATCCATCGGCCACGAGGCCGATGAGGAAAGCGCCCCATGAGTACGGTTTCAGCAACGGTAAATGGGAACAGCTGTTGTGAATCTTGTGGAACGACCCCAATGACGCGGGCGATCTCCTGTTGAGTCATGGCGGCTAATTCTTGTCCGAACAAATCGATGCGCCCGTGTGCCGGACGCAGAAGTCGCGCCAGCACTTTCAGCAGGGAGGTTTTCCCTGATCCATTGGGACCGACAATACCCAGTACGTCACCTTCGTGAGCGCAAAAGGAGACTTCGTCAAGAACCCACTTGGCCGCATTCGATTCCCCTGACTCGTAGCGGAAGCGAACGGCCCGCACATCGTACGCCGGAGGTACCTCTATGGCGCCGCCTGCGCCGATAATCCGCTCTCGTGTTGATCGGCTGTCAGCCGGTGCACTCACGCCAAACGATCCTTTCGCCAGAGCAAGAGATACACAAAGAATGGCCCACCGGCTAACGCCGTGATGATACCGACCGGAATTTCCGCCGGAGAGATCAGTGTCCTCGCAATCGTATCGGCACCCATAAGAAACGTGCCGCCCACCAGAGCCGATGCGGGAAGAAGCAGCCGATGGTCGGCGCCGGTGACCAATCGCACGGCGTGTGGAACGACCATGCCGATAAATCCGATCATTCCGCTGAAGGATACAACGGCTCCCGTCACCAATGCCGTCAGCACGAAGATCAACCGCTTTGCACGTTCCGTATCGATTCCGAGGGTGCGAGCGGACTCTTCTCCTAGCGCGAGGATATTTAGGACGCGCATTTGGCTGAACAAAAGGAATAGGCCGATCGAAAGATAGACGACGAGTCCGGCCAGACCACTGTACGTGGGGGAGGTCAGTGTGCCCATCAACCAGGCCATCATTCCGTACGAACGATTCGGCTCCAGGATCGACGTAATGAACATAATCAAGGCTGAAAAAACGGCGTTCAGAATCACCCCGGTCAGCAGCAGACTATGGATGGGCAACTGCTCATAGTTGGCGGCCATTCGATAAATGATCACGAGCGCCAATAAGCCTCCGGCAAATCCGCAGGCGGGCAAAGCCGTTTCCGCCAACAATGCGCTTCCGGCTCCGAGCAAGACCCCCACCGCTGCGCCAAGCGCGGCTCCACTGGAGACGCCAAGAACATAGGGATCGGCCAACGGATTCCGTAACAACGCCTGCAAGGCGACACCCACCGTGGCCAAGGAACATCCGATCAGGAACCCCAGCAGCATTCGTGGAAGTCGAACCTGGAATAGAATGGTTCTCGCGACATCCGATATCCCGTTGTTGATTTCCTTGTGGCTCATGGAGTCGAAAAATACGCGCAGAATTTCGCCATACGCGATTGGCTGGGCGCCGAAGTGAAGGCATATCACGCTGACCGCCATCGCCATGAGAGTAAGAATACTCAGTGTCGCTATCCAGCGGGAATTCGTCAGGATGGCACCTTGAACCAGGATATTGGTTGCCGGGTCCACACGACGAGATGCGTGGGGTAACACTTCGGTACATGAACCAGATTGAGCCGTGGCAGGCGTCTGCTTCAAAGGACCCTCATCATGGATGACCGGCACTTTCACCGGAGCTGAACATTTCCGGATGGATGGCACGGGCGAGTTGTTCCAAGGCTTCGACGACTCGAGGACCCGGACGATTCAACAGGTTCGAGGAGACTTCGTAGAAACGCTGCTGCTTGACGGCCGAGAGTGAATCCCAGCGCCACCATTGCTGCTGGTCGCTTCGCGGCACCGTCTCCACTTCGCCGCTGGGAAAGATCAACACCTCCGGATCGTCCTTCAGCACCGCCTCCATATTTAACTTCGGATAGGCCATGCCGGCCTGGGCGGCGATGTTGACCCCTCCCGCGAGACCGATCAGCTGGTGAATGAAACTTCCCGGTCCGACGGTGATCAACGGCTGACTATTCAGCACATACAGCACGCGCCGTGCCGGCGATGTTTCGACCTTTCGTCGAATCTCCGCGATGCGTTGACGCATGCTCTGAGTGACTGCATTGGCGACCGAAACTTTCTCAAACATTTTTCCCAACGTGTGCATTTGCAGCAGGATATCTTCCACTGTGTGAGCCTCGAGAACGAAAAGGGGAATCTTCAACTGTTCAAGCTTCACCTGCAGATCCGGGCGGAGAAAATCGAGGGGAGCCAAGACGAGTTCAGGCCGCAGGGCAATCAAGGCTTCCACGCTCGGATTGGAATAGCCCACCCTGGGTTTTGATTTCGCCGCCGCCGGAAAGTCACAAAACTCGGTCACGCCGACGATTTGCTCGTCCAGCCCGATTGCAAACAGCATTTCAGTAATGCTGGGAGCGAGCGATACGATGCGAGCCGGCGGCTTGGCAAGATAGATCCTGCGCCCTGCATCATCCACGAAAGACCGTGACGACACATGCGCCATAAAGGGCATGCCGGTGAGAATGCCCTGTTGCCGCCGCTTCATGTCAGTGCAATCTCCCGGCGCGCATTCCGTCGCCTGCAATGGAGAGACTGACAACGCAGTGAGAAGCCACGCAGTGATGACAACACAATATCCTGGCCATCGATTCAAAAGAAAAAATCCTCAAGGCCTGATCAGACCCTGAGGATTGCACCCGCTTCTTCATCCTCACCTGTTCCCCAGCCTCGAGGGAACGACGGTCAACTCTCTGAGCAGGTCTTCTGGCTCATGGTTCATCCTACTCCCCGCGCCTTCCCAGCATGCTCGTCAAGCGTATCTCGTGAATCGTATCTCGCGTCAAAACTCAGACGCTTCACGATTCACGAACGACATTTCACGACCACGCCAGTGGCGTCGACGGGTTTCGTCCCCATTCACAGCGGCGGGACCGCAAGGGATTTTCACCCTCTTCCCTTACTCAGAAATCACAATCGACAGCACAATAGGAGAGCGCAGCAAAACTTGTCAAGTTCGATCATGGTTAGTTTTTTGCTCTCGGAAGAGCCTGACGCTTGTGAGCTTTCAGCAGGCTATGGTAGTATCCTCACGCCAGTATTGATTTCATTCAGTGTGAAAGGGGTATGACCGTGGCATTACAATGCGAGCTTTGCCAAAAAAAACCAGTATCCGGCAACAATGTCAGTCACGCTAACAATAAGACGAGACGAGTGTTTAACCCAAATATCCAGACCGTTCGAGCCGTGATCGGCAAGAGCCATCGGCGTATTCGGGTATGCACGCGATGCTTACGCTCAGGGTTGGTTAAAAAAGCGGTCTGACGACTTCAACTAGCCATAGAAGTTACCGCGCCTTCCAGAGAATCCGACCTCCCCGCTCCGCCAACTTGATGACCGACGGTTCGTCAGGAGACAGGGTCAAGGTGTGATTTCCGTCTTTGCTCCGAAGGACAAGTCCCACTTCGCCGTTCGTATCCAACCCCAAGCCGGCTCGAGCTTTCCCTTTAGCATCCAGGAGTAAGAACTCCTCTGCATTTACTCCATTCTGTTTCTGAGCTTCCACCGGTCTTGGTAACAGCAACTGATCGCTAAGTAGGCCCCCGACAATTCCGCCAAGAAATGCAGCTGCGCAAAGCACGAGCATCTGTTTGTGCATCATGATCACCCTTTCGTGAAGTCAGCGCGATGACTGTTCTGCAACATCAGAGGATCTTATGCGAGGCATTATCCAACGACAACCGGTTGCCAACAAGCAATTGTTCTGGTCAGCTTTGATGGGAGGGGTCAAAAATTTGGACTGTGCCGATAGCTGAGAAAGGCTATCCGTTTGGACTTTCTTCTTGATGCAGAGGTTGCGCGGTACTCTGGAAGGAACCGGGCAGCGGCTTCTAAAGGAACATCTTCGAAGCCGCTGCCCCAAGAGGGCTCGCCGTTTCAACTACGATTTAGTGCCGAGAAAGACCACTCCCTTCGTTCTGTCAGCATTCAATGCGGCGCTGTAGAGTTTTCCTGCGTGAAAAAATCCTACCCCCGTCACAGTATCACTGCCGTTGAGACATGAAGATTGGCCATCGAATGTAATGGTCACATCAAATACATTTCCCCGTGTCCGAGGTGAAAACGAGCCCGTAAAGGTGCACTCGGGATTGGTATGGGTTTTACCGGAGATTTCTCCTGTTGAAAGCACGGTAATCTCTGCGGTCGCATTCACTGTGACTCGACCGATATAGGTCCCCACAACGGCATTGATATTGGGGGTCAACTCGTAGTCGCCGTCGTAGGTCGTCGTAAACTCTTCTTGAGAGTTGTTCTGATACGAGATCGTGCCATCCAAACGTTGCTTGCTCGTATAGTTGCCAGTGATGGTTGCATCGAGTGTTGGTGGTAATTGTCGCTCCACACTGAAGTCCCTGGCGTCTGAAGATGTCAAAGTGCCATTTGGGGTGGTGCTATTCCCCTGTACAAGCCCTGAAATAATATCAGGATTGTTTTCCAATGCGTAGAGGAACCAGTAGGTGCCATCATTGAGGACAACGCCCGTAACAGCGCGGCGAGTGGTACCGTTCGTCCCATTCCAGAGCCCCTCAGCAGAGGTTGCAGAGGATGTTGCAGGAGGTGGCGTTGTGGTATCGCCCTCACCGCTACAAGCAGCGAGACTGACGAGAAGCAATAAGCTAAGAACGTGACCCTGAATCCGTTTCACATGCATGGATGTTCTCCTTAGGTAAAGTAAGAAAAGTAGCGGAGTATTCCTAACAGCCTGTTTAGAAGACTCCAATC
The DNA here is from genome assembly GCA_964587955.1 of uncultured Nitrospira sp. Taxonomy (GTDB): domain Bacteria; phylum Nitrospirota; class Nitrospiria; order Nitrospirales; family Nitrospiraceae; genus Nitrospira_D. The sequence continues at coordinate 6,106 of CAZPNQ010000017.1, forward strand.
CCTCTCAAGATGGGAGTCACCAGACTTGAGGTCCCCATAGGATGGTTGAAGGGATTTGGAAAAAGGGCTCGGCCAGCTTTTCGTCGAAATCGAGGCTAAAAAGTCGTGGCAGGGATAAAGAAGGAGTACTTAGGATTGCGGTACGGGCAAGCTTGAGAAGCGTGTTAACACTTCAGGGACATGGTGCAAAACCGTCGCACTAGACATTGCTCGCGCTTCACGTCTTTTTTTGGAGCGGGCGATGGGATTTGAACCCACGACAACTAGCTTGGGAAGCCCATCTAAGTAAAAACTCCATGACACACCATATCACGGCAGATCACGGCAGAGCAAGACGGGGTCGGCCTTCGCGGGAATCAGGGGGGACAGGATCGGTGCTGGCATGGTACCGTGTACTCCCCTGTTCCTGGCGTGGTTTCGAGTCGAACCGTCCCATAAACTGGATTGGGTATGAATATCGAAGAGTGGGCGACGATTGAAGCGTATATGAAACGGGGTGACATTGAACCACTGCGACAATTCCTACAAGATAAACAACTCTCTGAATTCATGATCCAAAACATTGTCGAATTGATTCAAGGCGTTAAGCGACGACCGCGTAGACGCCCAAGGAACTTTTTTCCGGCTATCGTCAAGTCTCAATATGACATTGCCCTATTACTCTCGCCCGATGAGAAGAAAACCTACCTCCATCGTTGGCTTGCCAAGATGCACAAAGTCTCCGTGAAGACGATAGAGAAGGCGGTATACTCTCCCCCACCTTCCATGAGTCCGAAGAAGAAGCAATCCCCTTCGAAATAGTCTCCTCCTACGAAGTCCTTATTTAGTAGGAACACATTTTCTTTACGGCGCGCACTCATTGAGTTAGGAGTGTATAAACGCGACACCGAACCACTCCACATGTGAGGAGGAGCCATGGCAGACAAAAACATCACGGACGAGGAGCCGCTGGAGAGGGTCGAAGCGGCCATTGTCGCCTTGAAGATGAGCCGAACCTATTTGTTCAAGTTGCCAAATGACACGCCGGGAAAGTATCGGTTCGGACGGGCTGTGCGGTTCAACATTCGTGAACTGAAAGAATGGGCGCGGGGACAGCGGAATGAATAGGAGGTGGGTGATAAAACTGATCAATCCTGGACAATAATTGGGTGCGGAGACGAAGGATCCCACTTGGCATCGGGAGGTCGGTGCAACTTTTTATACGGATGAGAAAACTCGCCTTGTCCACTCTGGGGCTATGAGGTTGAAGATAATATGCTGGAAGTAGTGGCGGTCATCATACCATCGATTGTCGGTTTATCTTTACTATTGCAGTAATGCACTGTGAAAGCAAAGAAGGTCGGATTGGCTTCGTGAGATAGGCTATAGCCCCAATCTTTTTAGCTTCTTCGGCATCAGGACGTCGTCCGACAGCTCCCAGCAGAATGATATGCGTCTGCCTCAATCCTTCGTCGGTCTTGATCATGTGGGCAGCCTGGAGTCCCGTCATCCCAGGCATGCCGTGATCCAAGATCGTAAAGTCATAGGGGGAGTGCCTCGCGAACGCCTCGCGCATGAGGTGAAGCCCCTCAGTGGCATCAGAGGCGCAGTCCACGGCAAGGCCCAGCTGAGCGGCATGCTGCCCGAGAATCGTGCGTGCGGTTGCATTGTTATCAATAACGAGCAGGTGCAACCCGTGGCGATCCACTTTCGCTTGCGGTAGCGGTGCGGTTGGAGAGACTGGACACTTCTCCAATCGAACGGTGAACCAAAACGTGCTTCCCTGACCAAGCTCGCTCTCCACACCGATGGCCCCGCCCATGTGCTCAGCTAACTGTTTCGAAATGGCCAGACCCAGTCCCGTACCGCCATAGCGGCGGCTGTGTGACCCATCGACTTGGCAAAAAGACTGAAAGAGCCTCGCTTTCGCTTCCGAGGGAATGCCAATTCCCGTATCCGCGACCTCACATCGCACGAGTATGCTCGCGTCGTCTTCCCTCGCAAGCGAGACGCGCACCACCACTTCGCCCTGTTCGGTGAATTTGATCGCATTGCTGATCAAGTTCCTCAGAATTTGGCCTAAGCGACCGGGGTCTCCGCGCAGCGCATTCGGCACATCACATTGTACAGAACAGGCGAACTCCAAGCCTTTGGACTCGGCCCGGTCTGCCAACAATTCCATCACCTCATCGAGCGCCGCACGAAGGTTAAAGTCGAGATTTTCCAATCGGAGCTTTCCCGCCTCGATCTTCGACAAATCTAAAAGATCGTTGATGATGTCGAGGAGGGCGTCACCGGAACTGCGAATGGTTTCGACATAGTCCCGCTGATCCGCATCAAGCGTTGTATCCAGCAACAGGCCGGTCATGCCGATCACGCCGTTCATCGGCGTGCGAATTTCGTGACTCACGGTGGCCAGGAATTCCGACTTGACCCGCGCCGAGTCCAAGGCCGCATCACGCGCGATCGAGAGATCCTTGAGTCTGCACCCCATCTGTTGGGCGAGATTCCATTTGCGCGTCAAGGCAGAAGCTAATTGCTGCACTTCGATCGCATCGAACGGTTTTCGGAGGATGAGAAGTCGATCGGTTCCTCCGAGACGTTCGGCGATGCGGTGCCAAGGATGATCGGAGAACGCGGTACAAATCACCACCTGAATATCGGGGTCAGCCTTCCAGATCTGCTCGATGGTTTCCACTCCATCCCAACCGGGCGGCATGCGCATATCAACGAAAGCCAGCGCATACGGACTCCCCGCATCGCGTGCGTCCTCCGCCAATCGCAGGCCCGCTTCGCCTTGGTCGGCAAAGCTTAACGCAAAAGATTCAACGTAAACCGAATCCGGCGTTTCGTCGAACAAGGAGGCCTCGGCCACGTCGAGATCATTGGAAACGAACTCTGTCTTCAGGATTTTTCGGAAGTCTTCATGGAGTGCCGGGTTGTCATCAATGATCAAGATGCGTCGGTTCTCGCAATCTGAGTTTCGTATCCGCTGCTCCAAGATATCCTCTATTTTAGGTCTTCAGACCGTCACTGTAGTAAGGGAAAAGACCAGCAGTAACGTAGCCCCACTCATTTCTCCCCTCCGCTCGTCAAGCGAGGACTCCTTGCCCCCATCGGGTGCTATGAAGGACTATGAGGGGGGAAGATTTCCGGCCCTCTCCTTGGGCGACTTTCTGACTTGGCCGTACCGGCTAGGAATCAACCGCGAATCAAGCACGTCCGAGTAAAGCAGCGTCAGACCAGCTGGCCGAGAGGCTTCATGTCGCCCTGCCTCCACCATGGGAGTTCTCAGTATCCTCCGGCTTATCAAGGAGAGGCTTGATCCCAGGAAATTGCATGTCGTCCCGTTTCGCAGCGGCGGCCTGAGTGGCCTTCCTACTGCGACGCTCTCGATTGGTGGTGAGGGCGACAGGAAGCGGATCAAAGTGCCGCCACGCCGGCATGGTGGCGGCGAGGCTGGCGAGCAGCGTACCACTCCGTAACAGCCACGCGATGAATCCGGCTGTTAGGGTCATCCCCCCGAGATTCGTCACACCGATGACTAAGTTGCTGTGGCGGTCCGCCGAATCGGTAGAACGACGGAGATCGTCCTCGACGATACTGAGGGCCCGACGAAATTCTTCGCTGAGCGGAACCTGCGTGTTTTCAAGCGCGGTCCCGCTGAAGGTTCGTCGAACCTCGTCACCGGTCTGGTACACAAACGGGGTCACCTTCTGTTCGAGAAATCCTCTCAGCTCGCGTCGAAGGTCCGTGGCCAGCGCGGGGATGGGCTCGTCTTTGGGTCCAACAGCCGCCGACTCGGAAGACGGGATTATTCCCGCCGGAACAGCCGGATCAGGGCCAGGGATCACGGCAGCAATCGGAACGTCTGAAGGATGCTGCGGACTGCTCAGTGGCACGGTCAGATTGGGGAGCACGGGTGATGGTCCGACAGCAGGCCCTTCTGCGCCGGGTGATGTTGCGGGTGGCTGTGGCAGCAAACTAGGCGGGACCGGAGGAAGCGCCGGCGTACTGGGCGGCAGCCCCTCACTCACATCGGTGACAATGATGCTGAGGGTCTGTGTGTCCGTGCCCCCGTTGCCATCAGCCACTTGAATCGTGATGTCGTAGATGTTGTTGGCTCCCACATCGATCGGGGTCTCAAAATCGGGCGCGCTCGTAAAGGTCAACGCACCGGTTGAGGCGTCGAGCGTAAACAGTGCGGCATCGGCTCCCCCGACGATCGCGTATGTCGGCGTGCCACCATCCACGTCCGTGCTGGTGGCGCTGGTGACCAAAGACTGGTTCTCAGCCTTGGTGATGATCGCGGTCGCACCGCCGCCGTTATTGGACAGGACTGGCGCATCATTGACCGGATTGATGGTGATCGAGACGGTATCCGTATCTGCGCCGCTGCTCGCATCGGTACTGAGGATGGTCAACGTTTCAGGCCCGTGATAGTTCTGATTGCCCTGATACACCAACGTAGCCAGCGTGGCCACGATATCCGACTCACTTCCCGAGAGAGTGAAGTCAGCCGATCCGTTCACGCCTGCGCTGATTGTCGCCCCGCCTTGGAGCGTCACGGTGACCGTCCCATTCGCCACGGATACGTGCACTGTCGAGAGGGCTCCCTCTACGTCCGTGACGCTGAGACCCAGAATCACGAGTGCCGTGTCCTCGTTCACCGTTTGGACTCCAGGAACAGTGTTGACCGGTGGATCGTTCACCGCCGTCACGGTGAGCGTGGCCGTGGCGGGCGTCGCATCGGCGAGGCCACCGTTATCCTTGGCCACGTATTGAAAGGTGGTCACCCCGTTCCAGTCTGCCGTCGGGACAAAATAGAGTGTCAGCGCATTGCTCGTGGCCGCATAATCGAGCCCTGTGGCGGCGAGCGTCGTCAGCCCCACATCGGTATAGAGAGTGCCGTTCGCGGGCAGCGAACTCAAGTCGAAATTGGCCACAGTTCCATCCACGTCGGCTCCCGTTAGGGTGATCGCGACAGACGTGGCATCCTCAGCGCCGCTCGCACCGACGGCGTTCGTGGTCGGTGCATCGTTGACGGCGGAGACGGTGACGGTCATATCTTGATTGCCACTGGTGCCCCCGTCACCATCGGTAAGGACAAGGCGCACGGTTCGTGCTCCGGTGGTGGGATTGTCCGTGTCGGTGTTCTCATACGAGATGTTTTGCATCAACGCTTGCGCGGCGGCTGCGGTCGCATTGCTGTTGAAGGTGACCACCAGATTGGAGCCACCCGAGCCGCCCGCAAAGCTCCCGATCGCTGTCCCACCAAAGGTCACGGTGTTCCCCACGACGCCGATCTGACCGGCGCCGGCCCCCTGATGCCGAATCGCCAGTACATCTTCAGCCGCGTCGCTGCCCGCGACAAACGAGACGGTCAAGGCGCCAGTGTCGAAGTCGGGAGAGTCGAGGTCAAGGACCACCACGAGGAGACCGGGATCGAGTACTACTGCCCCATCACCTTCTGTATAGGGCACATTGGTGCCCAGAAGATTGAGGATGATGGGGTCAAGATTTCCTGTCGCCTGGATGAGGCGAAACGCCATGTCTTTCGGCGCGTCAGCGGTTCCGCTCGTATTGATCAGGTCTCCGCTGCCGTAGACCCCAGCATCGTGAACGCCGACGTAGACCTTGCCGCTCGGGATGCTGGAGTCCACTCGAATGTAGTAGGGACTGTTATCGCTCAGGGTGGCCGGCGTGTCCAAGTCGAGATGCACCCAGGCCTCGCTGGTTCCCAAGCTTGCACTGGAGACCTGGCCGCTCGCGATCACTGCCCCATTCCAGCTCGATCGCAGAGAGACGGTGATCACCTGGGGCATTGCAGTAGGGTCTCGATACAGGACCAGTCCCAGGCGATTCACGGTGTACGTGGCGCCCGGACTGTCGAAGGTGAAGGTCTGCCCCCAGGCCTGTGTGGACTTGACCTCATAGGCCTGGTCCCCCATAGAGGCAAACGCGGGCTCATACGATTCCAGGATGGTCTCCGCGAGCAGCCCCCTCCACTGCGTCGTCCCGCTCGTCGTCAACGCGAGCGCCGTCTCGATCGTGCCGTCGCGGCGTTCCAGGTTCCAATTCCCCCCCAACGCCACATGGCCGGTATTGTCGGTGCTGGAGGCCACATCGGCCCCGGTCAGTTCCGCCAATCGACTCGTAGCTAGCTGCCCGAGCTCGCCCTGACCGAAGTTGCACCCGTAGATGAGCAGGTCGGCATGGTCGCTCAGGGCATGACCGATGGCGGTCAGTTGGTCGGCGTAGACGCTGTTCATCGAGGCCAATGTCAGCCGCGCAGAGCCGAGCATCACCTCAGCCTGTGCGCCATGGGAGATGATATGCACGGCGTCAACCCCTCTCCGATCGGCCAACACCTCGGCCATCTGCTCGACGCCGTCGCGCGCAGGATCCAGCACGAACACTTCCACATTGGTACTGATCCCGTCGAGCAGATGTTGGTAGTCACGCACGCTGGGAGAGACGAATACGATTTCCTGGCGCGCTGTCGACGCATCCAGCGCCGCCAACGCATCGAATAAGGCGTGGTCGTCTGCGCTGAACTGCGGCTCGCCTGTTGGGGCCGGAATCGGTCCTGTCTCACTCGTGGAGGCGTCGTCAGGCGGGTGTTCTGTGGGTTGTGCGCTGGCGACGCTATCGACGGTGATCGCCGCCGCCCCGTCGAACATGATACGGGGTTCGAGTGCCAGCCAGGAGAAGGCTTTAGAGGAGTCTCGGTGGACCTTCGTGAAAGTGTGTCGAGGTTCCGCCTTTGATTGAGCCATGATCTGTGCGTCTCCGCCGTGTTCTCATGGGCTGGAGTAGAAAGCGTCACACTATTTCAAAGAGTCTAGCAAGGGAGGCGAGATTCTAGGAACACAATTCCCGATTGTCGCAGGTAACAGCCAGGGCGGCACGCGAATCATCTGTTGTTTCCTCCAGGCACTACCTAATCCGTCATCCATGCATCAACGGCCGGCAGTTCGTGATGGCTCCGGTGGCACTGTGCCATGTCGGGACCCTACCTATGTTGCGCCTACTGCCCTCCTTAGGAGTCATGGCGTATCCGTCCCGGTCCACTAGAGTTGGGAGTAGACCATGGGCCGTATGTCACGGCACAGAAGCAAAGGACATCCTCATGAGCACCACCTACACGGTTCGCCAAGCGTTACGAATTCCCGTTCATTGTCCGTTCTATTTTATATGTGATGGTGCGCTGGTCACCGGACGTGTCTGGGATCTTTCGGAAGCCGGCTTTCGGGTCACCAGTAACCGCCCGGTGCCGATCGGGTTCAACCAGAGGACCTTTCTTACGTTAGGCGATGGACAGGCTTCCCATCACCTCGTTATCGAGTCCGCGATTGTACGCTGGACAGACGGGTGCAATGCCGGATGGGAAATCCAGCAGATGGACGAGGTAACCCACACCCTCTTGACCGATTTCCTCGAACAAGACGAGCCAGAGATTTTGGGAGTCTTGGAGGGGACTGACGTGCCCTTAGCTTTCGTCTGAGCTGAATCGGGATGATGTGTGTTCCTACGACATGGAGGATGAATCGTTTCCTGAAGCGCGGTGAACTTTTTAGCACGATGATGGGATCAACAGGGAGGACATGCCATGGAAGCTCAACGTGGCTGCGAATCAACGGGAGTAACTCGGACGATCTTGGTTGTAGACGACGAACCGGCGATCACTAAACTCCTCAAAACTCTTCTTGAAGGAGCTGGATGTACCGTACTGGAGGCGGACGGCAGCGCTGACGCGCTCAAGATTTGTACGCACCATCATGGGCCGATTGACCTCCTGCTGACGGATTTGGTCCTGCCACCACCGGGCTTTCAGCTCGCCTCAGCGAACAACCAATTCCCACACGTCAACGGCCATGAACTTGCTGTTCGGGCCACCATGATCCGGAATGGTCTTCGGATTATCCTCATGTCCGGGAATCCTGATAAGGAGCTGGCCAGCCATGGGATCCGGCGAGGCACACTTCCGTTTGTAGCGAAGCCGTTCGAAGGTGATCGCCTGATCGCCCTTGTCAGAAATGTGCTGGCACAGCCGGCGCCGACCCTTGCAGTAGAACAGCGGGCCTGCGCGGCCAACGAGACCGCTTGGTACGGTTGATCTTCCTGAGGGATTGCTTCGTCAGAAGGAAGCAGAAAATCTTATCAGGGCTGAAGTCGCGTTGAGTACGCTGGAAATTGCTCCCATTGCCCTCGCTGGAATGAGAGCCGATCGAGCCTACCTCTCAAATGGAACGTGGAGATTTCAACGGTATGATGATGCACCTACTCCCGCATTGTGGTGGCTTATGCCATTTAGTTTCACCATTCTGGTGAGAGCTGCGTCACTTGAGAACATAAGATATACTGTGTCCTCTTTTATGGAGAGGTCAAAGCCTCCGTTTTGCCATTCTACCTTTAATTCGCTTGTGCTCGTAGTTAGGCTAGGCTCAGATGCTGGCCCATCCAGCGTGCGTGCGTAGCAAGGCCCGAGGATGGGCGCTCATGATGTCAAACATGTCCGTCTCTAAACACTCCGTCGAGGCATAACAGCATAAGCCGATGAAGGGCATTTCAGCGATGATCGGCGTTGCCTCGCGTTCATAACGCATAAAAACCTTGCGACAGGCGTCAGACACAAACGGACCTGGCCCACCCACACCCCGGACACAGACATACCCCAGTCGTTGTGCCAAAGTTGGGAGAGCTGCCAACCGACTCAAGGAAGTGTCCACACTGAAGGTGCCACCGGAGAACCAGTCTTGCGCGGACGCGATCTGCAACTGCTCCGTCGCTTGCAGCAGTGGACCATCCACGTCATGACGCGAAAGTTCATCGAATGCTGATTGGAGGGTTATCGGCGAGGGAAGCACCCAGAGGCATAATTCATGCTCGGCTAAGCCTGCTAAGAGAAATGAGACGGTGACGCGCAGAAATTCCTGAGGGTCTCGATAGAAGAGACAGAGATGCGATCCCAACGGTATGTCATGCGTGCCAGGTATCCCACTTGCCGGCATGTCTCACCTCCCATGACTAAATGAGGTGAGAGACACTAATGTGTGTGATCGTTTGGCCATCAGAGTGGCTCTCCGTGTCGCCTTCCTGATGCAGCAGGTATGACCCTATGAATACCCTACAATACGCAATCTTCTTTATTGGGATAGTGGCCTAGGTAGAGTAACTCTGAATGGCTATCCTCGGCACTCCACTTTATTAAAGGGGAAAGTCCCAGGACGTCGCCTTGGAACTCTCGGATTCCGGTGCGGGATGACGGATGGATGCGCGCATGACCGTACGGTCTGCCTTACTATGCTCTGGCGAGGCCCAGGCAAGCGACCATTGATCTTGCGTCCGCGAAAAATCAGCATCCAAGGTGGTTTCTGTTTTCACCCACGTTTCGACACGATCGAATGGCGGTCGGAATTCTCCTTCAAGAGGCTTATTGATGGACCAATCCCCACGTACCCAGCCTTTCGGCGTCAGATGCCACTCAACACGGACGTGATCGGTAGCCATCCCGAAGCACCCTGAAGTATGGGCCAGATACCTCTTGGTTTTGCTTCCCTCTGAGAATAGTTAAAAAGACAGATGGAAGATTGTCAAGGCAGAGGGTAAAGGGAGTTCAACGAGGGGATATTCCACTCTTACGCAAGGAACTCGAATGCTCTTGGGTGGCACAAAAGCTAACTTTGATTGAGCTGTCAGGCTCACACTCACGGAGGGGATTGGTTGAAAATACCCGCTCAGTTGGGGACTTTTTCTCTAACGGTGAGGCCATCGGGCCCGTAGAATGTTTGCATCCCGGGGTTCTGGAGAATCATGGGAATAATTGCAGTTTCCATAAACCTTCGGAGCTGGGCAATGGGAAAAGCTTCCATGGCCGATCGGTGAAATCCAAACTGAAAGGATCGCTTGCCTCCATCATGGAAGAAAAATCGCTCATGCGTGATATTGTGCGGCCTCACGTCATGAAACTGCTCTCCCAGGCACTCGCGAATGATTTTAATTTTCAGCTGAAGCTCATCTTGAATGGGACTCAAGGGTCCTCCAGTTTCATCTTAGTCACTAACGGGAATCAAGATCCAGTTGAGCGACTGTCCATGCGTTAGCTATTTCTCTGTCCCCTCCCACCGTGACCGAGTGTGGGAAAGTATTTCTAGACAGTAATACGAAACGATTTCCGCTCAGTTTCGGAGAATTTGGTCTGACGGTCAGATCCGAAGTAGGTGTTCACAACCTTTCATATACTGAGCCACGTCCTCACCGATGCCTTCCAAAGAGAACACCACATTCCTCGCTATAGGTTCATCCCAGAGGTAAGATTGGGGCAGCTGAAGCGCCAGTGTAAAGATCATCGTAGGATTAAAACAAGATACGTAGGTATTCTTATTAGAGTGAAAACTGAGGAAAGCGAATGCCTCCATGAAAGGTCGATCGATGGGAAAGGAATGCCCCATCATCTATTATGGCAATGATAAATGTCTGGGGATGACTGCTGAATATGTGCGCCACATAACAGGCACAAGTGGCTTCTTAAATGTCCTGGTTACGATGGTCTCGCGAATGTCCTTCGAAGAGGTGCTTTTCTATAGGAGTATAGGTAAGTCGTGGAGACAGACACTAATCGTCCAAGCACTACTTCGGCATCGTCCATAGTATCTCACCTCCCCTAGCCTGAACCCACGCCGCGTTGCGCTGGGTGCCACGCCATCCACCAGGCTTCGGCCGGTGCACGGCCTGCTGGTACAGTGGGCCTGTCGTGCGGTGGGATTCAGTCGGGGCACGTACTATCGGCCCGTCGTGGCTCTTGTGGTCTTGCCGCAACCCAATGCCGTGTGGGCCAAGGACTTCATGAGCGACACCCTCTATGGAGGACGGCGGTTTCGCACCTTCAATGTGCTGGATGAGGGTATGCGAAAGGGCTTGGCGATTGAAGTCGATACGTCGCTGCCGGCCGAACGCATGATTCGTATCTTGGACCAAGTGGCGACCTGGCGCGGGCAACCGCAGGCCATTCGGCTCGACAACGGCCCGGAACTGATCGCAGAGCGCTTTATGACTTGGTGTGCAGAACGCGGGATCGAACTGCGGTACATTCAGCCCGGCAAGCCGGATCCGAATGCCATTATCGAGCGATTCAATCGAACGTACCGCACTGAAGTGCTCAATGCGTATGTGTTTGAGTCGCTAGAGCAGGTCCGAGAAATCACAGCGGAATGGTTACAGAGTTACAACGAAGAGCGACCCCATGACGCGCTGGCGGGGCTTCCGCCAACGCTGTATCGGGCGCAACGTGAAGCCAGAAGTTCTCCATTGGCCGTGTCGCCTTGACGGGGGAGCTTACAGAAGCAGTCTCCTTACAAATAGTCTCCTCCTACGAAGTCCGTATTTAGTAGGAACGCATTTTCTTTACGGCGCGCACTCATTGAGTTAGGAGTGTATAAACGCGACACCGAACCACTCCACATGTGAGGAGGAGCCATGGCAGACAAAAACATCACGGACGAGGAGCCGCTGGAGAGGGTCGAAGCGGCCATTGTCGCCTTGAAGATGAGCCGAACCTATTTGTTCAAGTTGCCAAATGACACGCCGGGAAAGTATCGGTTCGGACGGGCTGTGCGGTTCAACATTCGTGAGCTGAAAGAATGGGCGCGGGGACAGACAAATAACGTAGGCGGAGGGGACCATGGCTGACCTAGAGCCGGAAAACAATGGACAAGAAAACCGTAAGGACCATCCGCGGTACCGTAAGTTAGGTGCAAACTTCTTCACGGATGAGAAGATATTTGCCCTGACTTACACAGAGAAGTTGATTGCGGTTTACCTACTGACCGGGCAAGTCAATCGAATTGGTTTTTACCCATTCTCTGTGGCAAAGGCTCAGGAGGACTTGAAGTTAACCCGGAAGACGTTTCAGGCAAGTTTTGAACGTGTCTTAGAGCTCTTGGGATGGCGGTACGATCCCAACTCGCGCGTGATTTTTATTCCTACCTGGTGGAAGTTTAACAATCCCGGTAGTTTCAAAGTCCTAATAGGGGCACTTCGTGATCTTGACGATGTACCGAAGACAGAATTGTTCAATGATTTCGCGACCAACCTTCGATACCTTCCCCCTAACCTTCACCAAAACTTCAAGGAAGGTATATGCATACGTATGCCAATTCAGTATCAGCACCAGCAGCAGCACCAGCACCAGGAACAGCAAACTGAGAGTTGCGAGGTGGCTACGCCCCCCGCGAGCTACTTGAGGAGTCGGCTGACTTGGGAGGCCTATGAGGCGGAGTATCTGACTGTTTACGGAGTAAAGCCAATTCGAAATGCTACGGTCAACAGTCAGCTGGCGGCCTTTATCAAGCGTGTCCCCTTGGAGGACGCTCCGGCGATCGCCGCCTTTTACGTATACCACAAAGATCAGTTCTATGTGCAGAAACGTCACCCGATCGGGCTTCTCCTGAAAGATGCAGAGGGACTCTATACGCAGTGGAAAAGTAAGCACTCCGTGACGCACGCACAAGCGAAGCAGATCGATAAAACGGCAGGCCTCTTAAACACAATGGCCGAGCTGAAAGAGGAACTCTATGGCAAGGAAGCGCACGATGAACACGACGCTGGAGTCGATTGGGAGGGAGTTATCGAAGTCCAAGGTGAAGTTGTGAACTCGTAACCTACAAGCGTTACTGATGATCCAATGTTTAAGGGGGTGATCCAGGGTAAAGGCTGGGGTAAGAGTGGGGTAAAGGTTGGGTTAATCTCTCAACAAAAGAATTCTCAATATGAGCGGATACAGAGGAAACACGAAACGCCCTCCCCATCACTATAGTTTGGATAGGACGACGTGAGTACATTCTTGAGTAATATACGACTGGTCGGAAGCAACAAGCTCATAGCACAAACTGCTGTGACGGTCTAGAGGCAGTCAATAAGTATGGGGGCGCGCGAGCCTAGTCGAAGGGGCGCTTCGGACGACCGATTTAGAACCCCAAGTGCTCATCTCGCTGCGCTCGAAAATGCTGCCAAAGAGGCAGCAGAAAGGGAATCGTCGTGAAGGACTATGCAACCAAGGAAAAGTTCATAGAGTTGCGAGCGAAGGGACTGAGCTTCGATCGCATATCTAAAGAGTTACAGACTTCAAAGGCGACCCTCATCAACTGGAGCAAAGAACTAACTCTTGAGGTCAGGAATCGTCGAGAACTAGAACGCGAGGTGCTTCTGGAGCAAGTTTCGCTAACGCATGAAGCGCGGATTCAGTTTATCGGTGATTTCATGTCTAAGCTTCGGCAAGAGCTGTTGTCGCGGAATCTGACGAACGTTCCGACCGATCGCTTATTCGAGATGGCATTGAAGGCACAGGAAGAATCGCAACGCGTTTCGCCTGCAACCAAACTTGGTGTTGAGGAAAATGTCATGGACAGCCTGAACGAAAGTTTGAAGAAAACCGTCGTCACTTGGAACCCATAGCACTGAAAATAGCCCAAAAGTCGACCATCTGGGAAGGAAGACCGCTTTATAACCGTAAGATCGCGGCGCAAAACTTCGCACTCGACTGTAAATTGCCCCTACCTGTCAGATGAATTTACAGGTGCCAAAGCATATTGATAAAGCGGAATCATTATTTTTTCCACCACCCTCGACCTGCCTTGTACCTAAATCCCCACTTAGAGAGTGTTTGCGCACTTTCTGATCCGTCCTCGTCCAAGTTAACCCAAAGCGCACCATTTTTCTGTCGGTTGTCTTCAGACGTTAATTGGTGCACAGTCAGAAAATCGCGGAACGCTTCATCGCTATACTCCACGCGAGATGATGTTTCGGTGGTTTGAGTTTGGGGCTTCTCAGGAATTGACTCCCTGGAAATCACAGTAGACTTCCGGAATTGTTCTTTGTCGTTCGATGGCCTACCTGAAAATGAGGGAGGCATCGGCATATCTTGGTTACATGCCGTTTCAGGTTTTACGGACGACCTTTCTTCTGTCGATTCTGTGGTGGAAGACGATGAGGGACTTTCTGAAGCGTCTGAGGTATCAGTAAAATCGGAGAGAACGAGTTCACCAGCTCGAAAACGTCGGAACTCGGAATGAACGCTTTTGGAAACATTCTCCCCTGTCGATGGCTCAATCCCGCGCTCCTTTAGAGTCTTCAATAGATCTTCCATAACCCTGGCTTTGCGACGGATAAATACGGATGCAAATTCCCGCCAAAAAACCCAACCGGCTCGCTCTAAAATTCGCTGTCGATTCATATCGTCTGCATATCTTTCGGAACCGTGATACCGATCTCCATCGCACTCCACTGCAAGTCGCTCGTCGTTTCCACCTTCGACAACCATATCGATACGATAACTACCTACCTTTACCTGTGGGATGACACGAAAACCACGACGTGTCAGTTCGTCGTAAATCTCTAGCTCAAATGGAGACTCGCAGTGAGAACGAAGATCTGCAACTGTTTTCTCATCTTGCAAGAAGGGCGTAGAAAAATGGGAGATCAGCCCCCGACGAAGTATATCCTTGTCCGATAGTTGGTCGACTTCGAGTGATCGGACCAGATACATGCGATCTTGGGCTCGGCTTGCTGCTACGTTGAATCGTTGAGCAAAAGTATCCCGCGACAGAGAGGCTCCCCGATCATTAACCGCTGCAACCATTGAGAGAAACATTACATTCCGTTCCTTGCCCTGAAAGGTTCTGGCGTCTCCACAAGCGATGTGATGCTGTCGTATCAGCTCTGGACCCACAGTGTCTGTCAACCGCTCCCAGATATACATAGCTTGTTTATCACCAAGCAATGTGACTACCCCAATGGAGCGGTTCATCATTCTTTCGTCGCGGACAAGCTTGTGAATCTCATGAACAATGAACTCAGCTTCAGGGCGATTGATATCCCCGCTCCGAAACCCATCTTCGATTAAAACATCAACTAGGGGGGGATCAATCCTCTCCGAGTTTCGTGGTATCCGAAGTGGCCGCAATTCATGGTTGTAGAACTCTCGTTTGGAATATTCGATGATCGCAGGCACACAGCGGAAATGTTCCTGAAGCATTACCGCGCTCCGCGCGAACACAACCTTGAATAAGTCATATAGAGAACGATCCGGCGACAACTGTGGACGATAGATTGAAACCTGATCCTGTAAGAAGCGCACCATTAGGCTTTTGACCTTTTGTTCCTCCAATCCAACGCCTTCCGGTGATACTTGTTTATCGTCGCCCACCACTAGAATTTTCTGTGCACGAAGAAGCGCAGGCAATGCAGCAAGGTCGGACTGTGATGCTTCATCGATAATGACGAGATCAAAGCAACCCAATTCAGGCGGTAGCGACTCGCTGATTCGGTGATGGGGCATAATCCAACATGGGACGGCAGGATTAGCAGCAGACGCGGCTTCGCGCGCATCCTTTCGATAACGAACGGCTCGCTTGGCTCCAGGAGTGCCCTTGCCGATTTTTTGCACAGCGGTAAGATAAGCGGCCAATGCCGCACGGATGCTGGGTGACGCATTCTCCGCTAACCTCAACCACGTGCGCTTTGAGACTGTCTCCTCATAGGCCCGCGCCAATAAATGCGTAACCTGTGCTCGTTCGATCGCTAATTTCTTTAGAGATTCCTGCGTATCATTGACGTCGAGATAGGTTGCCAGTCGTCTCAGACGCCATGCCGTCCTCCAGTTATCTGGTAAGATCGAGTCAATAGCATTTGTGAATGGCATGCGGCATTGCGCAGCCCACAGCGGTGCACCGTTACTAGCTATTCGCGAAGTGACATCCTTCACACGTGCAAGCGTGTTTGATAGCCCTTGAACTCGGGCAAGTTCAGTCATGAGTGCTGCCCATTGCGCCTGCATCCGTGAACCCTCAATCTCAGAGTTCCCCAGAGTATCAGCAAAAAATCGGTGGAGAGCCGCAACCACAGCTCCCGATTTCCCTTCGAGGACCTTAGCGAATTGGTCCCTAGTTGACCAGACATTCGATAAACGGTTTTTCGTCAAATGGTGACGAAGGGCATTGGCGAGAGCGCCCGACGCATGGATATCGTGTATTACACGTCGAGCAGGTTGAAAGGACTCAAACAATTTCACTGCGCGTGTAGTTACAGACTTCTCAATCGCAATAACTTCGGCTATCAACTCGAATAATTGGAATTGAGACCGGGCCATCAGTCCATGTTCGGGGTCGGTGCCGGGCAATGAATCCATACCGCATTCCTGTGCCAACGCATTCCACCGAATGGCCAACTGTCTTAGATGACGTCGATGATCTAAGAAGTGAGCGACATGTAGCCAGTCTTCCGATTCTTGCAGATCCATCTTGTCCAAAACGCGCACCTGTTTGAGCATCTGCTTTTGTACGCTCTTACCAAAAACTCCGATGACGCCAAAAGGGCTTTTCCCCTCAGCCAGGTTGGCTACCGCCACTACAACTTCAGCATTGGCTTCAAAACCATCCGGCAAATCGACTGGGCGCTGATAAAACAGTTTCTGTCTTTCTTTAACCTGCGTGAACTCACGACCAAGTGTACCTAACAGCTGAAATGCCTCCGCCCGATGACCCTGCACGAGCTTAGTGTGCACCGGTTCGGTCCATGACCGACCTGCGGTCGTAATTTCTGTGCGTTTAGCGTCCAAGTGTTCAATATCGCCAAGTAAAGCGGAGCACGCTGCCATCGTCTCTTGCGAGTAATCAAACAAACATGGGACCTGGCCTCCATCGAGTTGTTTCTGTAGGGCTTCGAGTTGCACGAGATCTTCATGAACTTGGAGGAGAAGGTTCGACTGCGGGAACTCTGCATGTAAGGGCAAGATAGAATCGAGGTAGGTAATATCCTGGCCGAGAATGCGTCGTGCCTCTCGAAGATTGATGACATCTTCATCAGCGATAATCGGCGCGCAGTTGATGGACGTATCCAACTTATCCTCTAGCCATTCGTACTGACCTTCTCCCTGAACGACTTCACGCGCAGCGTCCTGCGGGTCGATCTGCTCACCATCTAAGTCAATGGGTTCAAGATTCGCTTTTGCCCAGCGCTCGATTTCATAATCAATCCGTGCCAATTTACCGTGCAAGGCATCGATATTTATTTCGCTTTGTGAAATTTGCCGAGTTGTTGCCGAACGGTCGATGGATTGAACTTCCGATGCGATCTTATTGATCGCATGTTCAAACTGTTTCATGCCATCAACTTCGGTTGACAACAGAGAAATGGCGAGTGGCTTGATATCATGTGGTAGCTTGTCTCGCAGTACGGCCAATGCTGGATCCTTCATTGATGTAACCAACACACGTTTGCCGTTCGCGAGATAGTGAGAAATGACATTAGCAATAGTATGGGTTTTGCCCGTACCTGGTGGACCTTGAACTACTACACCATCACTGACCTCAAGTAGTTGGACGATACGCACTTGCTCGTTATTGAATGGCTTAGGGAAAAAGAGATCCTTTACTTTTTTTGCGGTGGTGGCTCCTATCACTGTCGATTGGCCGCTCCCGCCAGACATTGACACACCGCGGAATCGAGGAAGAATTAGTTCTTCATTTGTGGTGGCCGGCTCTGTCACAACCGCGCAAACGGCTTGGGGTAAAGGTAAGTCATGGTTTCCCTCAAGTTGTTCTTTGAACCGATCTAGGTCCTGAATAAATAAATTGCTGGAACGCGGTCGTGCAAATAACACCCATGTATCTGTGCAAACGAGATTGGATTGCGGCTTGGGAACGGAACGATTCTCAGGAGAACCTTGATCAGGTCGGTATGCTCCGTGGGAATCAAGATGCGTCACCGCCGAACGAAGCATGGGTTCAAAGCTGCCTCGGTCAAACGGTGAAAGCGTTTGCACTGCTCTCTGGAAGAACTCCTTCCCTGCTTTTTCAACGACGGTCACACCTTGAATATCAACCGATGCATACCAATCAAGCTCAAGTCGAGGTGGGACATCGCGAGGTCGAATCTCAAGCGCACCTGTCGTCTCATCGAGACTAAGCTCAACCAGACGTGTAATGAGAGGATATGTAACCTTACCGTCAGGATGATCCCAGACGACAACGCCCACTCCCCAAGTGAGCTCGATCGCCTTTTCGACAATGCCTTCCTCGAATTGCTGTTTCAATGTGTATAGCTTTGAATAGAGAGCAATGGTTCCCGTACACTCTTTTCATGTTCCGACCAATGGTTCCACAATTTGGACTGATACAAGACAAATTCAGCCCTTACCTCATCAGATCGTTTGTACTCGCCGAGATCAAGGGTTGCTTTTGGATCAATTTCGGGTAGTCTCGCCTGCTCTTCTGTGAGGTTTCTATTTTGGTTAGATCTGCGATGAGTGCCCGCATCGATAAGACTTTGGCCTGTGACGACTTGTCGAAGTTTAGGAGCCGTATACGGCTCATGACTCAACTCCAGCCATGGCTTCAAGACCACACTTTGAGTAAGCGGTGGATGCGATTGCTGCAATCGCTGAATGACAAGCCAGCGCTCGTCGCTTTCCTCTCGCGCGTCTGGATTGACGAGCACACCTACCCGCCCCTGTGCAGCCTCTTCCCAAAGAGCAAAGATATCGTGCGATGCTATGCTTGCAACCACTGACGCTTTCATCCGCGCCGATTGTTGTGCGTATTCAATTATTGATATAAGCCGCGATAATTCGGTGGTCATTGCTTAGGGTGCATGAATAAAAATCGCAAACTACATTTGGCATCTTACTTATCAATAGAACATTCGGTAAATGTAGGGAAGGCATTATACGTGAAAAATCGATTCTGGTAAGCTCCTTTTATTGCGTAGGAAGGCATTGAGCGCAAGGTGGTCGAAACTTTTCAGAGTAAGACGCTATCCTGGAAAAAGCTGAGCTTAGAATCCAAGTTACACGTTCCTAGCTTGCATTTCAGAGCTTTTGACGTATCCTCCCGACCATTCATGTACTGATGTTTAAGGCATCCGAATGAAGTATAAAGTTTTCATATCTTACAGCCATGCAGCTGATGGAAGACTGGCACCGACACTTCAGTCTGAGCTTCAGCGTTTTGCTAGACCCTGGTATAAGTGGCTCAAATCCGACACTTTTCGGATATTCCGAGATCAGACTAATCTCAGCATCAGTCCCCAACTATGGTCTAGCATTGAGAAAGCCCTGAGCGAATCCGAATACTTCCTTCTGCTAGCTTCACCGCAGGCCGCGCAGTCACATTGGGTGAAAAAGGAAATCACTTACTGGCTTGCGAACCGCTCGCCCAATACATTACTAATCGTGCTCACCGAGGGAGCCATCGAATGGAATCACGAGCAGAGTGATTTCGATTGGAATAAAACGACAGCGGTTTCTCCAATCCTTAGTAAGATCTTCAGTGAGGAGCCACTTCACCTCGACTTTCGCTCAATCCGCACTCAGACTGAATTATCTCCCCGTAATCCCATATTCCTGAACGGTGTAGCTCGAATCTCTGCTCCGCTGCAAGGTCGTAGCCTGGACGAAATTATCGGTGAGAACGTCCGTCAACGTCGCAATGCAAAAATAATAGCTTGGAGTATCGCCACAGTTTTCATTGCTCTTATCCTCATGGCTAGTTGGCAGTCTCTAAACTTTAAACAACAATTCAAACAAACTACCGCTCTTCGTGTGATTGACGAGTCACGGGCAATAATACGTGGTGTGCGTCCCGGAGGATCAGTACTCGGGTTAGAGATGATGTTGGCGGCACATAAGATTGCCCCACATACTGAAGTCGAAGGATTGCTGTTAGCAGGAGTGCGCGACTTCCAACATGATGAAAAAGTTATTGGATCAGATTCTCTAGTCTTGGCCATCGCGTTTAGCCGAGACGGTAGAAAGATCGTTTCTGGTAGCCGAGACCAGAGGTTGCGTCTGTGGAATGCTCAGACAGGCGAGATGATTGGCGTGCCATTTGGAAGTCATGGAAATAATATAAGGAGCGTGGCCTTTAGTCCGGACGGCACCAAGGTTTTATCTGGCAGTGACGATAAGGCACTACGGCTGTGGGATGTGCAGACTGGTGAACAAATTGGGTCCCCATTACAGGGTCACGAGCGCGAGGTATGGGATGTCGCCTTTAGTCCCGATGGGACGAAAGTGGTGTCGGCCAGTGGGGATAAGACTCTACGGCTGTGGGATGTTCAAACGCAGAGACAGATCGGAGCTTCTCTTCAGGGTCATAACGGTGCCGTGGGCAGTGTGGCTTTTAGTTTTGATGGAAACAAGATCGTGTCTGGGAGTGAAGATAAAACTTTACGGCTCTGGGATGTTCAAACTGGACAGCCAATAGGAAAGCCGTTTAATGGTCATCAAGGCTGGGTGAAAAGTGTGGCCTTCAGCCCTGATGGTACCAAAGTGGTGTCTGGCAGCGAGGATATGACAGTGGGGCTGTGGGATGTCCTTACGCATCACCCGATTGGAACTCCAATAAAAGGCCATAATGGTCCGGTGTTTAGCGTCGTCTTCACTTCAGATGGCACAAGGGTCATCTCCGGAAGTCAGGGAAATCGAGAAAGCCGAGCCCATTCCGTAAGGATTTGGGACATCAAGACGCAGCAACAGATCGGGGAAACTCTTTACGGTAATCATGGTTGGTTGAATAGCATGGCGTTAAGTCTTGATGGTAGCAAGATGGCTTCCGGTAATGGTGACAATACTCTCCGGCTGTGGAACGTGCAACCCGAGCCGCCGATTGGAAAGGCGCTCGCGAGTCATTCTGAAACAGTTTCGAGTGTGGCCTTTAGCTCAGATGGCACAAGGATGGTTTCAGGGAGTCATGACCAAACTCTTCGATTGTGGGATGTGCAGACAGGTCGGACTATTGGGTCTCCGTTTCGTGGCCATAAAGGTTTGGTACGAAGTGTAGCCTTTATTCCAGACGGTACGAAGCTAGTGTCAGCGGGTGATGAGATGATCGTGCGACTATGGGACGTGCAGACGGGGCGACTCAAGATGAATTTTCTCGGCCATGAAAGCTATGTCGATAGCATCGCAATTAGCCGAGATGGGACCAAGCTAGTCTCAGGAAGTCTGGACAAGACAGTACGGCTATGGGATGTGCAGAAGGGGCAGCTGATCGGTATACCGCTTAGGGGCCATCGAGGTGTAGTGGGAACAGTTAGCTTCAGCCCGGACGGCACCAAGATTGTATCTGGTGGTGAAGATAACACGCTGAGATTGTGGAATGCGCAGACAGGTCAGCCCATTGGAGACCCACTTGTTGGTCATGAAGCCGCTGTGACAAGCCTAGCTTTTAGTCCCGATGGCACCATGGTGGTGTCTGGAGGGCGCGACTATATGCTTCGACTATGGGATGTACGGACAAGACAAGCCGTTGGGACCCCGCTTGCAGGTCATAGAAGCTCTGTGACGAGTGTCGCCTTTAGCCCAGATGGGACAACGGTGGCGTCAGGCGGTGACGATATGACTCTGCGCCTGTGGGATGTGCGGACGAGACAGCTGATTGGATCGGAGATTTCAGGTCATACGGGCTATATCACTAGCCTGGCCTTTAGCCCAGATGGCACCAAGATAGCGTCTGCAAGCTCAGATAAAACAGTTCGACTGTGGCCCGCCCGAGGAGTCTGGGCAGATTTACTTTGTGCCAAACTCACGCGAAATATGAGTCGAAAACAATGGCGTGAGCATATTTCGGCAGAGATCGACTACATCGAACAGTGCTCCGGCTTGCCAGTTCCATCAGATGAGCTAGGAGAGAGGTAGAAAAAATATTCCAGTGGAAATCTTAGTAGGCACACTCTGTGCCGTACTGATTGATTATGACACATCATGGGTAAACCCTGAGCAGTAGGTATCTAAACTAGTATTGGCTGGGCGATATCTGGGTCCGGTAGTTTTTCAGTATATCTCTCTCAATCTCTCTCTTCTACTAACTCATACACAGTTTCTTCATCGACCAGAAGGTGTCTTACCTCCTTGACGGGTTTTATTGGCGGGTCGGTCGCCAGGCTTTTTATTCCGCAAATTCGAAATGCCTCAAAGTTGCATTGAGCGGACTATCATTCATTGTCGATCCAGTTCGGCAAAGCCTTTCGCCGATGTTTCTTCAAAAAATCGCGTAAGGCTTCTTCAACTAAATCGTTCAAAGGTTTTCCCTCATCGACTGCATAATGCTTAACATCCTTCATGAGATCGATCGCGAGTCGGAGGCCAAATTGCTTGCGCCGGGGCTTGATTTCAAAGTTTTGCATCGGAGGAAAGATACCAGGTAACCAGATTCATATCAATGGATGTAGCTTGATATGTATTTACATACCATTGTATATTGGTACCGAAGGAGGTGATGAGAAATGGCGAAAGCCCGACTACTGATTCAACTTCCTGTGGCGCGCAAGCACAAGCTTGACACCCTGAGGAGTGAGGGATACACGGCTAGCGGTTTCATTCGCGCCCTGCTTGAGCGTGAATTCAACAAACCAGACTCGAAATAGAAAGGAGGGTGAACAATGGCACGGCCAGGGCGGAAAGACCGAGGCCTGTATCAGCGGCTCAATGCCGCCGGACAGAAGGAATGGTGTGTGCGTTTGGTGCACAACAAAAAAGACCGCAAATTCGGCAGTTTTGGAAAAAATAAGACAAAGGCTCGCGAGTTCTACGAGCAGGCGAAAAAGGAACAGCGGGAAGGGCGCTTCTTCCCGGAACGGTATCAGCGGGGGCATGCGCCCTTGGTTGAGACGCTTATTGATAGCTACCTCAAGGTCTCCGCCGTCAAGAACCAGGCAGCCGAGCGAAACTATGGCATGTGGTGGAAGAGGCGATTGAAAGGACTGCGCGTCGATTCCGTCACCCCTGCCCTGTTGGAAGATGCTCAACGGGGTCTCTTCGCAGAAGGAAAAGCGCAGCAAACGGTGCTCCATTACATGAAGTTCTTGAGGCATCTGCTTAACCGGGCAGTGCGCGATGGGCAGGTGGAACGGAATCCCTTTGACCGGGTCACGCTGCCCAAGATCCCTAAAGGCAAAACACGGTTTCTGTCGCTCGCGGAAGAGGCGCGGTTGGTGGCGGAGCTTGGGCCCACCTATGGACCCTGGGCGCGGTTCGCGATCATAACTGGCCTGCGCTTGTCTGAACAAATGAAGGCCCGCTGGACTGACGTGAACTTTGACCACGGCTTTCTGGTGCTGCCAGAGACCAAGGCGGGGGAGGCGCAGTTTGCAAAGTTGAATCAGGAAGCGCTGGCGATTCTGCGGGCGTTGCCTTCGTTGGGGCGCTCCATCTGGATCTTTCCCAGCGAGAATACTTACACCTCGCTCGATCAACGCAACTTCACGACGCGGATCTTCACCAAGGCGGCGGCGCGAGCTGGGCTTGAGGATGTAACATGGCACACCTTGAGGCATACGACAGCGAGTCGGGCGGCCATGCAAGGCCATCCGGATCGCGTCTTGGCCGCGCTGTTGCGGCACAAGAGCACGGCCTTGGTAGGACGCTATGCCCATCTGAACCCGCACTTCTTGTCGCAGGTCGTCGAGGATGTGGCACGGTTCGGCCAGCCCGCTGACGCTGCCCTGCCAGTGAGGCCTATACCGGTCTCCTCGAATGGAACCGGCCCCGAAACCGGAATTTCTCAGGGGGACGCGGAAGGAGAGGAGTCGGAAGTGGTTGATAAATTGGAGCGGGCGATGGGATTTGAACCCACGACAACTAGCTTGGGAAGCTAGGACTCTACCACTGAGCTACGCCCGCTCGTCAGCCGCATCCTACGCGGGCCATCGCTACCAAGTCAAGAAACAGAACCGTCTATACTGATACCAGTAAATTGCCGGCGCTGGAGCCGAGCATCCCCCGTGAGAGAACAACTCACCATGAGAAAAGTGCGGACACTGACAGCCGAAGAAAATCACCCAGCTTAGATACTTTTCAGTGAGCTATGCGTCTCTTACGGGGCATGCGGCTCAAGAACACTAGGGCCCAGCCACTTCATGAATAACCCAGCGAGTATGTCCTGCGGGCTGGGTGCAGCAGCGATTGTGTTTTTATTTGGTTCGGTGTAAATCAATCACTGCGCCTGCTTCATTTAGTTCCACTGTCACCTCTGTGCCCTGTTCGATTCCTTTGGTTTTGATCTCCTGCCTGGTTAAGGGGAACACTTTCTCGCCTTCGGCCGTTTGAAGTTTGACTTGTTTCTCCATTTTGCCTAGGTGGATCAGCTTGCCTGTCACAAAGGTATGTTTCCCCTCTTTGCCCTTATGATGGAGATCAATGGCCGTGTTGTTTTCATCCACCACCACGCTTACTTCATCACCTTCTTTGAAGGCTGCATGTCCGTGGCGATGAGACTGGTTTTCATTGACTTGATACATAGCGCCGTCAGGCGTTCTGACGGCCAAACCGGTACCTTGTTTGACGACGACTCCAGAGAGTGTCCGATGACTGCTATGGTGCTCTTCGGTGTGACCGACATAAGGCATCGTCAGCATCGCGCCCAAGAGCAATGGAACACAGAGTCGATCCAGCCGAATATGCATTGTTGATTCCTTTCTCTAATGGTGACGAGCAGGTGTGAAATTTAACGCACTCTGCCTGGCCTTGCAACAGCCATTTAGAAGCTCAGTACCATTTTGACACACGGCGTTTCAAGAATACCGGCTGCTATTTTAACCGCTCAAAAACTACTCATTCATTTCACTGCTTGAGTTCCGCCACAGCGAACTTTTTCTTCCCAACCTTAAGACGGCGTAGCTGATGCAATTCAAATGAGATGAGCTTGTCGGGATTAGTCTCCTTCACGCCGTCCACTTCGATTCCGCCTTGAATGATCAATCGCCGTGCTTCACTGCCGCTAGAAATCAGGCCTGTTTTAGCGATCAATTTTGCAAGCCTGATGCTATTGCCCTCTCGAGCATCCTTCTCCACCATATCATCCGATTGCAATACCACATGGGCATCGGGTTTGTCGGGAAATTCCTTGGCTTGGAATTTCTGCTGGAACTCGGTTCTCGCGAGGAGACCTGCCTCTGCACCGTGATACCGCGCCACGATCAGCTCGGCGAGTGTTTGTTTGGCTTCCATGGGGTGAAGCGCTTTGACAGGCTCCAAGTCTTCCGTGGTGAGCAGCTCATAGTACCGATACATCAGTGTGTCGCTGATGGACATGAGTTTCCCGAACATGTCCCCTGGTGTGTCTTCCAGTGCGATGTAATTGCCGACGCTCTTGCTCATCTTCTTGACGCCATCCGTTCCTTCGAGCAACGGCATCGTGATCACGACCTGCGATTCTTGGCCATAGTCGCGCTGCAATTCACGTCCCACCAAGAGATTGAATTTTTGATCCGTCCCCCCAAGCTCGACATCGGCCTTGAGCACGACGGAATCGTAGCCTTGCACCAAGGGATACAAGAACTCATGAACACTGATCGGCTTCTGCTCCTGATAGCGCTTACGGAAGTCGTCCCGTTCCATCATCCGTGCGACCCGATAGTGCGCGGCCAACTGAATCAACCCGTCAGCCGACATCGCACTCATCCATCGGCTGTTGAATTCAATGAGGGTCTTCGCCGGGTCCAGAATCTTAAAAATCTGTCTTTGGTAGGTCTTGGCATTTTCCAACACCTGTTCTTTGGTCAATGCTTTACGAGTCTCCGATACCCCGGTCGGATCACCGATCATCCCGGTGAAATCACCGATCAGGAAAATGACGTGGTGCCCGAGATCTTGGAAGTGCTTCAATTTGTGAATCAGGACCGTATGCCCAAGATGGAGATCCGGAGCCGTCGGATCGAATCCCGCTTTGACACGTAAGGGGCGATTCTCCGCGAGCGCACGTTTGAGCTTTGCTTCCAACTCGACGTGGTGAATCACCTCTACCGCCCCGCGCTGAATCAGATCGAGCTGCTGGCGTATGTTCGTCATAGACCGTGGCTCCGTCGCCTACTAGGAATTCACCGCTGAGACCATCACGAAGGACTTGAGGCGCTCGAATTTTTTGGCACCGATGCCTTTGACCCCACGAAGGTCTTCGATCTTCTGAAATCGTCCGGCTGATTCTCGAAACGCGATCACACGCCGGGCCAGCACGGTTCCAATTCCGGGCAACGACTCAAGCTCGCCCGCGTTTGCGCGATTGAGGTCGAGTCGTGAATGGATCGCTGTGTTTGATGCCTCCGTTGGAACGACGGAAGCGATGTTCGGATCCGGTGCATTACGGTATGCCGATCCGGCAGTCGGGCTGTGCATATCGTCTGATTCTGTAGTTTGTAAAGCGATGACCTGCTTGTCGGCAACTGAGGGGAACTCGTGAACCGGCGGCTGTGAACCCCCTCGGATCCAGAACACCATCCCGATCGTCATGGACAACAGACCGAGGTTGAGCAGGAGGGATTTGATCATCCGCCTACCCTCTTTCGAACTTGGTGAATGGCGCCCCCCCCGACGTCCTCCATCGCCTCCATCATACCTTCAGCAAGAGTCGGATGCGCATGTATCATCCCGGCGACGTGGGTCACCGTCGCTCCGACCTGCATAGCCAGCGCGGCCTCATGAATCAAGTCGGCGGCGTGAGCCCCGAGAATGTGCACACCCAGGATTTTCTCGGTTTCCGCATCCGCAATGACTTTAAAAAACCCGGTGGTCTCGTTCGTCGCATGAGCTTTGCCTAGTCCGGCATGGCGAAAACGGCCGACCTTCACGCTTCGATCGGGACTCTTGCCGTTTACGTGAGCCCGTTCTCTGGCCTGTTGTTCAGTCAGTCCGACTCGCCCGATTTCCGGCAACGTGAAAATGCCGGCTGGGATAACGTCATAGTTGATGGTCCGCCGGTGCCCCAAAATATTCTCCACAGCGACCTGCCCCTGTGTCGATGCAACATGAGCCAACATCGCTTTGCCCGTCACATCGCCGATCGCATAGACACCCGGTGTATGAGTTTCCATGCTGTCGTTCACCAGAATTTCGCCGCGCGGTCCGACGCGAACACCTGCGTGTTCCAGTCCGATTCCCCGTGAGTTCAATCCCCGTCCGACCGAGACCAACAGTTTTTCGAACGAGACAGCACTGCCATCTTTGAAATGAACCAGAACGGTGTCCGATGACCGTTGGAGACGCTCGACGGTCGTCCCGGTCAGCACGGTGATCCCGCGCTTCTTGAGTTCACGCTCCATCGCCGACGAAATATCCTGATCCTCAAGCGGCAGGACGCGAGATTGCAGCTCGACCATCGTCACCTGTGTCCCCAACCCACTGTACAAGGATGCAAACTCGCATCCTTCGACGCCGCCGCCGACAATCAAAAGAGTCGCCGGGACCTCTGCGAGGTCAAGCAGGTGTTGACTGGTCAGAATCTGTCGCCCATCGATCGGGAATTGTGGGAGGGTTGGCCAAGACGATCCTGTCGCGATCAAGAGCGCATCAGCTTGGATATCCAGCTGATGGCCGTCCGGCTTTGTCACGGCGATGATCCGCTCATTTTTCAGCGTTCCCTGTCCGCTGATATGCTCGATGCCCCAGTCTTTAAATAGCGTAGCGATCCCTTTTACCAGCGTAGCCACAACCTTGTCTTTTCGTGAGACCATGCGGGCAAGATCATACCCGACGGTCCCTTGCACCGCGAGGCCGAGATCTCTGGCCTTTTTGATTTTGTCACCGAGTTCAATGACGGAGAGGAGCGCCTTGCTCGGGATACACCCCCAGTTGAGGCAGACACCACCTAGCCTCTCCCGTTCAACAACGGTCACGCGCGCGCCGAGCTGTGCCGCCCGGATGGCGGCGACATATCCGCCGGGCCCGGCACCGAGAATCGCAATGTGGGTGGGAGAAGACATTCTCCAGGCTAGATCGAGGTTGAGCCTACGACGCAACTAAATGAGCTTCGAGACCCAACCTCACCCGAGGCCTCAACCTTTCTTCTGGCTGGCAAGGAAGGCTTCGTACTGCGAGGCCGTCATCAGTTGATCCACTTCCCCACGATCGGCAAGTTCGATCACAGCGATCCAACCTTTGCCATAGGGGTCTGAATTCACCACTTCAGGATGATCTTTTAAATCGGTATTGATCTGGCTCACGGTCCCGCTCACCGGCGTATAAATCGTGGACGTCGTTTTCGTCGATTCGACTTCACCGATCTGTTGGCCGACTTTGATCGAGACGCCTATCTTGGGCAGATCCAGAAACACGATATCACCCAAGGCATCTTGCGCAAAGTCGCTGATGCCCACCGTCGCTCGGTTCCCGTCGAGGCGAACCCACTCATGCTCTTTGTGAAACCGTAAATCAGATGGAATCATGTCGGGCTCCAATCGAGAAAATCAAAATGAGAGGTTGAGGCCGAGGAACAAAACAGCGAGCACTGCTCGTCCCAGCCTAAACTAGAATACGTTCCGGATGGTAGAGGGGGCTGACTAATATTGTCAAGGAACGATCAGACAAGAGTCCGGCGAGAGAACGCAGTGCATCGAGTCTGACTTGTTTGGTTCCGAAGCGGCGTGAGACCAGGATAGAGAGGAACAGCGTTTGCGCCGGTCCTCTCAACCTGTTGGTTTAGTGTGTCATCGCGAGAAGATCGTTGCCTCCAACATATGAGGTCAGAGGAAAACCTCCATACCGGGAAAGAAATATCCAATCTCGAATTGCGCAGTTTCCGGCGAGTCAGAACCATGCACGGCGTTGAATTCGATGTTCGATCCGTGGGCTTTACGGATAGTTCCGGCATCGGCTTTCGCCGGGTCGGTCGCCCCCATCAGCTCCCGATTCTTCTTGATGGCATTGTCACCCTGTAACACAAGGACGACCGCAGGTCCGGAGGACATGAACGCGCAGAGACTTCCGAAAAAAGGGCGCGCTTTGTGTACGGCATAAAATCCCTCAGCTACCGACGGAGACATGTGAATCATCTTAATGGCAACCGGTTTCAGTCCCGCTTGTTCATACCGATGGATAATATCCCCGATGACATGTTTCTTGACCGCGTCCGGCTTGATAATGGCCAATGTTCGCTCGCTCATGATCGCTCTGTTTCCTCCAGATAGTTAACGCATCCATTCAACGTTGGGGGTGCATTATAGGGGTGGTGTCTTCTACCTTGCAAGCATCGCAGAGTTAGGTCGTACGCGGCATAGAATCAGATTCAGGGGCAGATAATCGTATATCACACGTATCATTAGATCGACATAATTAAGCGTGTTTTCAAATGCTTACGCACATATTTGAGGGATTGGATACACTTCAAGGGACGCAGTGATAGTCCGACTACATGGCCGGATAGAGAAAGCTTGTAGACGTTACGATGCGACCGAGGCTTTCATAAAAAAACAAAAGGAGTGTGAGTATGTTGCTGATTATCGTGGCCTTTTTTGTTTGTATCGGTCTCATGATCGCCGTTTCTACCTTGTTCATAGACAACAACTAAAGGAACGGTAAGTCCTAACGGCGGCCCTGCCATTCTCCTTGCCCATACATTCCCACACCTAAAGAAATTGGGCGCACACAAGGGATCTCTCGCCAGGCAGACGTTGGAGAAGCGTAGTACGGCTTGAGGAGGGAACAGCGTGGCAGCCTGTTAACGGATCAGAACTGCTGATCGGAAACGAGGGAAGCGTTCAGCGATCACATGTGCGACATCAACGATCGCATTCGAGGCCATATTGCTTCTGAATCGATTCTGCGACAGCCGGCGGTTCTTTAGTGAGCAGCGCACATGTTGTGAAATTGCCAACCACCTTCTTTTTACTTTTATCGATATAAGTCCAATCGACAATCTCCGTCTTAGCGAATGAGTACGACTGCCCCTTTTTGACTGAACGGATCATCGGAAGGTTGTCGATCCGTCCCGACCACAGATCTCCTTGTGCTTTCAGGTTCGAGATCCACAGATATTCTTGGTTGTCGCCTTCGCTCACTCTGACTTTGACTGAATACAGGTCCGTGTTGGGCGGCGGCGCGCCGGCTTTTCGAAGAAAATCTTCCAAGCCCGCGCGGGCGCGTTCCATGGCCTTTTGCATCGCGGGATCCTCATCACTCATATCGACCGCGCTGTCCTTCTTGGCCTTGTCAGTGAATGATTGCGAGAATGCAGAGGGGGATAGAAGGAGCGCCAACACGGTGGTGCTCAGTATCACGAGTCGTTGCATGCCAGCCTCCCGGAGCGATAGCTCACGTGAATGACGTGAGCGCAAAGTTGTCGGCCATATTGAGCTTGTCCTGACCGCAATGCAAGTCGGTCACACATCGGTACATTCTGAACCGGTGTACGCTCCACGCAGTATTTCCGGCAGGAAGAATTTATCGATTTTCTGTTACTCTTCCGACATGTCTCCACGCCGCCATCCCCGCACTTCTCCCTCCCGCCGTTCTCAGCCATGGCGATCGACGACGCAGTTCGCGTATCGTCGGTGGCAGAATCTCTGCTTGTTCCTCCGGGCAGTCGGCCGAACACCACCTGCGATGCGACTGGGGATCAGCGCCCTTCTTCTCTTCGTTGTCCTGTTGGGGATTAATTGGAGCTATCACGCGTTCTACAAACCAACGGAATTCTTTTTTCCGGTGGAAAATGCACTGACCAAGAGTCCCCGCGAGACATGGCGAGAATACGGCGCATTGTTTGAGGCACATTCGACAGCCATTATGACGCCGGAATTGCTCGCCGCCTTGGCCCAGGCCGAAGGATCCGGTAACCCCGTGGCGCGAACGTACTGGCGATGGCGCTTCATTTCGTCGAATCCCTTGGAATGGTACCAGCCTGCCTCGACGGCGGTCGGCATGTTCCAAATTACGGACGGCACGTTTCAAGAAGGGAAGCGTTACTGTATCCACAATCATGTCGTTGTCGAAGACGGGCCATGGCACGACTTGAGTTCGTGTTGGTTCAACCGCCTCTACACCAGAATCATCCCAGGCCATGCGATCGAACTGACCGCCGCCTACCTCGACCGTCACGTCGCAAAAGCGGTCGGAGATCGGCCGGCAACGCTCCAACAGAAGCAGGACTTGGCCGCGGTCATACATCTCTGCGGCGCCGGGGCCGGCCGCGATTACGCAAAGCGGAACTTTCATCTCTTGCCGCGCCAACATTGCGGTGACCATGATGTGAGAGCCTATCTCACGAGAGTCAAGGCCATGGAGCGCGCCTTTACAACACTGGCCGCCGGTTCCAATCCTACCGCGATACACCGTTGACGAGTCATTCGACTGAAACACGAGATAGTTGTCCGTAAGGGTAGCCACGCGCTCCGGCTTCTAGCAGGATGCTGAAAAAGTCCGCCAGCGGCGTTCTCGCATCACTCAGAGACTCAACGTACCGAAGCGTACGCCTCGTCTCTTCGCTCGCTGCGGCCTGGCTGGACGGCCTTTTTGAGCATCCTGAGGTTAGGCGGTCACACTCGTACTGAACATTTCAGCCATATGGAGTCAACCTCGTTTTTCCGCAACCTGCTATTCATGGTATGGTGACCGCTTTGATGTCGTCACTCTCGCACGAAGGCGTATTCATGGGTTCGGATGAACCGAACGCTTTACGGAAGACGGTCTTGGCCGGCGCGATCGGGAATGTGTTGGAGTGGTATGATTTCGCCCTCTTTGGATATTTCGCACCGGTTTTGTCTCGTCTCTTCTTTCCCGCTTCTGATCCGTCGTTAGCATTGATTGCCACGTTCAGTGTATTTGCCGTCGGGTTCCTCGCCAGACCACTGGGTGCGCTGCTGTTCGGCTACTGGGGTGATACCAGAGGACGACGTGCGGCCTTGGCCTGGTCCATTATTCTGATGGCGTTGCCCACCTGCATGGTTGGCTTGTTGCCGACGTATGCGCAGATCGGTCTCGCTGCACCACTCGCACTGACCGCACTTCGCTTTCTTCAAGGCCTATCGGTCGGTGGAGAATTCACCGGATCCGTCACGTTCCTCGTTGAGCATGCCGCACCGACTGAACGAGGCTACATCGGCAGCTGGGCCGGGTTCAGCGCGCAGACCGGCGCGCTGTTGGGATCCGGTGTCGGTACTTTGGCGACTGCGAGTCTCTCATCGGAGGCACTTCAGCAATGGGGGTGGCGCATCCCGTTCGTTGCGGGAAGTGTCATCGCGCTGGTCGGCTGGTACCTTCGTCGGCGCATTCCCGAGTCGCCGGCTTTTGAGCGACTGCAGCATGAAGGGGAGTTGTCTTCTTCGCCGGTCCGTGAGTTGCTGAGGTCGCATCGAGCACCGCTCCTGCAAGTGATCGGCCTCGTGCTGTTCCATGGTGTTGCGTTCTACATTTTCTACGTGTTTCTCCCCAGCTATTTGACCAAGGTGACCGACTTGCCGATGGGAACGACGCTGCTGATCAATACGCTCTGCATGGCGCTGTTGGCGCTGCTGATTCCGTTCATGGGTAAGTTATCCGATCGAGTGGGCCATCGATTGATACTGGCCGCTGGTGCCGTAGGCCTCGCGCTCGGCACCGTGCCGTTGTTTTCTTGGCTGAGCAGCGGTCATCTCACGCTGATCGTCACGGCTCAAGTCCTGATTACGGTGTGTGTCTCAGCCTATATGGGACCGTTCTTTGCCATCGTGGCGACTCTCTTTCCCGTCGCGCGCCGCTACACCGGACTTTCGATTTCGTACAATGTCGCCTCGGCTCTGTTCGGCGGAACGGCACCGTTGGTCGCCACGGTGATTATGGAACGGAGTGGGAGCGCGTTGGCCCCTGGATGGTATGTCAGCCTATGCGCTGTCCTCTCGTTGATCGCACTGTCCACAATTCGGCAGGATATGAACGGGACAGCCGAGGATCGGCCGGAGCATCGATAGTGACGACTGATATGCGAAGTGTTTCATGAGCGACGCGTAGGCTGCATGATCGACCAGACGATTCCACCACCTACTCTTTCCGGTCCGCCTGTCTCACGCTGGTGGGGATGCTTCCCGGAGCTTCGACGAGATACCCTCGACTTCCTATTGCACTGCCACGCCTACGGCGATGTCGTCAAACTTCCAATGGGTCTTGTCGTCGAGCTTCTCTTGTGGCAACGCGACGCTGCCATGTATCTGCTCAACCATCCGGCGGACATCAAGCATGTGCTGGTGACGAATCAAGAGAATTACCGGAAAGCACCGGTCGCTCCTGCCGAATCGCGCATCTTCGGTCAGGGAGTACTCCATACGGAAGGTGACAGGCATCACCATCAGCGGCGGCTATTTCTTCCCTTTTTTCACGGAAACCACGTTGCCGCATATGCCGATTTGATTACCGGCAAAACCGATGAGTCGCTGACGGGGTGGCACGATGGAGCCACGATCGATATCGGACAGGAGATGGCACGTCTTACCCTTTCCGTGATCTGGCCGCTGCTCTTTGGCCGGGATGTTGGGCACGAAGCGGACATCATACGGGAGACGATTGCGGTCGGACAGAGGTTGATCAAGCTGCAGTACGATTCGCTTCTCGCGAGCGTGACCCCTTTGTGGGTTCCGACAAGAACCCATCGCCGGCTCACTCGTGGCCTTGAGGCGATGGAGTCGATAATTCGCAGGTTTATCGATGAAAGACGCACGGCACCCCATCGAAACGACGATGTGCTGTCGCTCTTACTCGTTGCCACCGATATCCACGGCGGCCGGCTCAGCGATGAAGAAATTCGCGACGAACTCATGACGTTCTTGCTCGCTGGTCATGAAACCACCGCCAACGCGCTGACCTGGACATGGTTTCTACTGTCGCAATACCGATCGGTTTGCGATCGCCTGCTCCAAGAACTGACAACCGTGGTTGGCGACCGTCTTCCCAATGCGGCGGATCTTCCTCGCCTGCGTTATACGAAGATGATTTGGGACGAGTCCTTGCGCCTCTACCCGCCTGCCTGGACTCTTCATACCCGTCTCGCACAGGCCCGTGACTGGCTTCCATCGGGAGCGGTGCTTCCACCGGGTGCGTGGGTCTTCGTCAGTCCCTGGAATCTACATCGCAATACTCGTTGGTTTCCGGATCCGAATCGGTTCGATCCTGAGCGATTTTCCGAAGGAGCCACACGGACACACACGGCATTCAGCTATCTCCCCTTCGGTGCCGGAGGCCGGCGGTGTCTCGGAGAATCGTTCGCGGAGTTGGAAGGCCTGTTGATCTTGGCGACGCTGGCATCGAAAGTCCGTTTGAATCTTGTCAAAAAACAACCCATCCGTCCGGAGGCCGGTATGACGTTGAGACCGAACGTTCCGATCGAAATGATCGTTCAACGAATCGGTACCGCGGATCCGCATTTCTCCGTTTAGAGTCGAGCTGCTGCGCGCGGCGTCATCATGCTGGGCATCTCTTGCTCGATATGGTACAAATCGCGTCCGACCGGTTGATAGAGAGAATGAGGCGGCTATCGCAGATGGTTTGTGAAAAATCCGCATCGACGGTACTCACCTGCATCATCATGTTTTGTGCGCCGGCTCTTTCCGGCTGCCTTTCCCCGATCAGCTTGACGCGTGCCGTCATCGCCTATGACGATGCCATTATCGATGCGCAATCAAAGCAGCTGCTCATCAATATTGCTCGTGCTCAACACCATGAGCCGATTCACTTTACCGGTGTTTCCAACGTCGCAGCGACGTTCGATTTTCGCTTTACCGCCGGGGCGACTCCGGCTCTTACGGGTGACGCCAGCAGGACGATTCTCCCCGTCATCGGTGGCAGCGTAGCCGAGAACCCCACCATCAGTATTGCGCCGATCGAAGGCGAGGAGTTTACCCAGCGTTTACTCACACCATTTCATGAAGCCAAGCTGACTCTGCTTTTGCGCCAAGGAATCGATAT
Source organism: uncultured Nitrospira sp. (assembly GCA_964587955.1). Taxonomy (GTDB): domain Bacteria; phylum Nitrospirota; class Nitrospiria; order Nitrospirales; family Nitrospiraceae; genus Nitrospira_D. The sequence goes on from CAZPNQ010000017.1 coordinate 40,778, forward strand.
CGATCTGCTGCTCAGACTGATGGCCAAAGAGCTCCGGTTGAAACACAACGGTGGAGCCGTCGCCTATCGCAATAATCCGTTCGATACGGTCGGCTATGAGATGTTCCGGCGTGTGGTCCTCCATCTCTCAGCCATCCAAGACCACAACAGCCTGTATGTGGAACCCTTGAGCATCGAACGAAGCTGGACGATCCCTGCCGACTCGGTCACGGCGGAAGGATTCAAAGCACTCGAACAAGACTATCACGTGGTGTACAACGGCCAGAACAAAACCTATACGTTACGAAAGCTGGTGGAAGGTGGCACGCTCATTACCAATTACGACCCGGACTCACTGTCACGAGAAGAGCGAGCCCGTCTCCAGAATGACAACGAACTGGGCCTTACGAATGACGTGACATTCGATATCCGTCCGGGACATTATGGCGGTGACTGGCCGCTCAGCGGCGACTTTCGTCTGCGAAGCTTCAATGCCATGCTGAACTTTCTCGGCCAATCCATAGCCGAGGAGCCGGAATATCATGTCGACAAGGATCCCCGTACTCCCGATGTGGCGGAAAATCCGGTCAAGACGCTTGATCTGGTCGTATCGAAGTCATCACCGTCCGGGTTGGATCTCGTCATGCGATCCCACGGACACTATTACGCCGTGAATACGACGGGGCCACAGGCCCGCTGGAACCGCGAAGCGTTCAAGCTTCTGTCGCAGTTGTTCCAAATGACGGTCACGGAGGTTCCACGCGCCGGCGTACCGAGCATTACCATCGCCAAATGAGATGCTTATGCGTCGGCGCGATCCAGGCTGGGTTTCGGTGGACGGCGGCCGATCAGATAAATGACGGCAGGAAAGAGCATGGTCGTGCCGGGGAAAATCAATCGATAGCCCCACCAAGGCAGGCTCGGCTTAAAAAATCCAAGCCCAACAGTTAAGAGGATCGATGCCACGACTCCATAGATATAGGCCGGAACCAGAGTCGTCGAGCGATCCTCACTTCGTTGCCTGGAGGCCGCCATAAACCCCTTGATGAGGACATAGAGAGAGAAAATGATACAGGCAGCACCGTAATAGGTTGCATATTCTTGCATAGCACCGACCTCGTTCTTGCTCTCTTTGGACGCAGATAGGTAATTTATAGCGTATCGTCTCCGTCCTTGTCGAGCGGTCCCCCTCCTGGCTTGCGTTGTATCGACACATCCTTCACGATGCACAAACAGGTCGTTGACGTGGTCTTGCAGATATTTCGATCGGCAATCGATTTGCCTGCTGGAATCGGCACGCGCCGTATAATCTTGTGCGTGCGTGGGAGAGTGATCTATGAAAATGTTAGTGATCGTGTTTCGTGAATCGTTCGTCGAGCAGGTGCATGCGTTGCTCAACGACTATGAAGTGAGTGCATTCAGCGAGTTGCACAACGTCGCCGGGAAAGGCGTAACCGGATTGACCAGCCAATTCTTTCTTGCCCCAACGACCAACCGGCTTATCCTAGCCGCAGTCTCGGATCAATTGGCATACCGTCTCATCGATGCCTTCACACGCGTTCGCTCGGAGCAGGAGGCAGCCAAAGGCGGCAGCGTCTTCCCACTCCATGTCTTTGTGTTGCCCTGCGAGCAAGCGTTGTAACGTGATCAAATCGCATCCGCCGTCAGCGGGTGACCTGCCAGAGCCCTGAGATCCTGGTTCCTGAGAAACATCACATGACGACCTTCGAGGGATCACCCCGAAGACCGGATTGATACCTGAGTGTTTTTTGCGAAATCGTTTGGAAGTCGTCGGCTCAGTAGGTGCTCGGCGCCGGCGATCCGGCTTCTTTCGCGGCATTTTTCTTGGCGTCGGCTTTCTTCCCCTTAGCCGTTTTTTTGATTCCCTGCTTCTCAGCTTTTAAGGTGTCACGCTTAGCCTTCATCGCCGACTTCGCCTGCTCTTGTTTGGCTTTCACGCCGGCCTTTATCTGGTCTTTCTTGGCTTTGACGCTCTCCTTCACCTGTCCCTGCCGGGCCTGCGTTTCGCTCTTCGTCTCATTGGCCATGGAGTCCAATTCGCTCTTCAGTTCTGAGCCTGGGCTCATGGTCTCCTCCGGGAAAACCACGGCACCGGATCCGAACATGAGTGACACGGCAACAGCTGAGACAACCACAAATCCCATGAACATTCTCCTTTGCTGTAGGTTGTAGCTACGGACTCGTGCAAAGAAACGGCGGCTCGTCTAGGGCCATCGCGAGACTAATTGTTGTGCAACCGATTTTACACTATGGGTTCGGAAATCTTTCAGAAAAATACGGAAACACTGGCAAGAAAAATGGGGCAAGAAACCACGGCCTCCAGTGGGTTGTCCCTTGGAGGCCGTGTAAGAATAGACGCTCAATGGTGCATACGTGATGCCTTGACGTGAAGACAAGCGCTACGGCTTGATCTGCCACAACAAATACACCAATCCGGCAGCCACCGCTGATACCACGACGAAATGCATGAACACCCTCCCTGCAATGAATGATTGTACTATGCCGACACTGGAAACCAGCGCCGAGGAGCCTGTCCGACTTGCCGTTCGCCGCAGTAGAAAGGTCAATGTCGGACAGACTCCTCGACTAGGGGTATCGCGAGATGGGTTTTCTGGCAATTCATTTCAAGGTTTTTGACGTCAGGTATGCGGAGACTGCCGATATGCGCGTTCTCACTCCCTTCATAGATGGTCAGCGAGACCGTACTCGCGACGTGCCGGGCGAATCGTGTCTATCGATGATGCGGCGGAGCGAGTGTCGCGATAGGTGAAAGGACGCGTTCAATGTGCCGTTCTGAAACGCGCCTCATCCGGGCCGATTGGTATCTGAAAGGACAACTACGTGGCAGATACGAGAATTAGGAAGTGCGGGCGTTGCCATGCATCCGACTGAAGATGTCCCAGTCGAACTGTTTCGGCGTGACGGCATGGAGCGGAATCGGGCCGATCGATCCCCGTTCACGGTAGGCCAAAAGACATCCGACAATATTATCCGGCGATTCGATCAGTCGGTGTACGACTTCATGGGCAAGGTGCTGGCCAATCGCCTTGTCCTCCGGGATCGGCCGGGCGCCACGGAGCGTGTGGCCAAGAATGGTGGCTTTGGTGGCCAGTGTCAGTGGATAGTGATGAGGTTGCGCATGCCGTTGCGGCCATTGGGTAATCATTCCCGCAATATAGTCGACAAGACCGTGCACGCCGCCGTCCTTGTGATGTCGGTGGGGGGTCCGTTCGGCGACGACGAACAAGTGGCTCTTGTTCGGCACTCCCAATGTCCGTTTGAGCGTCCCGAGAATCACATCATCGATATAGGCATTCGGGTCGGGGTGCTCATTGACTAACAATCCCTCGGCCCGAGCCTGATACGCGCATGTCAGCGCGAGATGACCTGAGCCGGCACCCATGACTTCCACGAAAAACACGCTGCCCATCGCTGCGCTGGTGGCTTTGAGGGATTCGATGGACTGGTCCGCCAACGCGACGGCCGACTGAAACCCGAGAGAGATCGTTCCTTCGATATTGTTGTCGATGCTGCCCGGAAGGCCGACGACCTGTACGCCGAATTCTTCGTAAATGGTCCGAGCTCCCCGCATACTTCCGTCACCGCCAAGCACAATCAGGGCGCCATCCCTCACGTATGGTTCAAGATGCCGCATGGCTGCGTGCTGCACCGTCTCCTGTTTGAACTCCTCAAAGCGGCTGCTGCCGATGGGACTGCTCGGATGGCTGCTCATGCCGCGAGTATGTTCCTCGGTCACACGTTCGATCCAATTGTTGGCCAGACCGAGATACCCGTGTCGCACGAAATACAGCTCGACACCCATGCGCTGGCCGGTCACATGCAATTCCTTGAGAGCGGCGCCGGCACCGGCAAAATCGCCTCCGGACACGAGCGCCACGATCCGCTTGAGCGATCGAGGTTTGAGAGTCACGCGGTCTTTCCTCACGTTCTCCACCGTCACCCATGTGTTGCGGGCGACCCGCTCTCGCTCGGACAGTCCAACCGCTGTTGAATAACCGGACATCCGTCCCTGATCGACCGTGAGCAGCACGACATTGTCTTGGCTTTCTTTGTAGTCGCTAAATTCGCTAAAGGCTTCATGGAACGGACGCGGGTCCAAATAGATCATCAACGCCCGCAAGGTGGAACTGTGGGTGTAGAGGCAGGCGACTGTGCCCTTTTGCGCAACGCCTAATCGGTGAAGGCCGTCAATGACGTCAACGTAGAGGTCGAAGAAAGAATTGCCGCCCGGATAACAATACAGTGGATCTTTCATCAGCCGTTTGGCCGTGGAGACTTCGACACCGAACGCGCGCGCCGCTTCCTCGGCCTCGAGGGTCTTCTCCAATCCCGTGACCCACCCGAAATCCGACGATTCAAGAGCCAGTTCGGCGATCGGTTCGGATGCGGGGGTGGACCCACCTTGCAACAGCGCCGCAGACACTCGTTCGTAAAGTTGTCTGGTGTTTGGGCTGCGGCTGATGCAATGAAGGAACGTACGAGGGTCGAGATAATTGACGAGATGTAAAAAATCGAGCTGCTGTCCCACGACACCGATCATGCGTGCAAGCGCTGCCCCTACCGCGTCGGCTTTGGCGAACCCTCGTTCGCGGTCAAGTTGATTCGGCAAGCGGCATCCGACGCGATGGGTCTTGCTATCGACTTGCGACACCCCATGGCGCATCGTGAAGAAAAGCGTTCGGTCGCCAAGATTTCGAGGCAACAACCAATAGCGGTCGTCGCCCAGTTCCAGGACGATGC
>CAZPNQ010000018.1:0-44477 GCA_964587955.1 uncultured Nitrospira sp.
TGAGAGCTGCTCAGAGCAGCTCGGGGCGGGTGGGTGAGAAAGGTTACGCCTCGCCCAAGACACTGGGCGCTCACCGGCTCGCTCGCCTCGCGGCGAAGCCGAGGGCGCCCGTCCGCAAACGTGACGCTCATTATTCTTCGCGTCGCGGACCTCGCTGCGGCCTTGCTGGACGACCTTTTTGAGCATCCTGAAGTTCTTTGGCGTTCACACTCGTACTGAACATTTCAGCCATATTGCTGGCATCAACCTCATTTTTTCGCAACCTGTTAGCACTTCAGACATTCAGACTACTGTCGTCATCAATGAAGCCTTATCCTGCTTCCTGCGTCGTAGAAGATGGTTTGTTCTCACCCACATCGCTCGGTGCCCAACCGCCTCCCAGAGCCTTGTAGAGCTTGACGACGGAGACGAGCTGATTGCGGCGCGTCTTCGCGAGGGCCAACTCCGCATCGAACAAGGAGCGCTGCACCGTCAGAAGATCGAGATAACTTGCCCGACCTCCTTGGTAGCGGAGTTCAGCCAACCGTAGGGACGACTCCAAGGCCTGGACTTGCAGTTCCTGCGCGTCCCGCTGCTCTCGCGTTTTCTGGACCGAGATCAACGCATCCTCCACCTCCTGAAACGCTTGAAGAATTGCTTTTCGATAGTGTGCAATGGCCTGGTTACCACGGGCCTCCGCGACCTTGACGTGGTACCCGAGCGCGCTGGCATTGTAAAGCGGAGCGGTTAAGGCAGCAGCTCCAACGAATGTGGCGTAGGGGTTGAAGGACATGTCGGAGATGTTGACCTGTGCGCCTCCGGTTTGTCCGGTGAGCGCCAATTGCGGAAAGCGCATGGCCTGGGCCACGCCGATGTTGGCTGTGGTCGCAACCAGTTCCTGCTCGGCTTGTATGATGTCCGGTCGCCGCTGCAACAGCTCGGAGGGCAGGCCCGGCGGTACTTCAGGAGGGATGGGTTGTTCAGTCAGTAGCCGTCCCCGAGAAATCGCGGAGGGTTTGCGACCCAGCAGCACGCTGATCTGATTCTCTCGCTGAACGACCTGCCGTTCCAGATCGGCCAATTGTGCCGCGGTGCCTTCGCGTTCCGCCACGAATCGGTCAAGGTCAAGCTTGGGGATATCCCCTTTCTGATAACGGAGGCGTGAAAGCCGAACGGAATCGTCCCAGGCTTTGAGTGTCCGTTTGGTGATGTCCACTTGGAAATCCAACGCGCGCAGATCGAAATAGCTCTCGGCCATGTTACCGACCAGGCTAAGAATCACCGCACGCTGATTCTCCTGTTTTGACAACAATTGCGCTCTGGCTGCCTCGACTGAACGGCGGATGCGGCCCCAGAGATCCACTTCCCACTTGAGACCGACCGCGCCCGAAAACTGGGAAAGCGTAGTCCCGTCGCGCGATGAGGAGATGGGAACCGCCCCGGCGCCCGGAATCGGCAGGACATTGTTGTTCGTGTTCCGGTATCCGAATGCGGTGCCGGAGGCGGAGAGAGACGGAATCAAGTCGTATTGTGAGATCGTGAGCTGGGCCTGATACTCGTCGATGTTGGCGGCCGCCATCTGGAGATCCAAGTTTTCCTGTAGCGCCGTGCGGATCAATTGTTGCAACGATTCGTCCTTGAGTAACTCCCACCAGGGCAAGTTCGCAATCGAACCGGATGAGGCTTCTGTGACTCGCCAGGATTCGGCTTGAGGGGTGTCCGGTCGCTTGTAATCCGGTCCCATTAGACAACCGGATAGCGAGACGATGAATAGTACGGCGATCAATAGGCTTCTCATATCAGGCGCCTCCCTCTATGCGACTGTGAGTCGTCGCCACCGGTGACGGATGCATGTGCGGTTGGGGGGCAAGTTCGAGAGGTTCGTACTCTTGCCGTGCGGGGCGGAGCGGAGTTGTCTTTCTTCGAGAAAGCGATTCCACGACATAGAAGGAAACCGGAATGAGAAAGATCCCGATCAAGGTCGCGGCCGTCATGCCGCCGAATACGGTAAGACCGAGGAGGATGCGGGCATGAGCGCCGGCTCCCGACGACAGAATCAGGGGCACCACTCCGAGGATGAAGGCGAACGCCGTCATGAGGATTGGCCTCAGGCGCAGGCGGGCGGCGGCCAGCGCAGCCTCAGTCACCGTCATACCTTGTTCCAGCTCCGCCTTCGCGAACTCCACGATGAGAATCGCGTTCTTGGCAGAGAGGCCGATCAGCATCACGAGGCCAATCTGCACGAACACATCATTCTCACTGGCCTGAGGCGCGATCAGCGCGAGTACCCACAAGACTCCCAATGCTCCGAATACGGCGACTGGCGTGACCAACAAGACGCTGAAGGGAAGCGTCCAACTTTCGTATTGCGCCGCCAGAATCAGAAACACGAATAGAAGTGAGAAGCCGAAGATGACACTGGCCGACACGCCTTCCGCCGCGACCTTCTCCTGGAACGACATGCCGATGTAGTCGTAGCCCATCTCGCCGGGCATCGTCTCCTTGAACACCGATTCGAGCGCCTGCATCACTTGGCCCGAGCTATAGCCGGGCGCTGCGCCGACGAAGAGCTGGGCGCTCCGGTAGCCGTTGTACCGCATCGTGAACTCCGGTCCGTCCACCGGCTCCATGGACACGAGTGTAGAAAGGGGCACCGCATCGCCGGACGCGTTCTTCACATGAAACTGGCCGACGTTTTCAGAGCGCGTCCGAAACTCGCCGTCGGCTTGTACGTACACCTGCCAGACGCGTCCGAATCGATTGAAGTAGTTGACCATCACGCCGCCCATGAAGGCTTGCACGGTTTGGTAGACATCACCGAGATTGACGTCCTGTTTCAACGCCTTTTCGCGATCCACCTTCGCGAAGAGTTGCGGAACTCCGGGAATGAAGGTGGTATTGATTCTCTCGATCTCCGGCCGCTTGCGGGCCTCGTCTATGAATGCCTGCGTCTGCTGCGCGAGGAAGGCAACGTCCTTCCCCGATCGATCCTCAAGGATGAACGAGACTCCGCCGGAGGTGCCGATGCCCGGGATGGCCGGCGGCGGAAATGCAAAGGCCTGTGCTTCTGAAAGTCCGTCCAATCGGCCCTTAATATGCTGATAGATCGCGAGCAGATTTTCGCCCGGTTTATGACGTTCTTCCCACGGTGCGAGTGTGACAAAGAAAAATGCGTTATAGGTCGTGCTGACGGTACTCAACAGACTGAATCCGACGACGGACGTGGCATATTGAACGCCGGGCGTTTCCTTCAGAATTGCCTCGATCTTCTTGCAGACCGCATCCGTACGCTGCAGCGATGCCGCCGTCGGCAATTGGACGTTCAAGAACAGGTAGCCCTGGTCCTCCATCGGCAGGAACCCGCCGGGCAGTTTCGAACCGAACCAACCTGACGCCACACCGACTAGCACCAGGAAGAGCATTGAAAACGCCGCCTTGCGTATGAGCCCGCCGCAGACACGCACGTACCAATCGGTTGCGCGGCCGAAGACGCGATTGAACCATCCAAAAAACCACCCCAATGGCCCTCGGTTCTGCGTCTTTCTGCGAAGGAGCAGAGCGGAGAGGGCCGGGCTCAGCGTGAGGGCGTTGAACGCGGAGATGATCACGGAGACGGCGATGGTAATCGCAAACTGCTGGTACAGCCGTCCGGTTATGCCGGGAATGAATGCCGTCGGGACGAATACAGCGACCAAGATGAGTGCAATGGCAATGACCGGCCCCGAAACCTGTTCCATGGCTTTGAGGGTGGCCTCCTTAGGCGAGAGACCTTGCTCGATATGGTGCTCGACGGCTTCCACGACCACGATTGCGTCGTCCACGACCAACCCGATGGCCAGCACGAGCCCGAAGAGCGAGAGTGTGTTGATCGAGAATCCCAACAACGGGAAGAGCATGAAGGTGCCGACGAGCGAGACGGGAACGGCCAATAACGGGATTAACGTCGCGCGCCAGCCTTGCAGAAAAATGAAGACCACGATGATGACCAGAAGTAATGCCTCCCACAGCGTATCGACGATCTCCTTGATGCCTTCCCGCACGGAGAGCGTCGTGTCCAGGGAGACGACGTAGTCCAAATCCGTTGGGAACCGCTTTTTCAGCGATTCCATCAGCTGTTTGGCTTGATCCATGGTCTGAATGGCATTCGACCCCGGCAGTTGGTAGATGGCCACGATGGCCGCGGGCTTGCCGTTCATTCGACCGATCATGTTGTAAGACTGCGCTCCCAACTCGACCCGGGCCACGTCCTTCAGCCGCACCAAAGAACCGTCGTTGTTCGCCCGTACGACGATGGACTCGAACTCTTCTTGCGTGAGCAGGCGCCCTTGCGCCCGCACGCTATAGGTGAATTCCTGTCCGGCGGGAATCGGTTCAGCCCCCACCTGTCCGGCGGGATTGACGGTGTTCTGTTTCTTCACGGCCTCAAGAATTTCGGGAACCGTGATGCCCAGCTTGGCCAGCACATCGGGCCTGACCCAGAACCGCATCGCATACTGACCTGCGCCGAAGATGGTGACTTGCCCTATTCCTGGGACGCGCGACATCGGATCGTTGATGTTGATGAACGCATAGTTGGCCAGCCAGATGTTGTCGTAGGTTTCGTTGGGAGAATAGAGGGAAAAGAGTGCCAGCGGGCTGGTGGTGGCTTTCTTCACAATGACGCCGTAATTCCGCACCTCTTGGGGCAATTGAGGTTCGGCCTGCGAGTACCGCATCTGCGCCAAAATTTGATCGTCGTTCGCTTTCGTCGCCACGTCGAAGTTCACACGGAGGGTCGTCTGTCCGTTGCTGGCGTTGACTGAGTACATGTAGAGCATGTTATCGACGCCGTTCATCTGCTGTTCGATCGGCGTCGCGACCGACTGTTCGAGCGTGATGGCGTCCGCTCCCGGATAGGTCGCCTGCAACTGAATCTCAGGCGGCGCGATGTTCGGGAACTGGGCGATGGGAAGCTGGACCATGGCGACCACGCCGATGAGCGTCATCAGAATCGAGACCACCATGGCGACGATCGGACGATTGATAAAGAATCTGGCCATCATTTGCTCCTCGGGAGGGACTGTAGATTGGACACGGATGAGTTGTCGGAAAATGGGACAGGGTGGACAGTCACACCGGGCTTCAGTTTCTGCAGCCCGTCGACGATCACTTGCTCACCAGGTTCAAGTCCCTGCGCGATGATCCACTGTGATCCCACGCGTTCACCGACCGTGACGGGGCGAATCTCAACGTTGTTCTCCGGCGTGACGACCGCGATCTGGTAGCGCCCCTGTGTTTCGCTGACTGCGCGTTGAGAGACTAGGAGGGCGCCTTTGCGCACCGTGAGGGCGGTACGAATCTTGGCATATAGACCGGGGCGCAAGACGTTTTCGCTGTTCGGGAACAGAGCTGCGATGCGGATCGTGCCGGTCTTGGCATCAACTTGACGGTCAGCGAGGAAGAACCATCCTTTGTGAGGGTAGACTTCGCCGTTGCTCAGGACCATTTCAATACGGCCGTCATCCCGTATTTTCCTCGGATCTTCCTTATCTCGATAGCGCTCCTGCACGAGCGTGGAAAATTTGAGATATTCCTGTTCGCTGGCCGCAAAATAGACTCGGATCGGATCCAGTTGGGACATGGACGTCAGCTCGTCGCTGGAATTCACCAAGTCACCGATTTGCGCTTTGGCCACCCCCACGACTCCATCGATGGGCGCGACGACTTTCGTCCATTCGAGGTTGAGTTTCGCCTGATCCAGCGAGGCTGCGGCGGATTCCACCGAAGCCAACGCGGCCCGGCTCGTCTGGACGGAGTCTTGAAACTCCTTCTGGCTGATGGCGCCTTCCTGGGCCAACGGCTCGTTGCGGGCGACATCATATTCGGCCTTGATGCGCTGAGCCTGTGCCCGATCGAGTTCACTCGCTGCTTGCTTGAGCGCAGCCTGAAACTTTCGCGGATCGATCTCGAACAGGAGGTCGCCCTTCTTGACCGTGGCCCCTTCCCGGTAATGTTGCTTGAGAAGATATCCGGTGACCTGTGCCCGGATTTTGGCATTCACGAGTCCGTCGGTGGTCCCGATCCATTCGTAATAAATCGGTACATCCTTCTTCTCGACTGGTACCACCTGTACGTTCAGCAGCGTCGGCGTGACCGCCACCGCCTCTTCTTTTTTACAGCCGCCCAGTCCCGTGAGTCCCGCACAAGTGAGGATGCCGAAAATGACATGTCGTATGATAGGGAAGGAATTCATGATGCGCACTCCATTGTCCGATCTATAATGTCCCTACTTGTGAGTCTTTCGGTCGAGCGAATCTGCCCGACCTTTTTCAGTAATTTCTTCCACGATCGAGGTGTTGAGGCATCCCGCTGAGCGAAACGTCGCGCCTTGTTTCCACATCTGTGTCAGAAGCGCCTTCCCTTCGGAATCGATGAAGGTTACTTCTGTGAGATCGACGAGGACTTGTTTCCTCTGAGAGCCGGGCACTTCTTGCCAGTACCGGTTCAATTCATCCGTCCACGGATTCGTCAGTTTACCTTCGAGAAGCAAGGCTGTCGTTCCATCTGTCGTCTGTGCTGTAACCTTCAGCATACAGATCCGTCTCCTCTGGCTTGTTTGCACTCACTCCACGTGCGTCTCCGGAAGTTCTCGGCACGACTCACGCCTTACTCATCACACTGCACTTCCGACTACCTGTCGGTTTGCCGGCATAAACGCTTCGACCGGAAGGATGTTGTATCGCCGGCGAAGTTCCTCGACCTGCTCACCCATCACCTGCCAGAAGTCCCAGCCATTATTGAGGTCGATATTCATCGCCGCTCCTCGGCGGATCGCGATCATCGCCTTCTGGGGATCAAAGAATCCCGTTCTGGCCGTGGTAATCGGCGTCATCCGGATGCCGACATGGAATTGCAATAGGACGAAGAACACGAAGAGCCAGGGTTCCCGTCGCTGAAACCCTGCGCTAAAACAGGCGACCTGAACTTCTTCTTCAGGGGCCGTTCCGTAGCCGGATAGGACGTGTGCACAATCATGGAACAGGATCTGCTCAGGTGCGCCGCCCTTTTCACCCGGCAGAGGAAATCCGTTCGTGCGGCAATACTCCCAATATGACCTGCCAAGTGAGCCGACGGGATAGTGTTCCAGAGCCTGGTAGCGGGTTGCCAGCTCCTTGTTCTCATATTTTCCCATCATCCCGCGAACAAACTTGTAGAGTCCCTTGAGGCCCTCTTCGTTCCAGATCGCTTCAACCTTGGGCCGCAACCAGAACCGGCGTACGAGATCGAGGCGCAATTGGAGCACTTCCCCATTCAGAACATGACGAAGATTCTTAACCTCGGGGGCATCGACCTCCAGTGCTTGCGCGAATTGCTCGACGAGCGCAGTCTCCTGTCGGTCGGGCTTTCCGTCGATCAGGGACACCACGATCAACCCATGGACCAGTTGTTTCCTCAGTTGTGGATCGGGAAACGACTGGGCCAGTTCCGACGGCGTAATGGGAGCCAGTTCTTCGATCTCATAGGTTGTGCCGATGATCTGCTGGACCGATGCCAGCATATGCCGTTCGGATTCATTCAGCTCTCCGTCCGCCATGGCAATCGTTTTCATGGCGCGTAAACCCCAGTACGCTTGTTCGTGGTTCGGTATCTTCAGTTCCATGGTGATCTCCTTTGATCGCGATCATCGATCGCGTGAGTGGTTTGTCTTTTAGAAATGAAGTATGTCCATCCAGCCGGCCTTTGGCTCGACACAGTCCGCATCACCACGGATGCTGCAGAGCCGATAGGCGGATGAATCAGCCCAATAATTGAAGCTGTTTTTTACATCGCCCCATGAGTTGAACGCTTCTCGGTCGAGAAGGTTTTGCCCGCCGACTCGCCGGTCCACTCCCACTTCGAGTAATTCTCCGGTGACGGCGTCGGTGATCGTGAACTCGGCCGTGACTTCTCCTGCGAAAGCGGGTTTGCCGCGAGTCAGCGACCACAAGGTATTCGCGGCTTGGAGTTGCCAGACGGCTTTGGTGAGCACCGCCAGCGTCATCCAAGATTGCTCCGCATGCGTAATCGACACACGATATCGCATCGTGCCGGCGGTCGGATTCTCGACCAACTGATATTTCTTCGATAAATTGTCATGGAGCTTGGTGAAGAAACTGTCCGACAGTTTCTTCAGGTCGTCACGTTGCTCGGCTTTGAGTGTGGACGCAAAGTCGTCACTGATTGTGATCGGCTCAAGGAGGATCTTGTCGTACACGCGCCAGTTGGCCACCGGGTTACGGTATCCCTTGAGTGCGGCACGGTCGTCCTTCACATCGGTAAGCAGCGCCTGATGTTCACTGATCGGACCGTGTTGTTGAATGTCGCGCGCGTGCATGGTGGAAACGCAACCTGTCGTGAGCACTACCAAAGCACCGAAGAGTATCATTTGTGTGGGAACCATGATCTGCCCTTTCTTATGAGTTCGAATATTGAATGCCGATGTCGCTGCTGTCTTCGGTGGAGGGTCATAGCACGAGGCATTCCAGCAAGATGGCTCGTCCCTACGTCTTTCATAAACTACTGAAAGTATGAGCGAACACGTGGATATTGGGGCGATCAGATAACGCGAAGCCGTCGAGATGCCGAAGGCCGAAGTGCCGAGATATCGGTAATTACCGAAATATCGGTATCAGCGGCGAGAGATGCCGAGCTTGATCATTTTCGATTGGAGGGTAGAGCGTTTCATGCCGAGCAGGGCGGCTGCACCGGATGGACCGGCAATGACCCAATTAGTTTGTTCGAGTGCGCGCAGGATGTGGTCGCGTTCCGCCGCGTGGAGTGTTGCGACCGGTGAAACACTCTCGCGCACCTCGATCTTGAGTTCACCAAGCGGGACATTCAATTCGGTTCCTTGGGAAAGAATCACGGCGCGCTCGATGAGATTTTCCAATTCACGCACATTGCCGGGCCAGCGGTACCGGCAGAGAGCCTCCATCGTATCGGAGGGAATCCGTTCGACCCGCTTTTCCATTTGGCGTGAGAGCCGCTGCGTAAAGTAGCGGACGAGGAGTGGGATATCTCCGGCTCGCTCGCGAAGCGCAGGACTCACGATAGGGAACACATTCAGGCGGTAATAGAGGTCGCTGCGAAACTGCTTCTGCTCCACCATCTCCAGAAGATCGCGGTTGGTGGCGGCAAGTAGCCGGACCTTGACTTTGATGGTTCTGGTGCTGCCGAGCCGTTCGAACTCCTGTTCCTGCAAGACGCGAAGCAGCTTCGACTGCAGTTCAAGCGGAATGTCTCCCACCTCATCGAGAAACAGCGTTCCCCCGTCCGCGAGCTCGAACCGTCCGATCTTTGTGGCGATGGCTCCGGTAAACGCGCCTTTCTCGTGACCGAATAGCTCGCTTTCGAGGAGCCCGGTAGGAATTGCCGCGCAATTCAGCTTGACGAATGTGCCTTCGCGCCGCTTGCTCCGGTCATGGATGGCGCGGGCGAGCAACTCCTTGCCCGTTCCTGTCTCCCCGAGAATTAGAACTGTGGAATCGGTGGCTGCCACAATGCCCACCTGCTTCAGTACCTGCTTGATAGGGACGCTCTCGCCTACGATCTCCTCAAAGTCGTGTCGGATTTCATCTTCGAGGTAGAGCTTCTCTTTGCTCAGCTTATCCTTCAAGTCGGCAATCTGGCCGTACGCGAAGGCATTCTCGATGGCAATGGCCACTTGGGTGCCGAACTGCATCAGGAAATCGACCTCCTCCGCCGTGTAGGCGACCTCTTCCTTTCTTCCCAATCCCATATTGCCGAGTACTTGCCCACGATGGAGCAGAGGCACAATACAGCCGCCGACAATTCCCAGGTCCTGCAGAGCCTTGGCCTCAACCGGAAACTCAGCCGGGTCAAGCCGGGCTGCCACCTTGGGCTTTCCGGACCGAAACACTGTGCCTTCAAGTGTCCCCTCCACGGGTTGCCACTGGTTTTCCGGCAAGGCCCAGCGACTGTCGAAAAAGTCCATGACATACGTGTGGAGTTGAGTCCGCTCCGTGTTGGGCAGGTGGACTGTCACGAGATCGCATTGCATGACACGGCGAACGCCGGCCACCGTCGCTTGCAGGAGATCGCGCAGTTCCAGGTTAGACGTCAAATTGTTCGCTACATCGATAAGCAACCGCAGCCGATCGCGTTCCTTCATGCATTGCCGCTCCGCTGCTCTTGCGCTCTCGAAATTCAATGTATTCTCAACTGCGATCGCCACCTGCGTCCCGATATTGCCGAGCAATTCCGCATCGTGCTCGCTGAAAGCATTCTCGCTCAGACTCACCACGCTGAGCGTGCCCAATGCTCGCCCGTGCGCGAGGAGGGGAACCGCACAGCCGGATCGTAGTCCTGCCTCTGCCGCCCGTTTGACGATCTCCGCGGAAAACTCTACAAGGCTCAGCTTCTTGATGAGAACCGGTTTTTGAGTAGTGAATGCGACCCCTTCCGGTGTTCCTTCCAACGGAATGGGATCGCCGACCCCACCGAACTCTTGATTGCTTGGGAAATCCAGTGCATGGCCCAGCAACTGGTTGGTCGCGGCATCATAGATACAGAATGCTGCGACATCGTGAGGGATGACACGATGAAGGCACGCCGAGATCGACTTGAGAAGTTCTCTCAAATCAAGTTGCGAGACCACAGCGTTGTTGATTTCCAACATCAGGCGCTCACGCTCAAACCGGCGTTGTGCCTCTTCCTCAGCCTGGCGTGCGCGCTCGAAGTTCAGTGTGTTTTCAACCGCAACGGCGACTTGCTTGGCGACCTGTTGCAGGAAGTCGAGCTCCGCTCTTTCATACTGATGTTCCTCCTTGCTTCCGACCCCCATCGCGCCCAGTCGTCTGCGCGCCGTCGTGAGCGGAACGACGCAGAATGACCGGATGCCTGCGAGGCGAACCATCGGCATGATTTTGGGAAAGCGAGATTCTTGCTCGACATTTGCGCAGATCAGAGGCTGCTGATGCTGCCATACCCAACCACCTGGAACGTCTTCGACGGGCTGTTCCATGCCGGGAGCAAGCGGGCCTGGTCCGACGTGCTCCAGAATATGCATCTGCATCGTGTTTCGATCAGAGTTATGAAGCCCCAGGGAAATAGACGAACACTTGATCACGCGAGGCAGGCGCTGGACAAGATCGCGGAATAGCTCGGCCAAATCGTGGTGTGCAGCGATCGATTCAGTGACTTCCAGGAGGGCGCGGTATTGATCGTTCAGGCTGTCGATGAGGAGCATCGGCGAGTTCTCCCCAGAAGGACGAGGGGGCCATTATATAGTTTGCTCGTAGAACTGTGCCAGGGGGGCTCTCTGCTACTGCCCAAAGACCGACAGAGATGGTTCTGACGTAACCATGTCAGAGACCGTCGTTCTTCATCTTCACCATGCAGACGAGTAAGTGGGGGGTCTGGGAGGATAAAGGCTGGTTACTCGACGTTCATTGTTTCTGTATCCTCGATGTCGCGATGGTGAAACGCATCGTGCCCATTAAACTCGTTTCGTTGACTTGCTCGCCTACGTGAATTTCGACTTTGTAGCGCCCTGGTTTCCAGCTTCCCTGCAGAGGCGACAATTTAAGATAACCACTGTCATCTTCCAAGGCGATGCGCATGGCATCCTCGCTGACGATCGTCTCTGGTTCGAGATCGGTCACCGTTTCGGGTAGGCAACGGCCGAACACGGTAAAGGACTGATAATGCTGATGCAGCGAGAACACGATGAAAACGGCCGGCGCATTGGAGACAAATTGCTCGGTTGGTTTGATCGGCACGATTTCATGGGTTCGGCGCCAGCTCAGTTGTTCTTCGAACCCCTCTGCCATGGTAATCGAGCGGAACATGCCCTGCGGGGGTGCGTCAAAATCATAGGCGTGAACGTCCTGTGAGCGGTTTTGAAATTCAGACATGGGGACGTTTTCGGTGAGAGGCGGGTTTTCAGCCGCAACCGCGTGGCACCACAGGAAGAACCCTGCTATCACAATTCCACGCAGTCGGAAGGCCCGGCTCATCATACAGTCTGCTACACCTCTTGAGACGGCGCTGTCAACAAACTGCCGAGCGAGTTACCCATTGCGGCGTTTTCGGGCCATCTGCTAGGATTTCAGGCGCCGTCGGGCCTATTCATCGAAACCGCTCACAGGTGACGTAACGACATGTTGCAAGATGCTGACGCTCTTCCGCAGTTGATCGGAGAATATAAGCCCCTCGATCAGTGGCAGATCCATCTCAATCAGCTTTTCTATGGTCTGCGAGGGGACAAACTCCGATCGTACTATCAAACGTTCGCCTCCGCAGACTTCCGCCTCGCTCATGCGCTGGCAGCCGATTATTTCGAACGCGTGACGAAACGTGACAAGATGTCGGGTCGTCAACCATCCGATTCCGTATCTCTTACCCCTCACTCCTCACCCCTCACGATTCTTGAGCTGGGGCCTGGCAATGGAAACTTGGCAGCCTGCTTCCTCAGTCATCTCAAAGTGCTCGACAAACAAGGCACAGTTCATCCCCGTGTGCGGTATGTCATGGTGGATTGGGAAGAGTCGGTATTGGCCGGGGCTCTGGCGCATCCGGACTTGGCAGTGCATCGGGATCGCGTGGATACCCATTGTGGATCGATCGAGCAGATAGGAGGAGTGTCCGATGGGACTGTCGACCGGATCATGTGTAACGAACTGTGGAACGACCTTCCAACGAAATTGCTCGCGAAACATGACGGCGAGATTGAGGAGGAGTATCTCCGCCCCAACCTGAGTGAGTCCCTGCACGCCACCATCCAAGATTGGTCGGAGTTCGTTCGAGCTTTTCAGGAAAAGGATCTGGTAACGCTCAAGACCGCTCCTCCTTTCCTCGATGAACTGGTTTGGGAAAAAGAATACCGGAAAGTCGAGTGGAAGGACGTGCCCTATCGGAAAACGATCGTCGAATTTCTCCAGTCTATCGACCAAGAAGTCCTCGTGCCGGTCAACCTGGGGGCATACGCGACTTTGAGAGAGGCCAAACGGCTTCTGGCACCCGATGCGATCGGGTTCAGTGTGTTCGATGCGGGCACTCGGGACATGAACGTGCTGAACGATCCGGAGAAACCATGCTACGGCCAGTTCGGCGGACAGTACAGTTTCATGATCAACTTTGCGCTGGCCGAGGCCATAGCCAAGCATGTGGGGATGAAACATACGGCATTCGAGTCGCAGCGGGAATTTGTCGGACGGTCGTTGAACACAAACGTGATTACGCTTATGGATCTGCTGGCGACCCATCCCTCTGCCGGACCTACACTACAGCTCTGGGAGCAAGACAGGCTCGCGCTGAAGACCATCAAAGCGCTCAACGAGACATTCGAGAGCGCGTATCGTCGCAAGATTGATTTCCCGGTAGGCGCTAACATGCCGCCGAAAGAACGAGAGACATCGAACGCCATTCTGCACTCGTTGAAAGACAACGGTATTCCAGATACCGTGGCCTACCTGACCGAAGAAGAACTCAACAGCGCACAAAACGATTTGGCGGCGATCGGTTACGATCGGGATGCGATTAGAATGGCGTTGAATGCTCCCCCCAGTCCGATCGAATACTGCCACTTCACTTGCCGATGAGCTGAGGCGGCGCATAGTTTCGTGTGAAGCCCGTTCTCGCCTCATGCCGCACCTTTCTCACGTATGCGCCTAGTCACAGCCTTTGTTCTTCCCAAACCAGGGAAGTTGCTGGTGGCCTGACAGGCGCTGATTTGATGTAATGACGTTGTTGCAGAGATGGCGAGCGGTTGTACCGTCAATGAAGTCGCGTCGGCATAGAACTCATCAGGGAACTGATCACAATCGGAGGATGTCATGGCGGATAGTACAGTCAAAAAAATCGATTCTCACCATTCACCGAGCGGAAAAACCGGGCAAAAGTATCTGGCCTCTGGAAAATCGATTTCCATGCGGCTCTGGGAAAATCTCCGACCGGGGCAGCAACAGGAGCCGAGTGCCCGGGAGTACGAAACCATCGGTTATGCCATCAAGGGCCGTGCGCAGTTGGATATCGAGGGTCAATCGCTCCTCCTCAATGCAGGCGATTCGTGGGTCGTACCGAAAGGAAGTCGACACTCCTACACGATTTTAGAACCCTTTACGGCAGTCGAGGCGACTACTCCTCCGGCTGAGGTTCACGGACGAGATGAGTAATGTCGAATCGCTCCTCGTTCCTCACCTTCAACAAACATCCAGGTCGTTATCCTGTCGGAGTCAGCGGGGCAAGCAGCAGAGAACTTAAGGGGCTGGCAAGTAGAGGAGCAAGCATGAGGCCGAATTGAGGCAAATGATCTTGCAACGAGAGGAACAACCCATGGTCCTTGAGCCATTGTCCGGGGTCGGGTGTGGAGGGTTGGGGAGTGCTTTCTAAAAGTAGCGCCTGTGCGCGCTTGGCAAGAAGAAGGGCGGCGGGCAGATAAGTGCATACCAACATCAAGGTAAACGTGACACCCCAAAAAAGCGTGATGGCTAAGGCCGCCCCTAATAACGCCTCATGTGCTTTGGGGTCGGCCACCAGAGCAGCCGGCCAGCGCAACCAAGCCCCCATGTGCAGGACCCCGCCGACCAGGATCGCCGACGCCGCGCTCAAGACTTCTTTCAACCGTCCCATCTGTAAAGCGTAAAATGCCGGATCGGGCTGAGCGCCCGAGACCGGCAAGGCCAGTGTGCTGCACGCCGCGAGCAGGGCAACCACCGGTACGACCATGGCTTGCACGTTGACGATGGAGACGACCACCATGGTGTAGCGTAAGAGTTCCTCGCTGATGCGTTGGCGGCCGGCCTCTTTTAGATTGTCGTAGCTGAAGCTGAAGACCGCTCGGTAGAGTGCATGGGTCTCATCGAGCGCCCAAATATATGCCACCCCGATCGAGGCGAAGACTATTCCCAGTGCGATCACGATTATCAGTCGAGGGCGTGGATGAGCGTGATAGATGATCGCCCCGCAGGAGATCAAGGCATAGAGTCCGGCCACCAGCGCGACCACCACAGTCGTCAGCCAAATATACCGCGATTTGACCTCAACGAGAAATTGCGAAGGGTCTAACGGCTTGGCTGATGCTTCGGAGGCAGGGTGCATCAGCCGGCGCGTGAGAGAATGAAAGTTGTCCACCGAAATGTTGGAACTGAATTCAAAGAGGCCGGCTGCGAGCAATAGGAGCAATAGCGGGGGGAAAATGAGCAGCAAAAAGCGATAGTCAGAGGCGGAAGAGGTTGCGGAAGGCGCCATGGCAATGATGCTTAGGCAATATGAATTCGATTGGGCAAACGCACAGGCGGGCATCCTAGCACAATTATTCTAAAGGGACGAGATGGCCTGTCGGAGGAGAGGCCGGAGTTGTGACAAGGGTCCAACAACATGACCTTCCATATTCGATTGGTGTGAGATTCAGTGTGCTGCTGTCAGAATTGAGTATTCAAGGGCAACCTACGCGTCGAACACGCTGATCCTCAACAGTGACAAGCGCATCTTCCTCGAGTTCAGATTCAAGAACTGGGAGCATCTGCTGAAGGACTGCGTTGACGATCTCAAACTTCGAGGAGTTCAAACGGAGAGAAAGGAGTGACGGAGTTCGTTGACCAGAGAGCGCAATAATCGAGGAGTAATCCAGGTCTTGTGTAAGAATGACGCGATGCTCCTGCGCAGCACATTCGACGATTTTATAGTCTGACGAAGTTGCAGGAAGCAGATCGGTCACTCGGCAGATATCGTGCCCGAGAGAACGAAGGAATTCACTGTGCGAGGGGAAATGTGAAGATCGGCCAACAGCCTCATGAAGCAGCGGACGTGCGTTCACTGGCAAGCCAGGCTCCGTACTTCGCTGCTTGATACACATCCTCAACCTCAAGCTCCGGGTACTCCCGCACAATATCGGTAGCAGTGTACCCATCCCCCAAGAGCTTCAATACAAAATCCACCGTAATGCGGAGCCCACGAACAGTGGCTTTCCCACCACAGACGCCTGGATCAATCTGAATACGATCGAGCAACATACGCCTAGCCTAACCGACTGTTACCCGACCGCGCAAGTGATCTACCTAAACGTCATCCTTGGCGAATAATGGATTTGAGAAAGTCGTGCTCAATGAGCGCGGGCAGGTGTTGGAGATCCTGAAAAAGCTAGGCAGTCGTTGTTATCACTCTTTGAGCCGGCCGAGATGGCTTTCAATTGATCGCTCGAGTTTGTCCGCCGCTCCGCTCAAGGCCAGCTCAACAGTCGATACTTGATGGCTTACGGCGAGCGGCTGGAGACCCGCCAGTCTGGCTTCAAGCATACATCGAATGTCGTCTCCTTTCGTCTTGCGACGGTTTGTGTCACTGAGATGTGCTTCGACCCGTGTAATCCGGTCGCGAAATCGGCCGATGGCGACCTTATAAGTGACGACTCTGTCGACACCTTTTCGATTGTGACAGCTCATCATGACTCCCATAGAAATTGGATCATCCAAAACTTCGTTCGTCGTTACCTTCCAACTACGGATCGTTTGACTCAGTGATAATCCATTTATATACTCAATTTTCAATTGGAGGCGATCGAGATGAAAATCCTGATAGGCTTGCTCGTTCTGGTCGTTCTCCTCGTCGGCGTGGTGCTCGCGCTGCCCTTTCTCGTCGATCTCAACAAGTATCAAGATCAGTACAAGCCACTCATCGAAGACGCGCTCAATCGTAAAGTTCAGCTGCAGCACATCGGTTTAACGGTCTGGCCGAGAATCGGCGCCCGTGTGGCAGGTTTCTCAGTGCTGGACGATCCCACGTTTGGGTCAGGTCCCTTTGCATCACTCGCATCGTTGGATGTCGGGGTCAAACTGATGCCGTTGCTAAGCGGCAAGGTCGAAGTGGAGGAAGTCACGCTTCACCAGCCGGTCATTACGGTCATTAAGAATAAAAACGGTGTCCTGAATGTCTCTACCATCGGTCGCAAAGGCGTGGCGGTACCCGAGAAGCCGTCGCGTGCCCCGATTCCCTCGACCGAGGGTCCGCTCAAGCTGCTTGCGTTGTTGGCCGTGGATCGAGTGTCGATCGACGGCGGAAAATTGACGTATCGCGATCTGTCAGCCGCCAAGCCGACGGAGTATGTCCTGCAAGATATGGAGGTGCTGCTTCGTGACGTTCGGCTCGGCCAAACCCCAAACTTGCATTTCCTCTCGCTCGTGCAGCCCTTCAATCTGCCGGTGAAACTCGACGGGACCTTTGGTCCGCTGAAGGAAGCGATGGATATCGATGCGATCAATTTCTTGCTGAGTGTCGGCAAGACGGATCTGACCATTACAGGAAACGCCGCAGGGAATGACGCCACGATCAATATCAGCTCGCCGGTCATCAATACCGCGAACCTTCCTGTCTCGCTACCATTGAAAAAGCCGATCGACATTGAGAATTTCAAGGTCACTGCGGAAGTGAGGGGACAAGAAGTCCTGCTGAATTCCCTGTCGTTCCAGCTTTTCGATGGCCAGGTGAAGGGGAAGGGCAAACTGATCGCAGGGTCAGATGCGCCGCCTTTTAAGGGCAGCGTCACGGTTCAAGGACTGCAGCTTGGTCCGGCGCTTCAAGCTGTCGCCGAGACGCCACTTTCCGTCAGCGGCACAGCCGGCGCCAATTTGTCTCTGCTGGGCAAGGGATTCTCGATGCCGGATCTGACGAACGCATTGGAAGGCACCGGGCACCTGGCTGTGAAGGATGGAAAGATCGAAGGGGTGAATCTGCTCCAGGAAGTACTCGCGGCTCTGAAGGTAGCCGGTATTTCACCGGACAATGCCAAGGCCACTGCATTTTCCACGATCGAAACGGATCTCACCATCAAGCAAGGGATCATCAACGTGCAGCGTCTCTTGATGGATAGTCATGATTTTCAAGCCACCGGCGGCGGTACCATCGGATTCGATCAGCGGTTGAATCTCCGTGTCAATCTCAATTTGTCGGAGGATCTGAGTCAGAAGATAGCCGGAGCGTCACCTGTCGCCAAACTGGCGATGAAAGACGGGCGATTGAGTCTTCCCCTCGCGATTGGCGGCACCGCGCAGGCACCCTCGTACGGAGTCGATCTCAAAGGCGTAACGGGGAGAGCGCAGGAGCAAGTCAAGAAGAAGGTAGAGAAAGCTGTCGATGGATTGCTCAAAGGCACAAAAACACCAGAGGACTTGAAGAAAGAAGGACAGGAGCTTCTAAAAGGACTCTTCGGACGATAGCAGGCCGCGGTGATAGCCTACCCCCGCTTTCTCATACGGTTCAGGCATTCAACGTATGCCCCTACAAGGAGACGATCCCTATGACTGTCGTTGATACACTCACTCACTATGCCGTGCAGTACGGGCTACAAGCAGCGGTGGCCCTCGGCATTCTCATCGTCGGCAGCATGGCGTCTCGTGGGGCTGGGAATTTTGCGCAGCAAGCGCTCGAACGGCAGACGCTCGAGCCGCCGGTGCGCCTGCTTCTGGTTCGAATCGTCAAAATCGTGGTGATGCTCTTTACCGCGATGATCGCTCTTCAGACGCTCGGTGTACCCATCGCTCCGCTCATCGCCGGTGTCGGAGTCGCGGGAGTGGGGATCGGGTTAGCCTTGCAGGGTGTGTTGAGCAACGTGATGGCCGGACTTTCGATCATCTTCAGCAAACCCTACAAGGTCGGGGAGCATATTTCGTTGCTCGGCGTCCATGGCGACGTCGTAGTCATCGACATCTTCACGACGACACTCGTGCATGCAGACCGCTCTCGCGTCATTATCCCCAATAGAAAAATCGTCGGAGAGATTCTGCACAACTTCGGCACGATCCGTCAGATGCATTTGACCATTCCGGTGTCACCGAATGCGAATCTGGATGAGGCGCTCGTTCAAGTTCGGGATGTGCTCGACCGGCATCCGGCGGTCATGAAAGACCCCATACCCTCAGTGGGAGTCGCCTCCCTCGGAGAGTCGTCTCTGGCTGTGGTTATTGCCATAGAGCCATGGACGGCCATAACGGATTACAGCTCGACTCAGGCAGAATTGAACAAATTGATCCTGCAGCGGTTTCAAGAACGAGGGATTGCGCTACCCGCCGCAAGTCTTACCGTCAACTTGATGAACGGACAAGATAGTAATAAAAAGACCCCGAGCACGGTGTGAGCGACCGAGGTCTGATAATGATTACCGGTTGTTGACGGTGTGATGACTCTCCTCATTGAGCGTGACAGTATGTGATGACAGGTAAGCGAATTCGCAAGTGTCTCTCAGTGTTGTGGTCGCTCACCAGAAATCTATAAATCTCCAAGAGATCACGAGCGGCACCTTCCGTGGCCGCGTTGCGGTGTTGATATGAACTCAGTATATGCCTGAGGCACTAACCCTTAACGAAAGTACGAAGGAGGATAAATGAAGTCGTTCGCGCTGCTGGTTGCAGTCCTGGCTCTGGCCATTGCAGGGAATTCAGCCATTGCCGAGGAGGGACCGCCTTCGACAACGTCGACCCCGGTTCGTGATGCCGTGACTTTGAAAGACGGCAGTGTGATTTATGGGGAAGTGATAGAGATGACCGGTGGAATGCTTCATCTAAAAAACTCCATGGTGAGTGACGTTATCAAGATCAAGTGGGGAGAGATCAGTAAACTGGCCGTCTCGCATCCCATTCCCTTTCATTTGAAGGACGGAACCGTGTTGATCGGCACGGTCGAAGAAAGTGATCCGGACATGATCAAACTGAAGGCCGGTCCGACCGGCAGTATGATGACGGTACCGATGGACGTCGTCACGCAAGTCAACCCCGTCGTCCAGTCGCCGGTCGTTTACACGGGAAGTCTCAATGCCGGGTACTCGCAATCCGCCGGGAACGCGCATCTCAAAAACATCAGCGTGATCGGTGACTTGGTGGCGCGCAGTGAGCAGTTACGGTTGACCATGCTGGGCCGTTACGTGTATGGCGATAACAACGGGAGCCTCATCACCAGGAATGCCCGAGGGTCGATCAAGCTCGATTTCTTCATTACGAAACGGTTTTTCTGGTTCGCGTCGTCATACTTCGAGCACGATTATTTTCAAGACCTGAAGTTGCGCACGGCGATCTCCAGCGGTCCCGGTTATCAATGGATCGAGCGAGGGGACTACAATGGGCTCCTCAAAGATATGACTCTCTATACGGAAGCCGGTCCAGCGTATTTCAACGAAGATTTTCGCACCGCGTCGGATAAAGCCAGTTTCCGTGGCCGGGTGTCGACGAGATGGAATTGGCCGTTGCTCGATGATCGCATCACGGTCTATCATTACCATGAGATTTTTCCCTCGTTGCAAAACTTCTCGGACTTTTTTTTCACGATGGACAATGGATTTCGCTTGAAGATCGTTGAAGGGCTGGCCAGCGGATTCCAAGTGACGACGCGCTACAACAATCGGCCCCCGGCCGGCACGGTCAATACGGACAATCTATACTTGCTGACGCTTGGGTACGCCTTTGACACGACTCGGAAGCGATAGGGTGCGTGCAGCATGATAGCGAGCCACGTTCTGACAGGAGGAATGCCATGCTAAAAGAGTTCAAAGAGTTCGCCATGAAGGGCAACGTCCTGGACATGGCGATCGGCGTCATCATTGGTGGAGCGTTCGGAAAGATCGTATCGTCACTCGTCAGCGACGTGCTTATGCCGCCGTTAGGGTTGCTGATGGGGAAAGTGGATTTTTCGAGCCTGTTCATCGATCTCTCCAGAACGTCTCCTCCGTCTTTGGCAGCAGCGAAAGCTGCCGGGGCTCCGACGCTCAATTACGGCGTGTTTCTCCAAAGCGTGTTCGACTTCATCATTATCGCGTTCGTCATCTTCATGTTGGTCAAGCAGGTCAACCGGTTCAAGAAAGAGACGCCACCTCCACCGGCTTCGCCGCCGGCACTGACCAACGAGGAAAAATTGTTGACGGAAATCCGGGATCTGCTCAAGGGACGTCAATAAATGGTCTCTGTAACCAAAATCGGAGCGTTGCGTGAACAGATGCCGCACAGCGGAGAAGAGAGGAGACTGTCATGAGAACATTCACGACCGTAATAGTTCTGACCAGCTTGGCCGCCCTGACGGGTTGTTCATCATGGCTTAAGCAGCATCCTGATACGTATATCAAGCAACCGACGGTCTGTATTGACCAAAAATGGTACGGCTATCACAAAGCCGGTGGGTGCCCATCTACCGTGAAAGCCGTGGTACCCGATGCGTCGGAAGAAATGGCGGCCCGTCTTGCCGCTCTTGAGAGTGACCGCCAACGGCTGGCCGATGAACTAGACGCGGCACGGAGACAGAATGATCATCTCAGCAGCCGTGTCGGCGATTTGGAACGACAGCTCGCCGATCGCGATAGCCAGTTGTCGGACGCCAGGGCCGATCGAGACCAAATCGCGGCCAATCTAGCCGCCGTGCAGAACAACACTGGTGAGGCGGATGCACTGGCCAAATTAGCTGCCGCGAACCAACACATCGAGGATCATGACCGGCTGGCAGCGGAGTCTGAGGCACAGCTAGCGACGGCGCGGCAACGGATTGCAGACCTTGAAGGGCAATTGGGAGAGAGCAAGGGCAGTCTGGCACAGGCCGAAAGGGATTTCCTCAAGGCGTTGCGACCTGAAATCTCAAAGGGAACCGTGTCGGTCAACCAAACAGGCGACGCACTCACGATCAATCTCGCCTCAAGCCTGTTATTCGACTCAGGGCAAGAACAGTTGAAGGCGGAGGGGACGGATGCCTTACGACGGGTCGGTGCCGTCCTCAAAGAATTCCCGGAAAAACAGGTCCATGTCGCGGGGTATACCGACAATATCGCGATCAAAGGCGCGCTGAAGAAGAAGTTCCCCTCCAATAAAGAACTCTCGGATGCCCGAGCCGAGAGCGCTGCTCAGGCGTTGCGGGACGGTGGAGCGGCCGGCAATCTGTCGGCCGAAGGTCATGGAGAGGCAAACCCCGTTGCAACAAATAACACGGCGGAGGGTCGAGCCAAGAATCGCCGGGTCGAGGTCATCGTCCAATAGTCAAAAAGACTCTTCTCCCTGTACGCAGAAGCGCGCTCCCATGTGGGAGCGCGCTTTGTGCGTAAGGCCGGCCTCTTCCATTCATTTTTCTCATCCTCATCCTATTCAGCTTCTCATAAAGCTCAAATAAGTTCTTCATAGACGACGTTGCAGATCAACCGCTGCCGTGAAGCAGCTCATTGTCATAACCGATCACATGCATAGCCTTGACACCAATCATCGCTGTGCTTAGAGTCGCCATGCCTACCCGGCGTCAGGCCATTTTGGGAGACTGATATGCCGATAGATCAAGCCTTCTTCATGGGCAGCGGCGATATCCATCTAATCCGAGGCCAAAAATCTGAACGGCTGGATCGTCGCCTTGTGTTCGGCCTTGTTCCTGAAGGGACTAAGCGCGCAGATGAATATATCCCGGCTAATCAGGATGTCAGCCTGGAGTTTAAACCGCTCTTCAAGGGTGTGAAAAACGGCGACCTGATTGAAGGGCATGGCCTGAAGGTTAATGTCAAAACCGGCCAGATCGATGTTCAGAAAACCGCCCCGGCGACGTTGAAAAACAATTTCATCATCGAAGCCGTTGCAAAGAACCTTCCGGATGGTCCCACCTTCACGGAGATCATCCGGGTCCACATCCATCCTTCAGCGGTGCGCATCTGGTTGACGCCGGACCTGTTAGTGGTCCGCCCGGCCGAAGCAACCAGACCGGAAACTACATCGTCCAGTTTTACGGTACGCGCCGAGTTTTCCGACGGAGTCGTCGGCGATATCACGCGGGAACACGGCGTCACCTGGTCGCCGTCGTCCAATGTGACCGACGGCTCTTTTGCCGGTTCTCTGATTATCGCCTCGGGAAATAAACCGGGTGATGACATCACAATTCGAGCCAAAGCTCCTGCAGCGTGGGGCAATCTGCCGGCGAAGGCGACCATGCATATCGAGAAGGCCTGGTCTGCTGAAACCAATCCCCCCAAGGCCGAGATCATTCCAGGTGGTGGCTGGCCGGGAATTCAGCGGCCGGAGAATGTGCCGAACATCCTGTTTTTGGGTGATGGGTTTACGAAGGACGACAAAACCTCGTTCGAGAACATCACCAATAGTTTTGTCCAACACCTGAAATCGAGTCATTTCACGTCACCGTACAACTATCTCGCCACGTCGATGAATTTTTGGCGCACCTTCATCCCGGCTTCGGCGACCGGCATCTCCGTGCAGAGCGAGGTCTTTACGTTCACCGTCGATGGCAAGGTGTTCGCGCGGACTCTCCCGGTTGCCCGAAAACCAAACGACGCGTCTTTGTGGACCGTCGAGAATCTGCTCTACGTTGCCGGTCTGCCGATGCCGGGAGACAGCGCGAAATCCGAACACAATTTACGGGACGAGTGGAAGCAGTTAGTCGATCCGCAGGTCCTTCACCCGGACGCACAGTCAGAGTGGGCACGGATCGTCACGCCTTCGGTTGCAGCAGAGGCGGAGCTTTACAACGAACTGATCGCGCAATGGAAAGCCATGGGCAGCCGCAGCTTCATCGACGAGATCGATAGTTTTCCGGGCATGACCTACGGCGATCCTCCTGCGGCTGAGCGAGCGGGTGACAATTTCTCTCTCGGTGTGCGCAATTCTTTCAGCCTGGCCGACGGATTTTTCCCGTTTCTGGTTGCTGCCGATCGCACGAAGCTCGATGACGACAAGCCCCTCGGATTGCTCTGGTCCAAGACCGATCCCAGTTTCAAGTTCGACAACACCAGTTTAGTCGTCTACCTCTCTGCGGTTCCTGGAGGCCGGGCAAATTCTATGATCGCCATGAGCCTCGGTTCCGGCAACATTGACCTGCCGGTGATTGCCATTCCCGGCCGCAACTCCTTCAAGCTTGGCGCGTTTGATCTGCCGCAAGAGGCGCCGCCCGAATCCTGCCGTACTCTCGCTCATGAACTTGCGCACAACTTTGGCCTCGGCGATGAATATACGGAATTTAATCGGCGGTTTGATTTGCAGGACGAGCCGCTCGGATCAGCTAATCTACAGACGGAAAAAAACGCGCAGAATCCGGTCGGGAAATTCTCCGGCGATGAGATTAAATGGAACTGGCACCGGATCAGCAAGGCGGCGGTGATCCTGCCGAACAAGACGGATGCGACCAAACCGCCGATTACCGAACGCTCCGGTCAGTTCGAGATACCGCTCCGTCTCGGCCACGGACTGCAATTCGTCAAAGGCGACAAAGTGCTGTTGCGTGTGCGGAAATGGAATGAGCCGATCCAGAAAAAACCGGACTCCCTCAGCCTCGCGCAGCTGCTTGAAGTCGTCGAGATCAAAAAGTTCGAGTTTGGCGTGACGGATCCGCCGCCGCGAGACCGCATTGTCGTCAAGCCGGTAAACGCCGGAGCGGTGACGTTGGCACAGCTGGAGCGCTTCAAGGAGGGCAGTATCGTCTACCTTCCGACACCTGCGCCGGAATCGGTACGTGATCCGGTGAACTATCCCTTCGCCGAGATGGTGCCGCTCAATATCAAGCAAGCGATTACCGCCCAGAATCGACCGCTCACGCCGGTCCCCTGCACGGATGCTACGGGAGCATTCTTGCAGCTACCCGATTTGACGAATATCGAGGTGAATTTTCGAGGCAAATTCTTCTTTACTCCGTTTATCGTCGGCCTTTATGAGGGCGGAGGCAAGGATACCTGCGGAATCATGCGTCCAGCCGGGAAATGCATGATGCGCGCTCACTATGAGGAGCATGCTTTTTTCTGTCCGGTGTGCCGCTATGTGATCGTCGATTTTGTAAATCCGTTCGTTCATTTCGAAATCGACCAGGAATACGGGTTTGTTTATCCGCAGTCATAACCGGGAGTTGGGCTGCGGGTGAACGCATCGACGCAAGGCCAGGCATCATGAGCGAACATTCCAGCACGCTTGCCACCCTCGGACGCCATCTCACGCTCGCGTTGCGCCCGTTAAGCGATGCTGTCTTGGACAAAGAGCGTTTTCGCGCCCTGATGTATCAGCTGGGTTGGAGTCCCACGGATCTGCCGCCCAGCTATGCCGCATTGGCGACCGCGATCGATGATGCGACCGCGAAGCTCGATCGGCTATCCGATTCGCCAACTCCCGAACAAATTGTCGATCTTCTTGCTTCTGTCAAGAATGCGTACCAAGCCATTCGCGCAATCTCGGTAGCCCCGCCGGGTGTCGATGCCGGCGCATTTCTTGACGAGATAGGGGAGCGATTATTCGAGCTGTTGCTCACCGAATATCTCGCCGCCGCCGTGCCGCGGACCTATCGCATCTTGCAGATGCTCAACGTCATCGAAACGGAATCCGTACCGGCGAGCGTGGGACGCTCGTCGTTCATCCGGACGAAGTTCAAATGGGCCGAGATTCCAAAGATCATTACCGAGCCGGATCAGTTGCCTGCGCGGGTTTATGGTTGGGGCACCAAAAGCCTGAACACGGATCGCCTGATAAATCATGTCGCCGAGTTGTTGACGGCGCTGCACTTTCATGTTCGAGTCGAACGCCCGGCCGATCGTCTCGTGCGGGCCTATATCGGAATCGGGAGCGCGCCCACACCGGTCACGTCCGCATCATTGATCGCGCCGTTCTACTACCTCGCGATCGGCGGCAAAACACATGAGATTGCGATTGTACTCCGCGCGCTACCGGGTAGCGGCGAACGACTGCCCGGACTCGTGATCGAGCCGCAGATCCCGGCTGACTTTCCACTCACGCTAAAGGCTTCCGAGGAAGTGACGTTTCAGGTTCGTGCGGGCACCAACATCGCCACGACATTGGGAATTCTCCTTCGTCCCGATGAGGCATCGATCAAGTATCCCTTTCAGCCCGGCGCCACGCCGCCTGCCGCCGGCATCGGCGCTGGTTTTGAGTACAGCCCACATGACGCCACGGTCATCTTGGGGGCGCTCAATGCCACCCGGCTGGAATTCAAGGGAGCGTCGGTCGATTTCGGTGCCAAGACCGTCGAGGGCGAACTGGACATCGCCTTGAGCGCCCAGCTGAAACAATTTGCCCTGGTACTCGCCGCCGGTGAAGGAGACTCATTTCTCAATTCAATACTCGGGAGCAGCGAACGGCGCATCGAATTTCCATTCGGCATGGAATGGTCGCGGCGTCATGGCATCCGCTTTTTCGGAAGTGGCGGCTTCGAAACGATGTTGAAGACCAACCTCCGTCTCGGTCCCATCACGGTCGACTCGGTCTCATTTCAGCTGCTTGTCCCTGCAGACCGATCCGCGGATCTGGCGCTGGCGGTCGGCGCAAGTATAACCGGCCGGCTTGGTCCCATGACGTTTGTCGTTGAGGGAGTCGGGCTTGCTCTGGAAACCAGATTTACACCGGGAAACGTCGGCCCCTTCGACTTACACCTGGGCTTCAAACCACCGAGGGGATTGGGACTGGCGATCGATGGGCCGGGCGTAGCCGGGGGCGGGTTCCTGTTCTTCGACCCGGCGAAGGGAGAGTACGGCGGGATCGTGCAGCTCGAATTGGGCGAACGCATCGCCGTGAAAGCGATCGGATTGTTGAGCACCAGACTCCCTGATGGAAACAAAGGCTACTCCCTCGTGCTGCTCATCACCGCCGAGGGCTTCACACCGATTCCTCTGGGTTTTGGCTTTACCCTGACCGGTATCGGAGGACTGCTGGGCCTCAACCGCACTGTGCGCACCGAAACCCTGCGCCAGGGGCTCAAGACCGGTACTCTGGATTCTCTGCTGTTTCCCCGAGATCCGGTGCGGAACGCGCCGCAACTCATGAGCGACCTGCGAGCTGTGTTCCCTCCCGCCTCGGGCCGGCATGTGCTGGGGCCGATGGTCCAACTGCGCTGGGGCACCCCCACGCTATTGACGCTCGATCTGGCGGTGCTGCTCGAACTGCCGACACCGGTGCGCCTCATCGTCTTGGGCCGGCTGCAAGTCCTATTGCCCAACCAGAGTCATCCGCTGGTCCAGATCCGCATGGACGCCTTAGGCGTGCTCGATTTCAATGAAGGCACCGTGGCCCTCGACGCCACGCTCTATGACTCGCGCATCCTGGACTTCACGCTGACCGGCGACATGGCCCTGCGCGCCCGCTGGGGAAGCCGGCCAAACCTGATATTGGCCATCGGGGGATTGCACCCGCGATTTCCGGCCCCAGCGGGCCTGCCGGCACTCAGCCGCCTTGCACTGACCTTGGCCGATGGCGATAACTTGCAGCTGCGCTGCCAGGCCTATCTCGCGCTCACCTCCAACACCGTACAGTTCGGAGCGCGCGTGGATCTGCATGCGGCGGGCGGGGGCTTCAGCTTCGACGGCATGCTGAGCTTCGACGCCCTCGTGCAACTCACCCCATTGTCGTTTCAGGTCGACGTGGCTGCGGCCATCGCCTTGCGATACCGGGGTCGCTTGCTGATGGGAATCTCATTCAGCGGGATGCTCGCCGGCCCCACGCCCTGGCACGTGGAGGGCAAGGCCACCATCAAGATTTTGTTCTTCAAAGTGTCCGTGCACTTTGAGCGGCAGTTCGGCTCCCGGACCGCACCGCCGTTGCCCGCCGCTGTCGATGTGCTGGCCTTAGTGACCGAAGCGCTTCGGGACCGTCGCAACTGGAGCGCGGCACTTCCGCGCACCGAACCCGCGATCGTCACCCTGCGTGAGACAGCGCCTGCATCGCAAACCCTACGAGTGCATCCGTTGGCGGAGCTGACCGTGCGCGAGCGAGTGGTCCCGCTCAAGCGCCGTATCACCAAACTCGGCACCTCGCCGCTTCGCGGCGGGCCGACCACGGTGACCGTTACGGCCACCAACCGTAGCGCAACCTCTCAACCGGTACCCACCACATCGGTACAGGAGCCGTTTGCCTTGGCGCAATTTGAGGAGTTACGGGACGACGAGTTGCTGGCGCGGCCCGCCTTTGAGACGCACGATGCCGGGTTGACGTTCACGCCCGACACAGTGGCCTTTGACGAAGATCCGGCGCTCACGGGCCCGTTACGGTATGAAACCCTCATCATCGATCCGACGCGGCCACCCGAGCCGCCCCGGCTCGGCTACACACTGTCTGCGTCAGTGTTGACACGGGCGGCGGGCTTCGGTGCAGCGGGCCAAGCCGCCTTCAGACGCCATGGCCGGGCCCGCTATCGCGCCGCGGAAGAGGTGGCGTAACAGGAAAGACAGAGACTCAATGCCCGATCTGCCGCAAGCCACATATCGCTTCTTTTCTTGGTTGAGACAGGGACTTCTCGCGGACTTGTCAAATGTTGGAGCGCCTTCGACGAACGCCGGACGCCTTGTGTACCCCATCCGTCTGCGTGTGAACGACGGCCAGCCCATCGATATCGACGCACAGCTCTATGGGCCCGGCGATGTGACCGGCATGGATGCTCGAGAGGTGATTCGGCTGGAGCCGCCTCGTTTCATGACCGATTTTGAGCCGAATTATTTCCCGAGTGTAGAATTCGATCGTCCTGATTTTCCCTGGCTCTTCACTCCCGCGAACGCGGACAGCAAGCGACAGCTCCGTCCGTGGCTATGCTTGATTGTCGTCAAAAGGGACGGAGCGACACTCGCGACCGATGCCCGCACGCCACTCCCGGTACTGGAATGCAAACGAGCGGAGTTACCCAATCTCGAGGAATCTTGGGCCTGGGCACACGCGCAAATCGTCTCGAGTGACCAAGCCCCTCCCGATCCGTCGCCGCATCCGGCCTTGAAACAAATTTTGAAGCAACACCCCGAGCGGACTCTTTCACGACTGCTCAGCCCACGCCGTCTCGATCCCAACACGGCGTACTATGCGTGCCTGGTGCCGACCTTCGAGGTCGGATTGAAAACCGGTCTTGGCGAGACCGTCACGTCCGCAGAGGAACAGGCCATGAGGCCGGCGTGGTCTGTCAGTTCAGAAACAGGCGCCACTGCTTCTATCAAACTGCCGGTTTATTTCCACTGGGAATTCCGCACGGGGATTGAAGGCGATTTTGAATCGCTTGCCCGGCGTATCGAGGCGAAGCCGCTGCCCGAGACCATTGGATTGCGCCAGTTGGATATCAGCACACCGGGCTGGGGGATGCCCTCCAAGCAGAGAGGGTCCGACGGCACGGTGCTCGATCTCGAAGGAGCGCTTCGGACACCCGAAACGAATCCGCGAGACTGGCCGGAAGCGACACGCACCGCCTTTCAAAACTCCCTCCGGACGATTCTCAATATTCCGGCGTCCCTGAATTTGAACGGTTCACCGGCCGTCTTGGGTCCGCCGCTCTACGGCCAGTGGTATGCGAAGCAAGAAACGGTTCCCGCGGCAGATCAGCCGCCGGATTGGTTCCGCGAACTGAATTCGGACCCGCGATATCGTGTCGCGGCCGGTCTGGGGACCCATGTCGTGCAGCAGGATCAGGAACAGCTCATGGCATCGGCATGGGATCAGCTCGAAAAAAAGAAGCAGGACAATCTGCGGTTGAAACGCGCCCAATTGGCCGAAACGGTCGGCGGTTCGCTGGTGAAAAAACATCTGGCCTCTCTCAATCCCGCGAGATTACTCCAGTTCGCCGGCCCTTCGCTCGGCGTCCTCAAGGATTTGGCTCCGACGGAAGGTTTACCGTCCGATCCCCGGCGTCTGATCGGACATGCCGCGCTCTCGGGTACCTTTCGCCGGTTCAATCGGCCTCGCGGGCCGCTGGCCGCCCGGCTCGGCCACATCGATGCCGCACGTCTGAGCGACCGGATTCCTGCTCCACTCAGCAGACGCGAGGCGGACACGTCCCGTCTGCTTGCCGCTGCGACGCTGAGCGAGACGCATCGACGCGTTCAGTTGGCGGCCGACTGGGCAGGACTGAAAGCAAACATCTTGGCGCAACTCGATCCCAAGGCCACCGTGCTCACGGCAGTGCGTGAAACGGTGCCCTCTGCGGAAAGCATCGACTTCGTCCTCTTTGCCCCGACATTTCCCCAACCCATGTATGAGCCAATGCGGGATGCATTCCCCGATATGCT
Source organism: uncultured Nitrospira sp. (assembly GCA_964587955.1). Lineage (GTDB taxonomy): Bacteria > Nitrospirota > Nitrospiria > Nitrospirales > Nitrospiraceae > Nitrospira_D. The sequence continues at coordinate 29,939 of CAZPNQ010000018.1, forward strand.
GCTGCCCGGCATGAATCAGGTCCCCGCCAACAGTATCGCGTTGTTGCAAACGAATCCCGCATTCATCGAAGCCTATATGGTCGGCCTCAACCATGAAATGAGCCGTGAGCTGCTCTGGCGGGGGTTCCCAACCGATCAGCGCGGCACGTACTTTCGCCAGTTTTGGGATGCTCAGGGTGATCTGTCAGAGACCAGCGAGCAAGAGCGCGAGGCCCGCCGAGATATCACTTCAATTGCGACATGGAGTGACGAAAGCCGACTGGGCAGTCACGGGGTGCAGGGATCAAGCGAAGGTCAGCTGGTTCTCTTGATCCGCGGAGATTTGCTCCGCCGCTACCCTCGTGCCATGGTCTACGCCGTGGAGGGGATCTGGTCAGCCGATGGTACCCGCCGTGAATTGGGCACCACCGAGCTCTATCCCATGTTTCGAGCCACACAAGCCCCGGATATCACCATGCTGGGGTTTGCCTTGACTAAGGCCATCGTCCGTGGCGCGGACAATAATAGCGGTCACCCCGGCTGGTTTTTCGTGCTCCAGGAACAGCCGACGGAACCGCGATTTGGATTGGATGTGGCAAGAACGTTCGGCGGTACACCGAACCATTGGTCCGATCTCTCATGGGGCAACCTGGCTTCAAGTGAAGAGGCATTCAAGCAACTTGTTTATGTCCCCATCGACGGACTGTTGAAAAACGTCGTACGCGACAACGTCCTCTGGGGGAAGAACTCGGCGCATATGGCATCGATCACGCGGCAGCCACCCTTCCGCGTGGCCATTCACGCCAGAACGTGGTTACGGGCCTAGCGCACTGCGGAAGAACGCACCATGCCCTACTTGGAAGAAGAGCGACGAAGACTTCAGGCCGAATTACAGGCGGCGATTGCAGAGCAGGCCGCCTTGGCCACCAGGTTGAGCACTCAGCAGCAAGCCGTGACCGCCGCGCAGGCACAGGTGACCGTGGCGCTCGCACTGCTGGCACAGAGACAAGCGGAAGTTTCTCCCTTACAGGAGGCGGTCAACGATGCGGACAGCCGGGTGGCTGATCTGGATCAGCAAATTCGCGATGCCTCCGAGCCTGAACCGGGGAGCTCACCGGTGGAGTGGCGACGACTGCTTGCCGCTCTCAGGCGACAACGAGAGCAGGCTCGAGCGCAGACGGCGGCTACTCGTACAAGATTGGGCGCCGGCCAGGCTGCTGTGGCGCAGGCACGCGCGGTCATGCAGGCGGCCGAGCGTCAGGTGAGCGAGGCACAAGCGGGAGTCGTCGCCACGCAGACTGCGATTGCCGAAGTCCAGGCGCGTCAAAACACGCTGCAACAGCGGACCACGAGTATCGCCGACGTGAATGCGGAGATCGACCGAGACCCGCTCGATCGTAAGACGGTGGAGCGGTTGGCTGCCGAACTTTCGGTACGGGTGTTTGAGTTAGAGGATGCGCACGTGCAGGCGCGTCTGGAACAGGAAGACGCCGAGGAACAGTTGCGCGGTCTCATTGCCCGACACGATGATCTCATGAATCGCATTGCGGACGCGACGATGAGACTTCCCGATGCCCAAACAAGACTCGAAGCGGCACAACGCGAATTGGCCGAAGCCGAAGCCAACATCACAGCGGCCTTTGAAGAGGGCCCTCTTTAAAATGATAAAGGACCACTTGCGTGAAGCCGATCGGTGAGGGAGCTGAAATTCCGGATCGTGTCCGTCCCGCGGTGCTGCGAGCCTGGAGGACACGGCTTCAGGGACTTCAGCGGATACATAACCGTGCCGTCATACATGCCCAAGCAGCCCAGCGGCTCGTGACCAAGCTGACGAGTGATCGGGCACAGTGGGAGCGCGAGCTGGCGCAGTTGCAGCAACAAATTCCTGTGGCGCAGCAAGCGGTGGAGCAAGCGAAGAGCCGTGTTGCCGCCGTCTCGGCCGGGCTTACCGACCATCGAACCGCTCGCGATGCCGCCACCGCGCGACTCCTTGGAACGGACCGCTTGAGTGGGAGAGTGGCCACCTCACAACCACTCTTGTTGCTGCCCGTCCGCTTGGAAACCAGATTCATGACGGGAAGCGGTGAAGCCGGCACCGAACTCTTGGTGCGTGTCTATCCCGATGACCTCCACGTCGATACGCATGAGCCGGAGTTGACCGTGGAGGAAGAGCAGTGGGGACGGGAGTATTGGAAGCGGATCACGAACATTCTCCAAGGGCAAGATGCGGCAGAGGTAAACCGGCTGGCTTGGCGGCAACTTGCGGACCGATTCGGTTCCCCACGCGCGGCGTGGATCGCCACATCGTTGGACCCTCGTCAATCGGCGTCTCCTGGACGGCGCGCCGATGTGTGGACCCGTGCTCCCCATACGCGAGTCCTGCCGGACCGGTGGATCGTGCTCGCCTATCGCGGCGAACGGGCTGAAATTACGGCGTGGGGCAACCAGATTCCCGATCGGTTGGCGGTCGGTCCCGCTCCACAAGAAACCGGTGTTCTGCCCGACAACGGCGATCTGCCGATCGATGAAGGCATGCGTTGGATGGTCGATTTTGCAACGGCTGAATCGGCCGGTATGGGCATTCGAATTTCCCTCACCGATGAACAGGCCAAGGCCGGTTTTGAACGTGTGGTCGTCCTTGGAATCAAGGCTTCGCTGGATGCTCCGGCCACCGCTGCGCGCCTCGCGGATCTTTTCGATGCGCATCATTATACCGGCGGCCTCGCGTTCATCGGACAGAACACGCCGACCAACAACACGGCTGAAAGCTCATCGGGATATCGTTCCGGTCGGGATGCCGACGTAACGTTTGCGATTGAACGGGGGGCATCGCTGGTCCAAGCCGGATCCGACGGGCAGCTGACGGCAAAAGCCTTAGGGCTGTCTCCTGCCGTCTTTGCGCACGTTCGTGGAGCAGATGGTACGGATCAGCGTCACGCAGAGGCCATGAACGCGGCGATGTTATCGGTCTGTGACAGCGCCATGTTGCGGCAACTGTCCGCTTCCATCAGTCAGGATATGCTCCGCGAGCACTTTATGAACTTTATGCGGGCACGCGGCCCTTTCCCGGTCTTGCGGATCGACACTCAACCGTATGGGATCTTGCCCGTGGCCGCGTTCGACCGCTGGACCTCCAGCGAGACCAATGGTCCTGAGCTAGGACTGGCAAGTTGGTGGCTCGCGCAGCGTCAGATACGCCGCAGGCTCATCCCCCGCGCTCTCAGCACGCTGACGGAAGACAACCCGGTAGCGCTGTTGGCTCAGCAAGCGACCTCGGCTGCGTATACTCAGCGAGAATTCTCGGATGCGAACCGGACTCCGCCGGTCCCGTTGCCGCTTATCGCGGCGTCGTTTCGAGATCTGCTGTTGAAACAAGCCCTGGCCGCTCGTCCCAATCCGGATGTAAATTTTCTGTTGAGCTTACCGGACACTGCGCGACAGTCGTTGCTCGCCGAAGCGATCGACCTCACAACCCTGCGGCTCGATGCGTGGGGGACCTCATTAGCCACCAGACGTCTGGCTGCCCTTCGAACATCTCATCCAACAGGAATTCGCATCGGAGCCTATGGCTGGGTGGAGGACGTGCGGCACGCTACGGCTCCTCTAGAAGCACTTTCGTCGCTTCCTGAAGGGGTAGAGGGGCCTCTCTTTTTGGCGAACGGCAACCAAGGCCATGTCCATACACCCTCACTTGCCCACGCGGCGACAGCTGCCATCTTGCGAAGCGGCTATCTGTCGCACAAACAGACCGGTGATGAAAAGGACAGCCCCTTTGCAATCAATCTCTCGTCGGATCGTGTGCATCGAGCCAAATGGATGCTTGACGGCGTCCGCCAAGGGCAGTCGCTGGCCTCGTTGCTCGGGTATCGCTTCGAGCGAGGGCTCCATGAAAATGAGCTTGATCGCTTCATCCACCGATTCCGGGCGTTGGCGAGTCTGAAAGAGGATGACCGGCTTGCCGGTGCGCGCCGGAACGTCGCCCTAGCCGAACGGCTTGCCCAGGAGGTTGCGGTCTTGCGGATGAAGCGGGATCAGGCGGCTCAAAGCGCGAAGGATGTGAGGTCTCTCAAGTCCGAGCGGGAAGGGCTGCTGCAGATCTATCGCATCGAGCTCGATACCATCGCAGTAACCGCGCGGCAGGTCCAAAATGCCGAGGCACTCGTCGGACAGATCACTCAGACCTTGACCCAGCACGAAAATGCGAAACCGGAGGGTCGCGTGGGTGATGTAGTGGGCGGCCGCCTGACCGTTGAATTACTCGAACCACGGGACGCGGACCAATGGGCCAATCGTCTTGAAGAACTCGCTCACAACCGTTCCACCGCGACCACTCAGGCTGCCGCGGCCCGTGCCGTGGCGAACGCCCGTGCCACAGCTGGCGCACATGCGCAACAAGCGACGGCGAGACTGCTTGACGCCGCAGTTCTCGAATCGATTCCCGCTGCTGAACGCGCGATCGCGCACCACGAGGAACTCGCTGCTCAATTGGAACGGCAGGCGATCGACAAGGAAGGGGGCCAAGCCGGCAGGGCCGAAGCCGGTCTGGCGGCGGCGCGAAATGAATTGGCGACACTGCTGGCTCAACGGTGGACCCAAGCCCTTGAGTCCTTGCCCGCCAACAATGTGGTGGACGGTCTGGATGTGCATCGCCGATGGAAGGACAGTCAGGCGAGTTCCTCGGGTCAGGCGCGCTGGGATGTCACGACCATTCCATTCGGCAATTCGACCCTCGGCTTCCCGAATCCCGGCAGCACCGACTTCAATGCATTGATCGAACAGCTGACAAACCTGGATGACCTTGTCGATGCCGTGGGCGACACGGTGGTGTCGGAAAGCGTGTACCAACTCGTTCAAGGAAATCCGCTTCGGTCCGGTGCTACGCTGGACGCCATCGCTACGGGTGAGCTGCCACCTCCCGAGCTGGACGTCATCCACACCCCACGAAGCGGCATCGGCTTGACACATCGTCTCTGCGTGTTGCTTCCCGCGGCATCCGTTGAAACGGTCTCGACGTGGCCGACCGGGCCTGAGCAGGTGCGCGCCGTTGCAGAGCCGACACTCAACGCATGGGCCGCCACGCTTCTGCCGAATCCCGCCAAGGTCCGCTGTCGAATCGATTACGTCGATCCCGCGACCTCCGGCGTCGTTCACACGCTCGAAGCCGATCTCGCGGCATTGAAACTTTCGCCGCTCGACGCGGTGTTCATGGCAGAGGGGCAGGCGCACGCGCAACGGTCGGAATTGGAGCAACGCTGGGCGAATCACATGCTCCGTACGCGACCAGCCGCCATCTCCGGGCAGGTGCTGATTCGGCTGCATTTCGAGCGTGATCCTGATTGGCCGAATGATGTCGTCAGCGTGGGAGAGTTTCTCGAAAGGATCCGCACCGTGCGTCGATTGTTTGCCGATGCGCGATCGCTCGATGGACGAGATCTCTCTCTTCCGGAATCTCCGGCTGTTTCAGCGGTGCAGAGCGGAGAATTGAAACGCCGAGCGGATCGGGCTGTGCAATCGTTCACCGATGCGACGCAACACCTTCAGCAGATGCTTCCGGCCGGTGATGGCTCCGGCGCCGCGGTCGATCTGGAAGCACTCCGCACAGGGCTGATGCGTAGCGCAGCATTCGGTGTTCCGGGAGCCGTTCCGTTGGATGCGGTGGGCTCGGGCTCGGACGCGCAGTCGCTCTTGCTCGCGCAGGTGCGTTCCGTGGCGACAGAAATGCACGGACGTGTGTCCCGTCTGACCGACGCCGATCGTGCGTTCGACCGCGCTCAGGCGCAGCCTGAAGAGCAGCGGGATCATGATCTTGCTCGATTGAAGATTGTGTTCGGATCGGACTTCCTCGCGCTCGCTCACATCACTCCCGCCAATGCCGCGCAATTGACCGAAGCGTTCGGCGCAAGTCTTTCCTTGCAAGGGAACGATCCGCTGGCAGCCGCCACGTGGCTCCAACGCGTGGCCCATGTTCGCCAGGGTGCGATGCGCCTCGAGACGACGATGTTGTATGCCGAAACGCTGGGGGAACAGGGGCACCTCAATCTTCAGGTCGGCCAACTGCCCTTTGCAGGGCAGGATCGATGGGTGGCATTGCCAAGCGGCCCCAATCGATCCATTCCTCGGGGTCGCCTGTCGCTCGTGGCACAGGTTCCGTCCGGCCAAGGTATTCGCTTCGATCAGCCATTAACAGGATTGCTCATCGATGAATGGGTGGAGGTCGTTCCAAGCTCACGGGAGACGACCGGGGTTACGTTTCACTACGACGGTCCGAGCAGCGCTCCCCCGCAGGCACTGCTTCTTGCCGTTTCCGCCGACCAGCGAGAGATGTGGGATCTGAACAGTCTCGAAGCCATCGCGCAGGAGACGACCGATCTGATGCGCTTACGAGCGGTCGCACCGGAGAGTCGTGGAGAAACAATTTGGGTTGACGACGAGCTGCCGGCCGGCGCCAGCCCACTTGGAGACAGGGAAGGTTGGACATGGATTCGTGCCCACCCTGAGCCTCTCTCCGGGAGGAAAGCCCATCAGTCGGCTTTCGTGTCAGGCCTTCATCAACACTTCTTCCATGGTGCGAAGTTTCCGTTGTTCGTCAGCGTGGGTGACCGATTGTTCGCCCATGTGTACCTCGATCCGCAGCGCTTGCCGCGCCAGATCATGCTGCAGTGGCACGACGGCACATGGGAACATCGTGCCTATTGGGGAGAAAATTTGATCCCGTGGGGAAGCGACGGCACGGTGAGCCGTCAATTCATGGGACTGCATCCTCCAGCGGGCCGATGGGTGCGTTTGGAGGTCCCGGCTGCTTTGGTGGGATTGGAAGGGCGGGCAGTGGACGGCATGGCATTCACGCTATGGGACGGGACAGCGACATGGGACTATGCGGGAAAGCGATCATCGGATCCCGGCGGAACGGCCGCCGCCGATCTCACGATGCCGGCGCTGCTCTTCGATGGGGCTGCCATCGATCTTTCCAGCGTCATTGACCGTTCGACCGGAGAGTAGGGATGGCTTCACAGATTCGCATCGAACTCACGACAACCAATCCTGATTTGCAGGATGGCTTACAAGCACGCATTCACGATCCACTCTGGATGCTGGCCCGGCAGTGGCAATTCGGAGAATTCAAAGGGGAAGATGCCGGTTCGGCGGCCTCCGCGCATATCGTGGCGGACACATCCTTGGTGACTCGGTATCGTCCCGGCGCTCCGTCCGGAACCCAGCCGGCGGGACCGTATCAGGCTTCCGTGGTTCCGCTTGAGACGCTGGTGGAAAGCGAATCGGTCGTGGCTGAGGGAGCGCGCAACTGGAGGCAATCCGTCAACACGGGACAGCACTTGCTTCGATTGCTCGATGCCGGCGGAGCGGGCATCTCGCGTTCCGTCTGGCTAAGCAGCGAATACGTGCTCGCCAGACCATCCGCCAAGCAACGCCGTCGTCTGGACAGTGAAAGCTTGCAGTTCCTCGAGGTGGTAGGGGGGCGTGCCCTGGACGGAGTGCGACTCCGTACGCGGCTCACCTCACTTCATACGCGCAATGCTCTCGAAGAGTTCTTCCAGGTCTCCCCATTCAACCAAATCACGGGTCATGACCGGCAGAAGGCCATCCAGGTTATTGCCGCATGGCTTACTTGGTACGATTCTATATTTCCCCACTCCGCGGTCCCGACGGCATGGATTCCTGAAAGGATGGAATATGAGTTTGCCGTCTCCGGCAAAACCGGGGAGGGAGAGGTCCTACTCGAGGCGCCGGAATACTTTGAAGGCGCACTCGACTGGTTTTCATTCGTCGTCCGCCCGGGCAAAACTTTGGGGGCCGATGAGTCGCGAACGTCCATATCTCGCGCCTTCCTTCCCGCACCGGTGACGTTTCGTGGCATGCCATCCTCCCGGTTTTGGGAGTTCGAAGACGGCGCCGTCAATTTGGCACAGATCGCGGCGGCTCCTCATGACTTGGCCAGGCTGCTCTTGGTGAAGTTCGCGCTCGAATACAGTAACGATTGGTACGCAGTTCCGATTGAATTGCCCGTCGGATCGCTCTGCCAGGTTCGAGCGCTTGTCGTCACGAATACATTCGGGGAACGCATCCTTATTCCTCACACAAGCCAGGTGGAGGGACCGGCATCGCCATGGCGCATGTTTGCCCTTACTCAAGATGCTCAACGTCTGTTCTTCCTGCCTCCGGTGTTGGGCCCGAGCTTGCACAGCCAGCCTTGTGAAGAGGTGTTGTTTCTAAGAGACGAGATGGCCAATGTTGCGTGGGCTGTCGAGCGAATCGTCGAAAGTGAAGCAGGACGACCCCTCGACCGATATGAAGCGTATCAAGAAGCTCGGCAGCGGAAGAAACAGGAGGGCACAGCTTCTTCCGTTGGAGAGAGGGAGAGCGATACGCTGATTTATCGGTTGGGCACGACGGTGCCGGAATATTGGATTCCACTGCTTCCCGTGGCGGCAGGCGCTTCCATTCGGCTCAAGCGCGGGGTCATTCCGGAGATAGAAGCCGGAGAACTGGGCCGGCTTCTGGAGCCGCTCGGGCGTATTCTCGAACCGGGGCGTGAACTGCTGCTGCAAGATGAAGAAGTTCCCCGCGAAGGGGTCCGGGTCACGCGTACGTACCAATATGCCCGCTGGATCGACGGATCGACTTATTTGTGGGTTGGGCGACGGAAGCAACCAGGACGAGGCGAAGGGTCGAGCGGCTTGCGTTTCGATTCAGCCGAACCTCCTAGTAATTCAATGCTGTTGTAAGTGATTGCGTCCGCTATTCATTTCCGAGATATCTGTCTAGTGATGACACTGGCCAGACTTTCGTGCCTGCGCAAGATCGAGAATTAATTTTTTGTTCCTTGAAGTAATATCGCGAAATATTTGGTCGGTTGGAACAAGCGTAACATTTTCATTAATGATAACCTCTCAGGAATTCGGCGATTTATTAGCGCCTACCTTAATGCCACTAATGCAGAACTTATGATCAACGTACGTCAATGTCGGGCCGCCATAAAGGCGTGAGCCTACAGCACAGGTCGAAGCTCTGTAGCTCTGTGGGAAGCAACGCCATGTCAGGCGCTTCGTCGTCGCGTCACTGATGGTCGCTTTTGTCGAAGAACCGGTGCGAGAGCCCGAAGTGCCTCGTTCACCGACACGCTGTTTGGAAACACATCCAGAATGTCCGGGTCAATCACCACGACATTCGCCCCCTGCGCATACCGCGCGGCCGTGACCCCACGCACCGCTTGGGAAAAGTCATACTCCGAGCGCATCGTCTCACGGTCGCCCGTCCGCCGTTTTCGCCTACTGGTCTTCTTCATAACGCCTCCGTTCGTACCGAGTGGCCCGTCGTGCGGAAATCAGACGGGTCCGGGGTGGTCGCTCAGCAAACGACACCACAAGGAGCTTCCTACGGTTGGACATGCCGAGCAGTACAAACCGGTTCTCATTCTGTGAGTGATCGGGGTCTGCCATCAAGAGGTTAAGCGGATCACCAAAGATCGTTGAGGCTTCATCAAAGGTCACACCGTGTTTGCGGACATTCGCTGCTGCTTTCACCGGGTCCCATTCGAAGATGTAACTCACGTCTCCTCCCGCACGCTATTTGAACATCCCCTCGTCCGATGCGCCCCACTCTGAAGTCTGCCGCGGACTCCCTATTGTCCCAGATCATCGTATGACTCACTGCTCCAGGGAAGAACAAGTCTAATGACAAAGCCAACACTTATTCAAGAACAAGAGCGAAGTTGGGCTGGATCTTCAACCGTGCCTGGCATAGGCAAGTTGGGTCACTCGCGCTAATTACTGCTTCAGTATCCACACGTCCGCGCGATCTACAGGCCGAGGTCGGACAGGGAAGCGTAATCATTTGGGCGTCCACCGAGCGGCCAGTGGTACTTTCGTTCAGATTCTTTGATGGGCAGGTCGTTGATGCTGGCGACGCGCCGGCACATGAGGCCTCTATCGTCAAACTCCCAGTTCTCATTGCCATAAGATCGGAACCAGTTTCCGGAGTCATCGTGCCATTCATAGGCAAAACGGACGGCGATGCGTCTTCCGTGGAATGTCCATAGTTCTTTAATAAGACGATAATCCAGCTCGGCCTCCCATTTGCGTCGCAGGAACCTAACAATCGCTTCGCGACCAGACAGAAATTCTGAACGGTTTCGCCAGGCGCAATCGACCGTGTAGGCCAACGACACCCGTTCGGGGTCACGCGTATTCCATACATCCTCAGCCGTGCGCACCTTCTGGACGGCAGTCTCCTGTGTAAAGGGCGGAAACGGGGAGCGTTTACTTTGATCTACTGTCATCAAGTCCTTCATGCTGATGCAGGACGGTCGACAATCGCAAAACGTATCTTTGCGTCAGGACGAGGCAAACTCTGATCCTGCTCTCGTCCTCTGCAACTCATTCTCAAGTTCGGCTATGCGTGTCTTCAACGATCCCGCGAGTTCTTCTACCTCTGCGATCGAGTATCGAGGCGTGATGTACTTTGAACAGTTCCAGTCGAACGACACGACGTCGATGACTACGATTCGCTCTACATTCACCCGCGAGGCTAAGATCGACAGTTGGGATACGAGTTCCGATTGGGACCGTGCGTCTTCGACGCGGGCGTGGCCGAAAATTTTAAGCCGCTCCCGATTCCTATAGTCCATAAGAAACAACGATACGCGGTTGTTGACCGACAGATTGCCCGTGCTCAAGAGTTGTCGATTCCCCCGATAGTCGGCAAATGCGAGTGTGGTCGGGTTGAGGACGTGCAAAAATCCTTTTGGGCCACCACGATGCTGGACATAAGGCCAGCCGTTTTCGTTGACGGTGCCCAGGTAGAAACTGTCTCTTGCTGCGATGAACTCGGCCTCCGCTTCGCCGAGCGGATCGCGTTCCGGTGCGTCGGCGATGTGTGCTGTGTGTCCATAATAGTGTTTCTGTGCTCGGCGTACCGACTCCGTCATCGCCAGATCTAAATATCTCATAGCCATCGTTTCATCCTCCGTCACATCGGCACGTTCTTTGGGAACGTGCCGACATTCGCGCTCACTTAATCTCAGAATACCACGGTGTTCCATCCATCCGCGACATATCGGCGCAGACTCAACAGGCCGGCTGTCCCCGCCAGCGCATGATCGTTCTTAAGCGGCACACCACAGGATGCAGCTCCTTCTTTTGCTCCAAACACTTCAGCGCAACCACATGAAACACCTTGCACGACATCACGAACGGAATGATAGAGCGCATGGGCCGGATGCGTGAGTTTTGTCAGTTCGACGGGCCACCGGGTGCCCGTCCCGTTAAACACCACGGCGACTTCGTCGCCCTTCTGTTTACACTCTGATGCCAACGCCAACGCATTAAACACGCGTCCCAGCGCCTCCTCCGAACCATTTTTCGGATCGGACATCACGATAATCGCGGTTTTCATAGATTCTCCTCCAGATTGAATATAACCGTCTAAATTAGTATTAGATGGTTATATCAACCGAGGGCTAACTTGTCAATCGGGTTTTGATCGGTTATAGATCAAGTTCGAGAAGGGAAGCCGATGATAAAACGAACGCAGCAATTTCTATTTGTGGGAAGCCATCCGTGCTTGGACTTCATCAATACACAGATGATTGTGAGGGGCGAACCGGCAGACGTTCTCCAAAACTCGGAAGATCTCTTCTGTTGGCTAGTCCAGGAGGGACTTGTGACTCAATCTCAAGCTGATGCTGCGAGAGCGGAGCTCAGTCACAATGAAAAGGCGTTGTTGCTGGAACGAGCGAAGGATTTCCGTACGACGCTGAGAAGCTTAGCTGAGCGAATCGTAGCCGATAAACGTATATCTGATTCGACCATTAAAGAAATCAACCAGTTCTTGTCCCAGCGGCCCGGTTACCCACAGTTAGTGCGAAGGAAAATAAGATTTGAGCAACGGTTTCACTCGGCGGCGTCTCCTGCAAGAGATGTCCTGGCTCTTATCGCGGAAGGAGCAAGCGACCTCTTGTGTCACACAGACTTCTCATTGATCAAGAAGTGTGGAAACCCTGCCTGCATCCTCTACTTTTATGATACGACCAAAAATCACACGCGAAACTGGTGCAGCATGCAGATGTGCGGAAATCGAATGAAAGCGGCGGCTCATTACCGGAGAAGTCTAGCTAAGGCGCGTCTGTAACATTCCCCTAGTAGGGATTGTTATGGTCGAACATCCAATCACAGTCGTTCACGGACACGTTGCCGGTCATGAGCAGCTGACGATCCCGTATGGTCGGCAAACACCGCGTCTTGTCGTTGATGACCTCAATCAGTACGCATCCGCGTTGTTCCCTCCGCGCACGCACCACACGTTATGACTGTCGGTTATCTTGATGTCGTGCACCATACCCATGACGAAGCCGACGTTCCACGCGTGGGTCGATTTACCGGCGAACGACGTTGCCGACCAATAATGGGCAGCCTGCACGTTCGTGAAGGGATGGCCTGCCGGCACCGTAGGTCCCGGCGATACGGAAGGATCCACCAGGCTTGCCAATTCGTGCACCGATGGAAGTCTCCACCCCATGCGTCCGGCGATCTTCCGGCTCGTGCAGTCAAACCGTGCACGAGACCAATTCGCCGTCTTCGTCTCCGGAGATCGTTCCCAGACCAGTCCGGTTTCATTATCCCGCACCGCTGCGCCGTCAAAATCACTCAAGACGGTAAACCGCGCGGTGCCCGATAACTTCTTGTCCCAGCTTTGGGATAGGCCCTGGCGATCTGCGGATGCAGTCTGCTCTTCGTCGAACGCATGGCCCGAATCCCAGCCTGCGAAAATCAAGCTGCCGAGTATCAACCCCATGATGCCGGTTCTGTTTGCCCACGTGTTGACGACGCGCATCATAATCCTCCCTAAGTGTGGGTGGGTGGAACGCTCTTTAACGGTCACCTGGCTCGCATCATTTTGGATAGCAGTGAGGAGAAGAAGTCTCTCATCGTATCAAGTTCGGCTGAATTTGAGTGGCACCGCACGATAGGAGAGGAACGGCAGATTGTCAAATAGGCTAGCTGTACTGATCCCACGTGTCGCATTGCTTGATCGCCCAGAATACCGCTTCCTTGAGCTTCTTGAGTGTTGCGTTATCGGGATCGCGAATGGCTTGTAGTTTCTTGTCGAGGTCATAGAGCGGTTGGATCGATCGTTTGTCGGGGACCTTGCCGAGCGCCCACGCGACCTCCGTCAGGACGGCCCAATCGGTCTTTGGATCTTGGAGCTTTGCCAGCAGCGGCGGTACCACAGATGCATCACCGTTGATGCCTCCGATCTGCCCTAACCCTTTGGCGGCAGCCGCCTGGATTTCCAACTGGGGCGAGGAATTCAGTATGTCGACGAGCAACGGAATGCCGTCTTTGCCGAGATTGCCCATGGAGATAATCGCCTGCCTGGCGAGATCGCGATCTTTAAGCGCTTCCTTCAATTTTGGCAGTGCTTCGTCCGCCTGCATCTCGCCAAGCAGCGACATGGTTTTGATTTTTCGAGCCTGGCTTGTCTGGGGGGAATCGAGCATTTTAAGGAGCCGATCGGCATGGCCCCATTCCGCCGCCAGAAGGAGCGGAAATTCGTATTTCCCGAGTGCCTCCTGCAACTTCTCCATAGCATACCGGCCAGGGTCGGCTGCCTGGGCCGTCTGTGCGGCAACGACGGCATCCTCGAACTCCGTACGTACCTCTTTCTGCCACTTAATTTTCATTCCACCGAGCACATAGGTCAGTTGACAGGCAGGTCCCTTCCAGAGGCGCGATGGGGAGTCGGGAAGGTCGGCATCCCCCCCCGTTGCCGTTGTGCCTTCCCAGGTCTTACGTTGCTCACATTTCACGCGAAGGATAACATCATAGGGCATCGTAGGATCTCGAACGGTTACGTACCCAATTTCGTTCAGACGTTGGCTGGCGACGTACGTTAAGGCATCGACATCCACTCCCCCCTTATCTGTGATGGCGATGACGTCGATCAAAACAGTCTGAATCTTTTCCAGCTGAGCCTTTTGCTCCGGGGTAAAGTATTCACGATATGCGGACGCAGCCGAATAAGTCAGGGTCAGGAATAAGCAGCATGCCAGGCTGGATAAGACTGTGTTTTTACGCATCGAACACCATCGTCCACTCATACCGATCCAGGCTGGTGGAATACCCTGAGGGGGGACAATGCATACATATGCTGACTGACTTCAGTATACACTGTACGCCACGCCCGGCAGAGTGACGAGACATTGCTGAAGCGCGATCGTATCGTATTGACAGTTCCCACGTCCCAATGCTAACTTTCGCGCTCTGCTTCGTGCCTCGCACGAACCCTTTAGGTTTGTCCAAATAGTGCATGTGGATCTGGAACGGTGATTAAGACAACAGTTGCGCGACGTTACGCTCAAGCCCTCTTCGAGCTCCTCGATCAATCAACCATCGAAGCCGCGCGGGGGACACTTACAGGCCTCAGTCAGGCGATGAAGGAATCAGCCCAGCTTCGCCATGTGGTGGCCTCGCCTGCGTTCGGGGTGGAGGAGAAAATTGCCGTCCTGACCGCACTTGGCGACAAGCTAGGGTGCCCTCCTGCCGGC
>CAZPNQ010000019.1:0-43957 GCA_964587955.1 uncultured Nitrospira sp.
AGTGCTCGCCGCCCTACGATGCCGCGGAGATTACGAGCCTCCTGGCTACGCGCGTTATCTGCGATGTTCTCGCGTGCCAGGTGCGGTCGGGCAATCTGCAGAACCGAAAGAAGGCTCAGATGCGCTGATCTCGGGAAGACGAAACAGCTAACCGGAGGGCTTGCATTCATGCAAGCCCTCCAACCACTTCTCAGGAACAGCGTCGTTCTTCGCGGTTGGGGAATGAATTACTGTGAGACCTTAAAGACATCCGGAACCTTCTCGCTTCTCTTGAATAAGAGAAAAGTTCACGAGGAGCAAAGCAAAAATCAGAAGCCGGGTGAGGCAGTCAATGGCGTCATGGATTCCAGGCTGGAGCAATAAGAATCTAATCAGGCAAATACACGGTATGAAACTCTAAGGAAGATCTGATTTGTTTTCCATGCACAGAAGGCAGGGGGTAGCACGGCGCTGAGGAGGAGGTCTCTAGACGATTCGAGTTTGAAATCTTTTGATATGAGGTATTCCCGAATAGAACGCTAGATCAAAGCGCTTTTATTACTGGAGATATCATCATGAAGACACATGTTGCAAGAAGCGCATGGTGGGAAAATTTTTTAGCCGCTGGAACGATTACGGCACTGATAGTCGGAATGGATTCCACGCCAGAAAGTGCTTATGCCGATGGCATAATCCAAGCCGATGATGATGTATGGATCTCGATCGGTGTGGGTATTCGTTCCAGCTTCAACAGTATAGAGGGCGCGGCGGGAGGCCATTATAGCAACGATTTCAAGATGGACACCGTTCGTCTCTACATCAACGGACAGATGCATAAGTATGTCAAGTTCATGTTCAACGCCGAGTGTTTCAATTGTAACATCGGTGGTGGTGATTCTAGTTTCGGAAGCAACTCCAATATTGGCCTGCTCGATGCGATCGGTCGGTTCGAGTTCCATGAGATGGCTAATCTCTGGATAGGACGTACTTTGGTCCCGAGTGAGCGTGTCGAGATGGTCGGTGAGTTCTACGCCGCGACCTTTGACCCCTTCCGGACGCCGTTCTTTCCGCAAGATTTTAGCTCAAACTTTCCAAGTGGTCCCAACGGAGCTCGTGGCGGGGAGAACGGCGCCTACGGCCGTAGCAACGGCGCGGTCTTCTTCGGGAAGATTCATCCTTTTGGCACACACCTCATGTATATCGCGTCGGTCTTCACGGGTACGCGGGGTGGTCCCAACCAAACCGGTAGCTTGTTGTACGCCGGCCGCCTGCAGTGGAATCTGTTGAACGACGAAATCAATCCCGGCTACTATGCGAGCGGTACCTATTACGGGACGGCGGGAGACATCTTGGCTATCTCTGGTAATGTAACACACCAAAAGGATGGCGCTGGTAACCCGGTTACCGGAGCCATATCAGATTTTACCGGGATCTCTGTCGAGCTGTTGGTGGAAAAACCGATGCCGAACGACATGGGCGTGTTCACGTTCAGCGGTGAGTTCAAGCGCTTCTTTGCGAATTATGGTATTCAGGCTTTTGAGCCTGGGAACGGGGCCTTCGGCAACTGTTTTTGCGTATTTAATGGCCACTCCTGGTCGGTGCTTGGCCTGTACCTCATTCCAAATGAGATCGGTATCGGGCGATTCCAACCCTATGTGCGGTTCATCAGCGTCGAACCACTGTACGCGAACACGCGGCAGGAATGGGAAACCGGTGTGAACTATATCATTTCTGGACATAATGCCCGTATTTCAGTTTACTATCGGTATGGAGATTTCAACGGAAACGCAGGATTATATACGTATATCGCTCCGGAACAAGTTGTACAAAAAGTGGATTCATTCCACTTGGCGCTCCAGTTGCAGTATTAAGAATCCCGTGTAAGCGAAGAAGGTCTGTCCCGTGATCCCCAACTTGCGGCAGGCCTCAGGAAGCCAGAGGCCTCGCCCGTTTCAATCTTGATGGTCCACAGATGACCGATGATTCCTTCTGCCGCATACCTTTTTGCCATGGCCCCTCCTTCCGCCGGCCGAAATTCTAACTCCAGCACCGGCCTGATTTAGTGGCCTGGCGAGTCTTCAACCAGGAGTAGGCGGGTTCACAAAGAAAAATGGGTTGCCATAAGCGAAGCAACCTCTTGTTTGTAGTGGTGAGCCGGCTGGGACTCGAACCCAGGGCCCTCGCCTTAAAAGCTTCTCTTTCTTTCCTTCCTTTCCTGCAATTTCTTGTCACAAATTCGGCACATCTGAAGAATCATCATATTGACCCTAGACCGATGGTGTCCTCAAAGGGATTTACTAAATGGGGAAGCGATCTCCTAACCTTCCAAATTGACGTGAATGCCTTGGCAGCTTAACGCTGATGAGAGATGTTGCCTAGGCACTCTAAACCGATGGCTCCTGCAGGGAGACCGTTAGTGATTAACCGACTATTCGTCAACCCTGATTTGCACATTTTGTCTATTGTTTACGTTTTTTTCTCAATACAAACGGTGCACAACTCCCGGACTGGCAACAATGAGACCTATTACAGGACGCGACCAGGAAAAAGCTCTTTCAATTTGTCGTGAAAGATCTGTGCAAAGCGATCGAACCCGGCTTTTTCAGGATGCAATTCATTGTGCCATGAACTCGGTTTTGGTGAGAGAGTGTCTTGAGCATTAATGAAAGTCACACCGGGCCGCACCAACGATTGAAGTAATGCGGCGAACTGTTGCAGCATCGCTTTCACCACCTCGAATTTTTCCTGGAGTTGTGGACGGGGCGGAAAGTGACGGTAATCAAATGCAGGCTCTAGCCAAGGTCCAAAACACAAGGCCTTACGGCCATCAGGTATGGCGAAGTCATAGGCATGCAAGATTAAATGCGTTGTTGGGCTCATAGCATCGCGTATGGCAATTAAATCTTCATAGCCCTTTCGTAGAAGCCTAAGGACAGCGTCATAGTTGTCTTGCTCGATATGTTTGGGCAATGGTATAGCCGAATCGTATTCCTTTATGCACGCCTCCAGATGATTATCTACTACATCGTTGCCCCCGCCAGAGAAGAGCAGCACATCCCATGGTCCCCCCGCCGGACACCCCTTTTGCAGATGATCCATAAGTTTCTTCCGCTGTTCTATGTCCATCATTTCTCGAACTTCGTCTCCAGCTTCAGCCAAATTGAGGATGCTGACGCCGACCAATTTTTCGAGACGCGGAATGATGGGGCCACCAAAGCCTGGATATGGATATTCAAACCAGGAATCGCCCTCCGCAAAGATTTGAAGCGGCTGAGACGGAGGTGGGAGGCCTTTGACCCCCCGTTTCTTCATAACTTTCATTACAGCCGTGTATTTCTTGATCCGCTCTTGATGTTCACGCTTGTAAGCTTCACGCACCTTCCGGCGTGCCTGTGCTAAATCTCTCAATGCCACAAATACTTCTCCTCCCGGCGGCCCCACTTTTTTTTGAGGCACACGGCGCTGACGCCGACGCTTTACACTTTGGGTTTTCGTTCTTGCCAAAGCTTCCGCCTCGGCAAGGGATATGGGTCTCCGCTTGCTTGCTGTGGCGTTACCACGTCCTTCTAAAGATTTCCGACCTCTCCGTCCCTTCGGTTTCGTTTTGCCCGGCCTAGCCACAGTGTCACCTCCCCTCTCACATCACTCTTCTTGGTCTGCCGCGACGTTTCTGAAAGCTTCTATCGATGGAGACATTCACCCATCCGCCAGTCGGGAAATGATCAAAACGAACGATAAGCTTAAATCCCGTACAACCACCATGAATCTATTCCTTTAGTTTGCGGCCTCCGCTTTCTTGTTCTCGTTCCACAACAAGACCGACGCGGCCAATACGAACAGGCGACTTCACATCTGGTGGTAATGGTTTTCCCTCCACGAGGACTCCTTGCGGCACAAATATAACTGAGAGTTGCTCGGCGTTCCTCTCCAGAGAGGGAACCAAGGCTCGATTGAGGGGAAAGATGAACCGGGCCGGAAGAAATTTGTGCCGTGTTTCGCTGCGAATACCAGACCCAAAGAGCGCCACGCTGCCGACAAAATGTGGACTCTCAGAAGTGAGGGTAACATTTTCAGGAAGCCCTACGTACACGTCCCAGACGGCCTCCGGCGCTCTCTCTGCTTCGACATCCTCAAGTTCCAACAAGATCTTGTCGGTCGTGCCGCTCATGAATGTCCTCAGTCTGGGGCCAACTTCCCTCAGGTCGATGGAGATAGAGGTCTGGTCTGAATTCAGGGTTATGGGAGGAATCGGCGGAATCATAAATCGCTCTTTGGTGAAGGTGAAGGGTGGCACGACAATCCGAGGTCTACAATGCTGGTTGACTTGTGGCGGTTCTCCTTCGTAGACATAGCGCAGTTGTTGAGCCGCCCGCAGCACTTCGCAAGAGGTCATCTGGACGACCGTTCCTGCTTCATTGAAAAAGGTGAATGTGCGAGTCCCCCACGTTGCATCCCCAACCGGATTGCTTCGGCCTCCACCTTGTGCCAGCCAGAGATTCCAGAGTCGGTCGATGTTGCAGTGGTGCAAATAGAAAATCGGATCTTGGGCGGCTGTAGGCACCTTTCCCATCCAACCACCAATATCGACATGAACAGCGCCATGTGGGGTTCCCTCCAGCGCTCCACTGGCACTCACGAAATTGGTAAGCGAAAAGGCTGGGCTATAGTCTACGCGACCCGCCGAGAGTGACCCAGTACCAGCATTCATTGCTGCGTTGCGATTGGCGACATACAATTCACTGGCCGGATCGCGGAAGGGGGCCGGAAGTTGACGCTCATTTACCGCCGTCCAGTTCCAATACGGCAATGCCCAACACGGATCCTTGGCAAATCTTCGTACGATACGCTCGAACCAATACAAATACATTCTGTGCCACGACCAAAAGAAATAGGAATTGTGCTCGCACGTATTCCACGCGGTCTGAACCGGTGTTACGAATGACCCATGAATTGCCGCCTGGTATGCCCAACTGCGTGGGTCATTCGCAGGAAGGGCTTTCATCGTCGCAATCGCCTTTCGGTAGGACACGAGAATAGGATCACTGGCATTCATGCCTCCTATATCGCGACGGACCAACGGCTGCGCCGCCTCCGCATGCTTGAATAGCGACAGAGGAGAATCCAACAGCGAAACCGAGGCGGTTGCTCCAATAGCGAACAGAATTTGACGACGCGTGGGTTTGTGGTCCATGGTAATTCCTTTCTTGCTACCGCATTGATTGTCCTCCTGGCTGGAACGTAAGCTTAAGCAAGGAGAAATACGTGCAAGTTCCAAACCCCTCATTATTCGAGGAAAGATCTTTAGATTCCCGAACACATTCCTCTTAGACCTTAAATCAGGAGAATCAAAATGGATGCTAGTGGGATCAGAATAGATACAGGTATGAGAGGTTGGCATCGAAACGAGGTGCTGACCCTGAACTGCCGGAAAGTGTTGTACCATCCGCCATGTTGGTCATCGCTTGTAGTCTAGCTTCCGGGGAGGTTGCAGTGTGCCAGTGGGTTTTGGGATCAGGGATCAAATCATGTTAACTCCTATGCATGAAGTATTGCCCAGTTTACCTGTAAGTAATTATGCATATGATCCGTCTCGCGAAGGTTGGAACCGTAACCACCGAAATGCAGATTCGGAGGAGGCGCAAAAGCTGTTGTAGGATGTGGTGAGCCGGCTGGGACTCGAACCCAGGGCCCTCGCCTTAAAAGCTCGAAAAGACCAATACTAACAATGGCTTGAAATCGTGACGGTTTCCCCGTTTTATCAGGAAAATCAAGGGATTGATGGTTTTCTACTGGTTCGATTGATTCTGAGGAGTGCGGTCTGTTTTGCAGAGTTTTAGCACAATTTCAACACATTGCTTTCAGGCTTCGTGTCCCGACCGTCTCCCGAATCGGGTGAAGAGCGGCTCTACATTCAGGCTTTCTCGCTGTTCTGAACGGCTGCAGACGACCCAAACCAGAATTTCACGACCGACCGCTACCAGAAGGGGGCTTACACCGATCCGCATAAGAACGTTGATGCATGGGTTACCTAGTCGCAACTCATTGAAACGGCACCAGTTATGGCGTATGGTTCCCGAACCTTAGTGGCGTCTTATACGGACAGAACAGGGCAGATCCGGTTCTTATGCGGATCGGCCTAAACATAGTGAGCCGTCGGGAGGCTTCGTGCCTGTTTCGTCTTCTCCGTTTTACCTGAACTGGGAATTCTGGGCAGTGGTCATGGCCTTCCTGGCGATCGTACTTTCACAACTTCCGCCAGTGATTCTTTGGTTCAAGCCAAAGAGTCTTGAAATAGACGTCCATAGCCGATTGCTCGTCACTCATAAGGTCGGGAACCCCAATCTCTTCCTGTTCATGAGTCTTCGCAACATCGGGGGTCGAAGATTGTGGATTAAGGAAGCACAGCTCGGCGTGTGGCGCGACAGCATTTCCGTTGGTTCATTACCTGCCCAAGTCTATTTCGCGAGTCCCTCCTCTAAGGAAACAATTTTGTTTACATCCTTTGCGCTTTCTCCAGATGAAACATGGGCGCATGGCACGAATTTTCTGCAGTGGTTTGACCGCAACACCGAGAAAGCGTATCGAGCAGCCGAAAGCGCGCTGAGAGCTGACATCGAAATCAAACTGCGAGAGAAGCCTGAAAACGACAAGAATCTGGTGGTTGCAGAAGAACACCTCGTTAAGCCGTTCCTCGATATGTTCCAGCGACTGAATGTATGGGAGCCCGGCGAGTACAAACTTCGCCTAAGCGTCACCGTAGCTGAGATGGCGCTTCCGTTCTGCAAGAACTTTAGGTTCACGCTGTTTGAGTCGGATATTACGGAACTCAAGTCCCACACAAACGACTACAGATTCGGTGGTGGTCTCTCCTACAACGTGGATCGACATATGGGTATTAGTGTCCCGCTCGTAAGGGATAACGGATAACATGCGCTGCAGCGCGTGCGCTGGACATCCTAGGAGAGAGGCAATGGGGAAAGTTAGAGAGATTAAGTGCCGTCGGCCAGTATCCGAGCATCCGCGCGGCGCTGAGCATAGGCGGTCGTTAATGCAACGGGGCCAGGACTGCTTTGTGGCAGTGCAGTCTCGGTGCCGAACTTGCGCTCGTGGCCGATGGCAGTCCTCTCGACCCAAAGCTGAAGTACACGACAGACCGCTACCAGTAAGTCAAATTGAATGACGTAATCATGACCAAAGTGGCACTTGGAAACATCCTTTGCATCCCACTCCCAAAATCTCATCGGCAGAGTTCATGGTGATTGTCGTGGTTCGAACTTGGCTCTAACAGTGGCGTACCATCAGATTACCGGATTACCAGTGTCTCGCCTTTCGAAACGACCATTCCGAACGAAGCAAATACCCAGGCCACAGCGTTGCAGCCACCCTCTTAGTATCAGATTGGATTCACCACATGAATCTCTTTCGATGCAGGCGTCTGTACTGATGAGATATGCGTGAAAGGTGTCTTCTACTCAGCACTACATATATCACTGAAAGTAAAGATGTTTGGCTGTCATCTGGCGATTCGAAACTCCTATCACATGCTGGCATCTAGCTTGCCCTAGACGAATGTGGAATCACGTACGAGTGCGCCTCATTGAACTGACGATGATGAGGCCGTATAACTCAGGAAAATCGATTTTGTATATATGGCAAGAAATTAGCAGATCCGGCTTTTATGTGGATTCGCCTAAACATAGTTGGGCATAAACAATAATGAAGGCGAAGCCCCTAAATCAAACCATGAACAACAGTAGAAAGCGGGGGACTATCCATGAAAAGAAAAATGCCGAAGAATCTTCCGCAAGTAGATGACGCCTTGGCGTCGAAGCACGCCGTTTCGCCGCCGAGTGCCAGCCCATTCACCACCCTGATTACCCGCTATTTGGCTGTTATGAATGCCGCGGGCGAAACGGCCGAACGGGAATACCAAGCCGTCTTGGAGGAGATGCGTGAAAACGCGGCAGAGGTCATCGTGGCCTTGGCAGCAGCGGAAGAGCGTTGCGATCATTCCGACTACCCGCGGCGCTGGGCACGCGTGTACGCCGCGACTCAAATGAAGCATGAAGCCGCGCTCCCCTACTTCCGAAATCTGGTGCTCACACCGATTCCCCCGGAGCAATCCAAAGTGCCCCATTCCTTCTCAACCGTCCGCGAGGAAACAATCCTGCGCACGACCGCTATCGAGGGCTTGGGGTATCTAGCAGCCCAGGGACAACGCCGGGCACTGGACGCATTGTTGGAGGCGCTGAACATTCCATCCGTCTCCGTTCGTAGGGCGGCCGTACAAGCCCTCCTAGCTGCGGATTCGACATTGAGCACACGTATCCTGGAGGGGCTTCCGCGGGAGTTCCACTTTCTGTTGGATCTCAAAACCCCACACGTCTCTGAGGTGCAGCAGGTTCGAGACCCCAGAAAGCATCTGAGGCAGAAGCCCCAGAAAAAAGCATCCCCGCCCACCATTCCCGGTGAATCCGGGAAGGCGAAACGCAGCAAGAACCCGGCACCCAGAACTGGAGGAAAATAATATGGCAACATGCACCCAACCCCCAACCGACAACAACGCCAGTGGGGACAACCTGTATGGCGCCCGTACCTGCTGGCAAGAGTTCGTAAACTGGGCTTGGCAGGCTTATGGCTTCCAAAACAATTACTGGGATCAGGGTTTTGGATATGAAGACCCCTGCAATCGCAATCTACCTCTGAATCGAACCATGAACGCACTGTGGTTGCTCTGCTATTCTGCCGAGGACTACGATAACGACGCCTACTCCAACAACTGTCTGCATTGGGCACGCCGCTATACCTGGAACCAGATAGACAGTCTGCGGTCGCGTTGCGGAGACGGGACACGGATCGGTGAGGCCAGCGGCTCCAACGTGGATCTGTTCCTCGGATTCTGGTACGAGTACACCGTGGTGTCGCGAGGCGCCATCCTGCTGCATGAGGCGCGACACATCGGAGGCAAGAGTCACAATGCCAATTTTCCCGCTGGCTCGGTTTACGGCGCAGGAATGGTTGGCGCGGATTCGACCTGGGCCTTCGAGGGCGCGTGGATGTACGAGACGCTATATTTATGGTGGTTCTATGTGGATGGAAGAAGAACCACGCAGGCGCTTCGCGATCGGGCAAAGCAGGAAGCAAACGTGAACATCGACAACGCATTCGCAACACACCCTGGCTTCACCATTTCTTAGCGTAAACGAGACGATGGAATTCACCCCCGTGTTTTCCGTCTAGCTGACCCTACGGCAGATTACCTCGAACGTTAATACTACAGGGCTAAGACCGCTTTACTGCGATGCGATCTCGGAGCCGAACTTCCGCTCCTGGCCAAACTGAGACATTCGAACGGCTGGATATACGCTGCAACGACCGGCTACAGTGTTTCAAGAAATACCTCGGCTGAAAGATCCGTACCCCCCATTCACCCCAGAGTCGGCTGTAGGCGACAGTGCGTACTGAGCCTTCGATGACGGGCGGCCGCTATCTGGTTCGTAGCAGTACGTTGGCTGCATCCGACCGAATGACGATTTGCCTGTATCGCCCTTCACCAACCGATCGGTACCCAATAACGATAAAGAAGCGAAGCAAATTAGTTATACATCTCTGTTCGACTAACTGAGCCTCTAGCTCACGGGGTGAAGGAAACCCCCGGAGGGCCGGAGGCTTCCCATGAACCGCTCAGCGCTTCAGTGTGTGAGCGGTCATCCACTCCTTCGCCTCGAGGTCATTGAATCCGAAGGAGCTACCGTTGCGCCAGGCCCGGAATTGATCCTTGAATGGCCGCGAGAAAGTCGTTGCGAAGAACGGGCCCTTCTCACTGACATTCTGCCAGATCGTGGCCTTGATGTGGCCACATCGCAGCGTGGTCACCGGTTGATTGGATGATTGATTGGTCGCCATCTTGTTTCCTCCTTTGTGTGAACTGAAGGTGACTCTCTCACGCGAGGAGGAGAGGCACTGCACAGGTCACGGAGGAAACGTCAGGCACAGGCCGCAACCGGCGTGCCAAAGAGGATCACGCAGCAGGAGTGACAGAAAATCTGGCGCGATGGATGCCCCTCACAGGCAAACGCTGGCCGGCCGCAGCCGGTGGCGACCAAATAACTACTAACCACAGAGTTAATATTATCGACTCCAGCATCGCTGAATTGAGATCAGTAAACGCCTAATTCGCTACTGAATCGGAGGTCCCATTTTCAGATAGCGGTCGAGTTGGATAGAGCAGCGGTTTCCTAAGCCTTTCCGACACTCCCCCACATGTACTTGTAAGATCAGTTGAACATCGCTCTAGCAGCGCAGTGCGGCTGTTTTTCTGTGTTAGTTTGGCTTAGTGGAATTCAGGGGAATTTTGGCAAGTTGTGCTGTACAGAGAACACGCCGGGAACTCATAGGGCGTCTTCGGAGGGAGATTGATAATTGACAAATCTTTAATGGAGCCTTGAGCTGGCCTATTTCATTAGTAATCAGACAGCGTTGCCCTAAAAGAACTTCTGATAACGTTTCAGCCGCTTCTCGAAAGCATCTCTCCCTCCTTCAAGAAGATCAATGATGTCCTGCACGATTTCATCATGATCCATACTTCCGAAAGTCTTAAGATAGCCCTCTGTCACGAAGACGTTCATAAGTTCTGCATCCCCTGATAGGGGAATGCTCGGATTATGGCTAGCAGATACGGACATACCTCCTTGCTTCTCTTGCCAAACTTCAGAATGTAAGAAATTACAAAGTCTAAATCTGGTCGGATTCCTTATTTAATTTTTAACCGGGGATAGACCTAGTCGCGTTAATACGTAACGTGTCGTAAGAAGGATTTCTCTATTCCTAAAGGGAGGTATCATGAGTGACACTTCAGGGGCCTCGAGTGTAATTTCTCTCCCGAAAGGTGGAGGCGCACAAGCTGGGCTAGGAGAGAAATTTTCTCCTGATCTGCATACGGGAACAGGAAACTTTTCTGTGCCCATTGCCCTTCCTCCAGGCCGAAATGGCTTCCAACCGCAGCTCAATTTGAGCTATAGCACGGGGAACGGTAATGGACCGTTAGGACTCGGGTGGAATTTCAGTATACCCGGAGTGACGAGAAAGACCTCTAAAGGTATCCCCATTTACGACGACAGCCTCACGAGCCTTATGAATCACGACACTTTCATCTTATCAGGTTCGGAAGACTTAGTTGCGTTAGAGAGATCCACGGCAGGGGATATCACTTATCGGCCCCGGACAGAGGGACTCTTTGCCAAAATTGTGCGACATAGAAACGAAACCAATGATTTTTGGGAGGTTCACAGCACGGATGGTCTAATGAGCCGCTATGGCACAGAAAGCAGTAAGGGCAGCGATCCTTCAGTGATCGCTGATCCCGCAGTATTTGAACAGGCAAACATTTTTGCGTGGAAGCTGACTCGGACCGTAGACCCTTTCGGCAACACGATTGTGTACGAATACGAGAGAGATACGGGAATTGACGGAAGCCACCACTGGGATCAGGTGTATCTGAGACAGATTCGCTATGTGGATTATGAACTGAACGGCGAGCCAGGCTTTCTCGTCTGGGTGACGTTTAACTATGAAGAACGACCCGATCCGTTTTCTGAGTACCGGAGTGGCTTTGAGATCCGCACCCATAAGCGCTGCACATCCATTGCCATAAGCACGCATGCAGACCAGGAAAGGCTGGTCCGTACTTACGACCTAATTTATCTCGATTCCCACTCAGACTTGTCACCCAAATTCCCCCTAAATGGCACCTCACTCCTTTCGCAAATCATTGTGACTGGTTATGCAGGTGAAGCCACAGAGGCAATGCCTCCACTAGAATTCTCATATTCTGATTTTGATCCCACAGCTCAAACCGCTAGTCCACTTCAAGGTCCGAACCTGCCTTCCACATCACTCCACGATCCCAACCTTGACCTTGTAGATCTCTTCGGTCAAGGACTTCCTGACATCCTGGAAATGAGGACCACGGCGGTTCGTTATTGGCGTAATCTGGGAAATGGTGAGTTCGATTCCCCTCAGTTCATGGCCACAGCTCCGGCAGGGCTCGCGCTTGCGCAGGCTGGGGTCCAATTGCTTGATGCCAACGGGAATGGCCGCCTGGATTTGCTCGTGACCAAACCGGGGCTATCCGGATACTTTCCACTTCGATTCGGTGGATTATGGGACAACCTGTCATTCCGCCCCTATCGTCTTGCCCCCACTTTTGACCTGAAAGGCCAGCAGGTCAAACTATTGGACCTAGATGGCGACGGCGTGACTGATGCACTGCATTCCAGCTTGGCTTTGGAATGTTACTTCAGCGACTCTGTCAATGGATGGAGTCCACCCCGCGCAGTGGTATGGAAGCCAGGATTTCCAAAAGACTTTTCTGATCCCCGCGTTAAATGGGCTGATATGTCGGGGGATGGCCTTCAAGACGCTGTTCTTATTGAGAATGGTAGCGTCACGTATTGGCCGAACCTCGGATACGGCAGATGGGGAGATGCTCTTTCCATGGGAGACAGTCTCGATCTTCCATTCCAGTATGATCCGAAAAGAGTTCTCCTCGGCGATATTGATGGCGACGGCCTGGCGGATATTGTCTACGTGGAGAACGGTCAAATCACCCTCTGGATCAATCAAAGTGGCAATGGTTGGAGTGATCCCATTGTCATAGATGAAACTCCAACGGTCACCGATTCGGTTGCAGTTCGACTCGTCGATATCCACGGGTCTGGAGCAGTCGGAGTGTTATGGAGCCAAGACCTCACAGGAACCGGCGCAAATTTCTACTTTTGGGATGCCACCGCTGGAATCAAACCCTATCTCCTTAATGAAATGGATAACCACATTGGCGCAGTTACTAAGATTCAATATGCTCCCTCCACTCAGTTCTACTTGGAGGATCAAGGAGATCCAGCTACTCGCTGGAAAACCGTCTTACCCTTTCCGGTGCAAGTCGTTTCGCGTGTGGAGGTAATCGACGAACTCTCAAAAGGAAAAATGACCACTCAGTATCGATATCATGATGGATATTGGGACGGGGTCGATCGTGAGTTCCGGGGGTTCGGGATGGTCGAGCAGTATGACTCCGAATCGTTTGCGCGTTATAACAGCAGTGGACTACACGGTGAAGAAGCGACGTTTGCCAACATAGATCCTCAACACTTTTCTGCTCCAACACTGACGAGGACGTGGTTTCATCAGGGTCCTATTGGCGATGACGAAGGGATTGAAGATGAGTCAGACAGGGCAATGGAGTACTGGGCAGGCGATTCCCCGAAACTGGACCATGCTCCACATTTGAATACCTTCCTCACACCTTTCACTACACGCATCAAACGCGACGCATTACGCACGTTGCGTGGCAGCGTTCTACGCACCGAACTTTATGCCCAAGATGGATCAGCCCGCGAAGCGCGGCCCTATACCGTCACCGAATCTCGCTATGAATTAGTTGAAGTAGATGCCCCCTCGGCAGCTGACTCCGAACGGCTGCGGATTTTTTGTCCGCATAAGACTGCAACGCGGACCACGCAATGGGAACGCGGCGAAGATCCCCTGACACAGTGCTCCATCACTGGCTACACCAATGAGTTAGGAGAATTTGACCCATTCGGCCGGCCCCTCACACAAATGCAGATTGCCTGTCCGCGCGGGTGGCGGAACCTTGACGATGGCCCAGCTGAATCGTACCTGTGTACCGGTTCGCGCACGATGTATGCCAAACCGCTCGGTGGCAACGATTACATCCACACGCGCGTTGCAGCGGCCAGTACGTATGAAATCCTGCACACCGATGGCAAACAGTTGCACCAGGTGGCCGCGTTGATCAACTCCGCCGTCGATCTCAAGCTGATAGCGCACAGTCTGAGCTACTACGACGGTGAGGCATTTGTCGGTCTCCCCCTTGGGCAAGTCGGGCAGTTTGGCGCCCTGACTCGAACAGAAACGCTGGCACTCTCCGACGAACTGCTGGTGGAAGCCTATGGGACGGAGATACCTCCGTATCTTGAGCCAAGTGGGATCCCCGTGTGGCCCGATGATGAATATCCGCTGGAGTTTCGCACCCTGCTTCCAACCCGCGCTGGATACGCCTACCATGCCGGGAGTGCCGAGCCTACTGACCCCGCAGGGTATTTCATCAATGGGGAACGGCGGGGATACGACTTCCAATTGAACTCGACCAGCGAAGGTCGTGGCTTGGTGTTGGAACAACGAGACTCCTTATACGATGCCATTCAAAGCCCGTCAGGTCATCGCACAACTATCAGTTATGATGACTATCAGTTTCTGCCCCAAGCGGTGACCGATGCTGCTGGCCTGACAAGCACAGCGACCCACGACTACCGAGTATTATATCCGAGCGAAATTACCGATCCGAACGGCAACCGCAGCAGCGTTAGCTTCTCGCCTTTGGGATTGGTAACGAGTTCGTTCATCCGTGGGAAGTCTACAGCAGAGGGCGATTGGATGCGCCCGAGTGCGCGAATGGAATACGACTTCTTCGCGTTCGAGAACAGTCCTCCCGGCAATCGGCAACCCATTTTCGTCCGCACCACCCGCCACATTCATCATGACACCGAATTGGATGTCTTGTTACCCGAGCGTGATGAGACGATCATCACAGTGGAGTATTCCGACGGCTTCGGGCGGTTGCTACAGACGCGCACTCAGGGGGAGGACGTGCGATTTGGTGATCAGCATTTTGGCGGCGGAGAGGACTTGTTGCCCCTAAAACAAAGCGATGGCCCAGGAGGTGACGTGATTGGGAGGGAAAACACGGACGGGTTGCTGCCGAACGTTATCGTGAGCGGCTGGCAAATCTACAGCAACAAAGGCCAGATAGTCGAGAAGTACGAGCCATTTTTTTCAGAAGGGTGGGACTATGACCAACCCAGCGATAGCAAGACGGGCCAACAGGTCACGATGATCTATGATCCGCGCGGCTATGCAATCCGGACGATCAATCCGGATAAGTCCGAGCAACTGGTCATTTACGGTGTGCCGGGCACCATCGCAGTGCCGGATCTCTCGAATCCGGAGAGCTTCGAGCCGACGCCGTGGGAAGTCTTTACCTATGATCCGAATGACAATGCCGGCCGGACGCATCCAGCCGAGTCGGACTCGTATCAACACCAGTGGGACACACCATCCAGTGTACTAATCGATGCCCTTGGGCGGATAGTGGAGACGGTAGCTCGGAACCGCAATCCACCCCTTAATCCTGGTGACCTCCTGCCACCGATCGAAGCGGTGCGCACCCGAACCTGCTATGACATACGGGGCAACGTTCTAACGATCACCGATGCGCTCGGACGCAAGGCGTTCCATGACCATGTGTATGACTACACCAACCGGAAAATGCGCGCTGAGAGCATTGATGCCGGCCTACGCTTCTCGGTAGTGAATGCGGCTGGAGGCGTGATTGAACAGCGCGATGGCAAGGGCGCGCACACACTTCATGGGTACGATGGTCTGAATCGTCCATTCCGTCTATGGTCACGTGATGGGAAAAACCAGAAGTTGAGCCTGCGCGAGCAGCTGGAATACGGCGATGCCGGTAGCCCCGCCCAATCGGCAGCAGACCGGGCCAGCAATCAGGCGGCCAATCGCTTGGGCAAGCAATTCAGGCAGTGGGACGAGGCTGGAGTGGTAAAGATAGAAGGCTACGACTTCAAGGGTAACCTGCTGGAGAAGACGCGCCAGGTGGTGAGTGATCAAGCGCTTCTTAAGACGTTCAATGGCCCGCCTCAGGATTGGAAGGTCGAAGCTTTTCGCGTCGACTGGGCTACCACTGCCGGGGTTATCCTCGACCCCAACACCTACGCAACCACCATGAGCTACGATGCGCTCAACCGGATCAAGGTATTGACATACCCGGAAGATGTCGAACACGCGCGCCGACAGCTCAAACCTCACTACAATCGGGCTGGGGCATTAGAACGAATGTCACTCGATGGCGACACCTTTGTAAAGCGAATCGTCTATGACGCGAAAGGCCAGCGGGTACTGATCGCATATGGCAATGGAATCATGACCCGGTATGCTTATGACCCACACACTTTCCAATTGCGAAACCTGCGCACCGAACGATTTAGCCAACCTGAGGCTCTCGTTTGTCGCCACGCCGGTGGGCCGCTTCAATTATTAGCGTATGACTATGATCTCGCGGGGAACATTCTGGCCATCTCTGACCGCACACCTGAAAGCGGCATCAAAGATACCCTGTTAGGGCTCGATGCCTTAGATCGCAAATTCACCTACGACGCGATGTCACGGTTGTTGACCGCCACCGGTCGCGAGTGCGACTGTCCCTCCGATGATCCCTGGGATGATACTCTGCGCGGCACAGATCCGACAAAAACTCGAAGCTACACTGAGCATTACTTATACGATCTGGCAGGTAACATCAAGCAACTGATACACCTGGCAAACGGTGGCGACTTTACCCGTACCTTTGACTTGGTGGCCGGTAACAACCGGCTGGGCAAACTGAACATTGGCGTCATTGGTTTCGATTACCACTACGATGCGAACGGCAACATGACCGGGGAGACCACGTCACGGCATTTCGAGTGGGACTACGCGGATCGGATGCGAGTCTACCGTACGCAGACGAACGCGAGCGAGCCCTCTGTCCATGCGCATTATCTCTACGATGCAGGCGGGCAGCGCGTGAAGAAGCTGGTGCGCAAGCAAGGCGGACAAATTGAAGTTACGGTTTACATTGACGGTGCATTTGAGTATCAGCGCATTGTTCATGCTGGCCTAGTGGAGGAAAACAACACGCTGCATGTAATGGATGACCAGAACCGGATCGCACTGGTACGCGTTGGGAATCCGTTTACGAATGACACCACGCCAGCCGTGAAGTATTGCCTGGCCGATCATTTGGGCAGCAGTAATGTGGTGATTAATGGTTTAGCTGATGAGGTTAACCGTGAGGAATTTACACCTTATGGTGAGACCAGCTTTGGCAGTTTTGCGCGAAAGCGGTTTCGGTTTACAGGGAAGGAGAAGGACGAGGAAAGTGGGTTGAATTATCACGGGGCAAGATACTATGCGCCCTGGTTAGGGAGGTGGACGAGTTGCGACCCAGCGGGCATTGTTGACGGTTTATGCCTTTACAGATATGCGCAATGCAATCCGCTGCTCTTAGTGGATCAATCTGGAACACAAAGCTCCGACAATATTGGTGATGCTGGTGTTCCAGCAGGCGCCCCGCCGCAGACGATTACAGAACCAGCCGCCAGCATAGATGATAGTTCAGTATCTAATGTAATAACGATACCGGAAGTGACCATTATTGGACAGCCTATTGAACGGTCAACTGTTGATGTCCCAACACAATTTAACTCCAGCGAAACATTAGAGTACGAGCCAGCAGGAGCTAAAATTGACCTCACTCCAGGGGGCATTGGCGAACCTGATTATATAAGCCCACCAGGTGACGAAGGAACGGGGCCTTTGATTGATGGCATTATTAGCGGTAGTCAGAATGCCCTCATCGATCAGGTCGATAATGCTACAGATGTTCCAAATGTGCCCGATTTAGGCAAGCACGAAATTTTGGAAAACCAGAAGAGTGTTGCTCCCGATGTCGCCAATGGATCTGGGGGTCTTGGATGGTTTATTGGATACGCGGCTACGAATGCAATCATCATATTCGCAATGGCGCGTATCTTCATTGCTCTGGGGCGACGTTCTATCGCTAAGCCAGCAGTTGAAGGTGATCCGTGGAGTCCTGCCGAGGTTACAAAGAGGCAGGGGACTGTCGTAAAGGCAAATGGCCCGCTTGCGGCAAAGGCATTAGGATATGAAAAGCGTATTCCTCCTCAAAAAGCTCCATTTGACTCGCATGGACAGGATGTCTTCAGCAACGGGAAAACCTATATCACTGCCGACATGGGATCTCACACTGAAGCGGGCTCGCATATTGGTGGAGTCTGGAAGAAGTTTGACGCACGAGGCAATCGTCTTGGAACGTATGACGCTAACTTAAATAGGATCGGCGACTAATGGACCGTTTCAGTCTTGAGTTTATCGATCAAGATGTTGGTGAGCTTGCCGGATGTCGGTTTGGAGAGATCTGCATAGGGGTCTTTCGTGAGCGCTTTGCGTCAGATCTAACGTATTGGACGGCTGAAAAATACGAGCGGCAATGGCTCGATGCATCTTCTCAAATTATGATAACGAACAAGACGGCATTTATCACGTCGATTACGGAGCCCTCTGCATCTAACTTCCTTCGATGGTGGGCGATGTACCGCGAAGATGACATCATCAGGCTGCAGGAACAGCTCTGCTTTCTGGATCAACTGTCAGGACGGTTCGATCCAGAGCATGTGGCTCGGTTTGTTCGGGACAGAAGTACGTTCTCAGCGGGGCAGAAGATCTCGGAATGGTCTACCACCATATCGTCTGTACGGGAGTTCGTGGAAAGACATAGATGAATTGGCCTAGGATAATGTGGCCACTCTGTCTGGCATGGAGCGCCCTACCGGTTCAATCCGTACGGCGCAAAAACGGAAGTTAATCGGGTGACAGACCACCAATACGCCTAAGAACTTGGGGAACACGAATCGATAAAGCAGGTAGGCATCCGAAGGCAAGTGATCTGTGGAATTAAAACAGGTAGTGTGAGTGACCAAAACAAATTCTTAAAATCACAAATGCCGGACCTAGTCAGGAGCTGAGCCATGCCGATAAAATACTCTATCCCCGGAAGCATCAGTCCACCTAAAGGCGTTGATCGCGCTGGCATCAAGGTTCAAGCGTTCGATCGCGACCTGCCCAGCCTCGAGCGGCGAGCCGGCTCAGCGCCTCTCTTGTTAGGAGAAGCAATCACCGACTTAGCGGGGCGCTTTCAAATCACTTACACGCTTAAGAAGTTTGAAGGCAACGAAGGGATTTCTAAGTTTCGCAAGTCACGAGAGAGGAGAGCCGACGTCAGCTTTCGGGTGTTAAATGCCTCTGATCAAGAACTGGAAATCTTAAGTATCGATTCCCCCAGTCATCCAGTTGGGCCAAACCAGATTCTCTACAATGTGCCGCCTAAAATTAGTGTAACGCTCACGATTGGGGGACCTCCGAAAGTCGGCGCCTCCGAGTACGAGCAGCTTGTGGCGCGTATTGCTCCCGTTGTTGACTCCGTGCCTATAGCCGAGTTAACGGACGAGGATATCGTCTTTCTTCTCAACGAGCTTGAGCTGACCACGGATCAGCGCCATGACGTGCCTCTGCGGCTTGAATGGCTGCGCCGTTGCGCAATACTTGCGGCAGAAACGAAAATGCCGCCCGAAGCATTTTATGGCTGGGGCCGCAAAGACACCCCCTCCCCATTGAAGACACTCGCCACTCTAAATCTTACCAAACTGTCGTCAATACTTCCCAAACTGGTTGTGCAAACTGCGTGGGATCTTCAGCAGATTTTGGATCAAGCAATTCACGAGAACATCATTCCATTTGGAATACGAGATCGGTACGCAGAAATAGGTGCAGAAGTAGAGCGAAGGGGAGCTCCGACTGTCCCTCATCCGCGAGTTAGCGGACGTCTCATAGCCGTGCGCACCGGACTAGCGCTTGCCAATTACCGTATCCACGCGCAGCTTTTAGTAGGGAGAGAGGGGAGAATTGATCTTGGCACGGCTAGGTCGAATGTAGACGGGCGGTTTGACTTCGTTGATAAACGGCTTTCTGACATTGCAATGATGCCTAGACGAGAAGCTCGTATGGCGCTTCGTGTTTTCGATACGGAGGAACAGTTAAAGCTGAATTCCGAAAGCAGTTTCGGCATCGACGGAGACCCGGTGATGATTTCGGTGTCCGAAGGTGATGAGCAGCTAGTTCAACCGCTTGAGCTGGAGAAGATGGCTACGTATGGGGGGCCAAAGGTTTCCAGGCAACTCCTTACCCGCTTGAGCAAGCAGGGTATACGCACATTGGAAGATATGTGGAAGGCTGGTGGAGCGGGAAAATTAAAGGAGCTTTCCACGCATGAAAGCAAGTCAGTGCAGCTGTTGGATGCTCACGCCAATCTTTTTCGCCTATCATCCGACGTCCGAGCCAACGCCGCCGTAATCGAGAAAGGATTTACAAGTACGTTGGTAATTGCGGCTACCCCAGCCGATGTATTTTACGAACGTACACGAGAGGCCCTTGGGGATGTCGAGGCAGCCTCACTTTATGCCGCTGCCCGGGCTGAGCGACACGTGTTGAATAATGTTTTAATGGAGATGAAAGTTCGTGAAGCTGCCGGGCACTCCTCCTCTGAAGACGTAGCTCTGGTACTGCCACAAACGACTAAATGCTCATGTCGCCAGTGTGAAACGGCCGCTAGCCCATTGGCGTACCTGGTGGATCTCCTCAATTATGCGGTTCACCACGTGCGTCTGGATGGGGACCTTATCACAGTGGATTGGCTCCAGGCCAATTTTCATCAGCCTTTCAGCGACCTCCCAATTGCATGCGAGGCGATGGATAAAAAAATCCGTCAAGTGCGTCTGTGCGTAGAAGTGTTGCGCCGTCATCTATTGGGGAAAGTGTTGTCCCCGGCTGCCATCACCCTCCTCGACGCGGCCGAACGGGACTATCGCATAGCTGCCTATACAGCGCTGCTCGCCCATGTTGGGACGTCCTACGATGAGCTTCGATTGACCCGTGATGCCGATCAGTCGACAGTCCGCATTCCGTTGGCGAAACGACTTGGGTTCTCGCTTGGAGTGTCTCGGCCTGACCGCTTGGACGAGCTGCTGCTCGACCCCTCCACGTTGTCTGAGGCCGACCTCTACCAGCTATTCGGCCTAGTGGACACCCGCATTCAGATCAACAGTGATCGCCTGTCAGATGGGCTCGTGCATAATGACAGCGCTGGACAGATCATCCGTTGGGACTTGGCCGGTATCGAATGGCACCGTACCACGGATGACGAAGGGATTGTCCATGTGACCTTGAGTCGATTAGCCAGCGGCAACGTTCAGATCGAATTGTACCGAGATGAGGTTCGTGCTCCGCTCGCATTGGTAGCAGGCGGCGAAACATCTTCGCTTACCGGTCCGGTACAAGTAACCGAACGAAATGAAAGTGGATTATATGGAAGTATAGACATCCGCTATACCACCGGTAGCTCTACAATATCCTTGGACGCGGTTCCTCGAATACTAGCTTGGCGTTTAGACCAGTTGCGTCTGACATGGACGGAACAGGACCGCCCATCAACAACGGGTGTTCAGCCTCCCCCCCCCAGTGTAGACCCGGACCTCTTACAGCCAGGCGATCTCCGCGACGCACTCAAGGGTCCTGCGGCAGACCTTTGGAACGCACGACGCAAGGATGTTGACGATCTTCTTGATGATATTCGCACTACACGTCAGGCGGAGGCTACGCCAGCGAATGCGCTCGATGCAGCGCTACTCCATCCGAAATCGCTCGGCCAGTCGATCTCTGCAATAGCCGCATTAGATTCGCAGCGTCAGGCTGGGATGGACGTGAGTCCTACACTCTTGACCCTCCAACTCAGCCTACCTCAATTTGATTTTATCGTAAGGCTTGGTCGGCTTGTTTCATCCTCCGCTTCAGGTATGGTGCTACCATCGGAATGGGCCGATCTCGATGCAATTTTAGTCAAGGTCTGGAAGCTCCGTCAGGCTGACAGGTGGCGCACGGAGGAGGGCGGAGACCAAATAACACTCGGTCCGGACTTCTTCCGCCTTCCGGTATCTCTTCCCTCATCTCCATCGACACAACCTATTGAGTTACCCATCTGGCTGACCACAAAGGAAGAACGGCGCGAGTGGGAGAGGACTCTGAAAGCTCGCTATGACCAGCAGCTAGCAACTCTGGCTGCACAACAGAAGATCATTGATGATACGGAAGAGGCCACCATCACCGATTTACGAGACGCATTGATCGCCGCGGCAGGAATAGCAGGCGGACTCAAAACATCTGCCGCGGTACTAACGGATCAACTCTGTATCGACTGTGCCAATGGTGCGTGTCAGATCACGACGCGTATTGCACAGGCAATGGAAACGGTCCAGATCCTCCTATTTTCCCTGCGCACTGAGCAACTGAGCGATGTGTATCCGAAACTAACTCTCTCAGCTCCAGATTTCGAGAGGGAATGGGAGTGGATAGGGTCATACGCCTCCTGGCGTGCTGCCATGTTGGTTTTCATGTACCCGGAGAATGTGCTTCACCCAACGCTCCGTGATCGCCAGTCTCCGGGTTTCAAGCGATTCGTCCGGGATACCAGAGCCTTGCTTGAGGTTACTCCAGAAGTGGCTTGCAAGTTTGCAACGGCCTATTCGGATTATTTCCGAGACATTTGCAATCTTAACGTGGAAGCATCGACTTATGCAGAGACTACCATTTATGAGGGGGGCTCCAGCTGTCGTCACCGCCATGCCGTTCAAGTTAGAAACATTCTGCATCTCTTCGGTAGGACGATACAAGGGACCGTCTACTGGGCTACGTTCGACCCTGTGACTCTGCCTGATTCGTATAGTTTCTGGGATTGGATCCCGGGTCTGCAACAGGAGAGAGTGTCAGAAGTTATCGGTGCGACAACTTACGATGCGCCAGACTCAAGCCGCTTCATGTACGTCTTTGTGCTTACTTTCAGACAAGGAACAGAAGCGCTGTTATACACCCGCTATAACCTAGAGGAGGGCATTTGGGACACTGGTAGCGCGGAACTGGCATTACCGGTTCGGGGCCAAAGTGTGGAAGTCAGGCTCGAAAGTCATGAAAAGTTTCTCCCCCCTTTACTTATCATACGACAATCCCCCGGAGGGGGAGAGGAACCCATAATTTATAGAAGGTCACTCAATCGTGCAGGCAACGGATGGGCAGAGGGGGACTGGTATCCACAAGTGTTCAGCCCCTGGGGTAGGTTATCAAATCTTACCGCCCGTCCTGGCACAAAGATAGCTGCAGCTTCGTCTTATCCAGAGCGGCTCGATCTTTTTAAGGTGGATGTGAACGGGGGAATTTATCATGCCTGGTGGGGCCCCCCGGCGAATGGCGGTGCGTGGAGCGGCTGGACACGTATTGGTAGCTTGAGCATCCCCCCTGGATCGCCACTTACAGTACATGTCAGGGCGAGCATCGTCGAAGTGTTCGCCGCTGACTCTACAACCAACGGAATCTGGAGGTTGGAAGCCGAAGTTGTGCCCGACGGTTTGCAAACATCTAGCTTGACTCGCCTTCCTTTAGCAGGTCCCGCGTACGGAGTCGAAGAGAATAGCGAACTGACCGCGATATCTGCAGAGCCTGACCGGTTGCTACTGCTCTTGCTGGATAAACGCGGGGTCTTTCATTGGGCCGTCCGGGAGGTTAATGGCCAATGGAACGGTTGGTTTCCCATAGGATCCGGAATGCCACTTTTTCACCACCCACAGCCAATCGCTGCTGCCAAAAACCTCGGGGCAGTGTATTTATGGATTCACGAGGGAAACGATGTGATTCGATCAACGGGTTACTATGATGGGGAGATGCAGTTTTGGGACTCGAAGCAGACATCTGTTCCCCTTTCCAACGGTTCACCAATATCCGTGGTGGCTCGCACTGATTTAAACCTTGACAATTTTGTGGTCGGCAGTGATGGCTCGGTTCAATCCTTTTGGGCTTCGAAAAGTTCGGCAAGCGCCCCCTATGTATACAATGACAAATCGTTCCGAATTGGAACTCTTGCAGTTCCACCTCGATCTCCAATTGCGGCCTTAGCGAGGGGGGCGAGCCATATTGACCTCTTCGTCGTTGGAAAGGAGGGACGGATACATCGTACTGCGTGGGACGCATTTCAAAACGAAGGTACGTGGAACGAATGGACGCCTATAAGTTCTCCCCTTGAAACATTCCCCCTACGTGCACCAATTACCGCTCTTCAGCGTCGGCCTGGTCACATTGATCTTTTTGTTGTCGGGAAGGGTGGCGAAATCTATTCCGCTTGGTGGGATCAGGATTCTAATGCTCAGTGGCCCGCTCGGCCGTACGTAGTACTTCCTCCCAAAGAGTACCAGCCAATTGTGAATAGTCCATTCGTATTGACGGAGCAACTCACTGAAGCTGAACTGCAGAAGCGTAGAAGTGACATAAGGACCGATTACATTAACAATTCAACTGATCCAGCTCTAGATCCAGCAGGTACTCATAGTCAACGTAATTTGGATTACTTAGATGAGGCGTACTATTTCCTCCCGATGCTAGTGGCCCAGCTGCTCCAACGTAGCAAGCACTATGTTGATTCCCTCGATTGGTACCGGACCATCTACGACTATAGCATGCCAATTGCCGACCGCTATATCGCCTATTTGTTGGTTATGAACCAGGATTGGTCCAAGGCTTATGAGAGAAGTGGCGATTGGCTGGCCGACCCACTCAATCCTCACCGAATTGCTGCGACCCGACCAGGAGCCTATGCTCGTTACACCTGCATGTCGCTTATTCGCTGCTTTTTGGATTATGCCGATGAAGAATTCACCCAAGACACCAATGAGTCGGTTCCCCGCGCGCGAACCCTTTACCTTACTGCACTCGAATTAGCCAACACGTGCGAATTGATTCCACATCCCAATCCCTGCGAAGAGTTGATTGCCGAAATCGATCTGCAGCTCGGGGATGGATACTATCTACCCGTGTGGCAACAAGAGCGCCTGCGACTAGAGAGTACAAACGATCTGAAGGCAATTCAGATGGCGGTGAAGAAGCTCAAGCAGAGCGCCCGCGTCCAGCCATACAAGAGAATCC
Organism: uncultured Nitrospira sp.; assembly: GCA_964587955.1. GTDB lineage: Bacteria > Nitrospirota > Nitrospiria > Nitrospirales > Nitrospiraceae > Nitrospira_D. The sequence goes on from CAZPNQ010000019.1 coordinate 24,712, forward strand.
TAGCCGCTCGGGATATTATATCAACCGCACGGGCATCAGTGCATCGCCCTCACCATGTGAGTCAGATCCTACACCGGAGTGCACTCGATGAGCAGCAAGCGCATACTGCTCTATTGGCTATGCCAGCGATGGAATCAATTTCACGGAGTGTGGCGCGAGGGGCAGGTGCCAAAGTTATGTCTGCTTCGATGGAAGACTACAAGACGGAGACGACGGCTGTCTCACCGATTCTCGACACGATGAAAAGGCCGAAGAATCCTTATGTGCCTGCTCCATCATATGTGTTTTGCGTCCCACCCAATCACGTTGTCAGAAGCTTAATCCTGCATGGCGAACTTAACCTTTATAAGCTTCGTAATTGCCGCAACATTGCAGGGATGGAGCGCTATCTTGACCCATACACAGCGCAGACAGACATAGAGAGTGGCCTTCCGTCGTTAAGTGATAGCGGTCAGCTAATTATTCCTAAACCTTCTTATTTGCGCCCAACCGATTATCATTACTCTGTACTAGTGGAGCAGGCTAAGCAATTAACCCAATTGGCGGCACAGCTTGAAAACAGCATGCTGTCCGCCTTCGAGAAGCGAGACTTCGAAGCATATACCGTCCACAAAGCAAGGCAAGACGCCGATCTCTTGCGCTCTAAGGCTCGGATTCAGGATCTGCAGATTGTCAAAGCACAGAACGGTGTTAGATTAGCCCAGTTACAGGCGGAGCGTGCCGAGATAGGACTAACCCACTGGCAGACCCTGCTGCAGGAGGGTGTGAGTTCACTGGAACAGGAGAGCCTCGCGTCAGCGCATCTGGCGGAACTGCTATACGGCTATGCCGCCGTTAACAATTATATGGCCGCAAATACACCAAATCTTCTTTCAATAATCACCTTTGGTGCAGAAAACGTAAAAGATGTAGCGACCGCCTTGTCATCAGTGGCTCAAGTAGCTACCACTGCCTCACAAATAAATGCAATGCAAGCTAGCTGGGAGCGCCGACGTCAGGACTGGGAATACCAGAAGAGGCTCTCTCAAGCAGATACGCTCATTGCCAACCAGGGCGTAGTCATCGCTCAAAATGACCTCATGATGGCACAGGAGGAAAAACTGATTACCGCGCTAGATGCTGATCATGCAGCTGCATCGCTGGAATTCCTAAGCAAAAAATTCGCCGGCGTCGAGCTCTACGAGTGGATGGGTAATGTGCTTGAGCAGGTTTACGGGAACTTTTTAAAGATGGCAACTGCCATGGCAAAACTTGCTGCGACTCAACTTAGCTTTGAACGGCAGGAGGACCTACCCCCTTTTATCCAGTTAGATTACTGGGCCCCTCCCTCCGAATCAACCGGTGACAGCGCTAAGTCACCGGACCGCCGGGGTGTAACGGGGTCAGCGCGCTTGCTACAAGATATTTATATGTTAGAACAGCATGCGTTTCAGAAAAATGCCCGCAAACTGCATTTGACAAAGACGATTTCCTTTCGCCAAATGGCTCCCATCGAACTCCAACGATTCCGTGAAACCGGTGTCTTGCCCTTCGCAACAACACTTCAAATGTTTGATCGAGATTTTCCTGGTGATTACCTAAGATTAATGAAGCATGTTCGTATCTCGCTCACGGCCTCTATTCCTCCTTCCCAGGGCATCCGAGCTGCCCTTTCCTGCACCGGAGTGTCACGAGCTGTGGTCGCTAGAAAAGATGGACAAATGCAGACAGTCATTATCAGACGCGATCCACAACGCGTCGCTCTTAGTACCGCGCTCGATGCCACCGGCGTCTTCGAATCAGATCCCCAATCTGAGCTGCTGAGGCCGTTCGAGGGCTTGGGTGTAGATGTCCAGTGGGAGTTCCGGATGCCGCGCGCGTCCAACCCCTTCCCTTTCAGTGGGATCGCCGACGTCCTTATGACCATCGACTACACCGCCCTCCATGACAACGATTACGCGAAGCGAGTGATGCGTGAGTTGGGGCGGGATGTTTCTTACGAACGCACTTTCAGCTTTCACAATGATTTCAATGATGCCTGGAAGAGTATACATGACACCCGCCCAGGTACCGCGAAAATGGAGGGACGTTTTGAAACGACGCGCAACGATTTCGCATCTAGTGTGGACCATATAGTGATCGAGCAGATCACGCTTGTTTTCGTCTTAGGGGCGGGACCTCCCTTGACCATCATCCTGGATGACTTACGCTTATTTCCGAAATCAGGACCACCGGTAGGAGGGGGGGGAGCAACGACAGATGGAATAATCAGCACGGCAAAGGGTAACGCTAGTATGCCGGCGCTCATCAATAAAGAGCCTATTGGCACATGGGAGATATCACTTCCCAATACCGCTCAAACCCGCTCGTGGTTCACTGATAAACGGATCACCGATATTTTTCTTATCATTACTTATCGGGGCGAATTACCGGCGTGGCCAGCATGAATGAGGATCGGTCATTGAAGCGCTCTAACTTGCCTCTTCTATTGAGCGCTAGGCTCCTTCCTGCTGATCGGGCGCTGGTACTCTTAGCCCTGGAGGCTCTCAGCTGACTATTGGAGAGAAGAAAATGAGACTAGAAATGGGAGCGCGGCCGATCTTGATCTGGGTCATTGACGGACCAAATAGACAAGCGGCTGGAGTTCTATTAACCCGATGCGAAATCATTTCGACAATTTTTGGACATATTGGTCCGCTATGACAGCACCATCCCCGTCCATGCAATCCTCGGACTGCTTTCCATGGAGTGATATTCGTCTTTCCGTATCCTGATATACGGCAGTAAATACGGTATGGACGCTGGGCTGTCCCTGCCCTCGATATCCCGAAGACCACAAGCTAGAAGTGAAGCGACGACAGTGACGATGCCGACAGCCATCCATCGGATACGTGTGACTCCAAATGAGTTCGTAAGGTGGCCTAGTTCACGCGTGGTGCTCTGAAAAAAATGGCGCAGCTGGGCAAACACGAACTGGCCGGAGTCGATTCTGAGAACCGTCAACATACTCTGGCCGAGATGGACTAGAGTGGGCCCAATATAATCCCGCTTAATCTGAGTTAATATAAGGGTAAAGCGGGCTAGGACTCTCTTAAAGATTCGTCAGTAGCGGAGGCAAGTGTTTTGTTGAAGTTGCGGCCGCTTACCTCTCTGGCTCCGCCAATGCGTTTGAGGACACCTTTACGCAAGCTCCAGCTTTGTCCATACGAGTCGATAAAACGCAAGTATACTTCGGGGCGGTCGCCACAAGGATCAAAAGCAGATTCCTCAAGCCCATAATCAGAGGAGATCTTGGGTCGTACCGTTCCCCACTCTTCTATGGAGAGTTCCAGTGACGATGAGGTCACCTTGACTTGTTGGACAGTGATCGGAGCATCGCTGTCATTGTCGACATATACGACCCACGCCCGTGGAGTCGAATCCTGCTGACTTTTCCTTTTCCACTCAACTGTGGCCGACACCAAGCCTGCCTGCCGACTCGTTTCACCGTCATTTGACGCTTCAGCAGTCTGTTGTTGAGAGATGTTGAGTCTCTTGAGTAAAGCAATGACATCCCCACGCCATCGATCTCGACGTATCACGAATGCGTTGAGCCTCGTAAGTGGGCGCAAAACGTATGGTAGGTCGTCCTTCTTCGGAACAGTGACTCTGTTCAATAAAATAGGAACAATGCGAATCTTTTTGCTCTTCAAAGCTGTGAGCAGCTCGATTCGAACTAAATCGCTCTTATCGCTGAGGCGAGGTTTGCCGTTCAAATCACTCACTGTCTCCCACTTGGGGCCAATTAGGGCGAGAAACACATCACTTGCGCTCAGCGCCCGCTTCAGCTCAATCTCGAAGTCCCTGCCTGGCGCAATCTGATCGAGATCAAAGAACGTTCCCTCCCTCCCAAGAAGATCATTAAGCGTATCATTAAGTCGACCGGCGTCTCCTCCCGTGTCATCGCGTCGGTAGCTAATGAAAATCGTCGGCGAACGCTTCATGGAACGCTTAGCCATAACATCTAGCATGAGGTATCCGGCATTGACTCGTCAAATGAATAGGCCCAACGGATTGACGATGCAGGAAGATGGCTCACCAGGGTTTAGACGGAGCATTAGGGTATCAAGAGTTCGATAAGAGATCGGTCTCCACTGACAGGGGGTGACGCCCGACTAGATCCATTCGGACCAGGGCCAAAAGATTCTTGCCCTCTCATAACAATCGTCCTGTTCGTTGCCGCAGTTTCTTTCCACTTTATCCTCGTTCGTGTGATCAAACGTTAAAATATCTGTAATTATGAAATCGCAGATCATTGCATCTGAAGCGTCTATTCGGTTACTGCTCTTTCGTCATCCGAATCATGTCACACGAAAGAGTCAGCATGATCCACCACACTTGCACCAGCTTACCCTCGGAACTCCTGCGCCCTCCTGACCACTCCTGATCACTCCAGAGCAGAACAGGGCTATTTCCACCGGCATGAGCACCCGAGTAGGTTCGCTCGTACCACAGCGTGTCATAAAAGGAACCGTATGAAGAGCACCTGGCTAACCGTCCCCGAACTCGCCGCTGCACTGAAACTCAGCGTGGTCTCTGTCCGGCGGGCGTATTGGAAGGGCCATCTCCCCGTGATCCGTATCGGACGGATGGTCCGTTTCGACCTGGAGCAGGTGCGAGCGGCGATCCAACGGATCGGACATCATGAAGGTCAGACTGTCGACACCCTTGAGGAAGCGACCCGCCGCGCGCCCGGCGGCGTGAGCCGACGGCGCGACGGGCAGCCGAGCCCCCGAGTAGTCAAACGGGGGCGGAAATTCTAACTGCTCTCTAGGGAGATCAGCATGAGCACCTGGACCCTCAGCATCAGTTGGTTTCGGTTTACCGTTCCACAGGCCATCGTCGATGAGATCATCGCGCTGATCGGCGGGGACTGGCTTCAGGATCAGAAAGGATTCTTGGGGTACGGACTCGGCTGGATCTGCCGTGGTCCTGCCGGTGGATTCGGTCGGATCGGGACCGGCGCGAAACGGAATCTCCGTGAAGTGCATGTCGATCTCTCTCAAGAGCTGATCAGCGACTGGAGCTTCGAGAAGTTCCAGCAGATCATGCAGTGGGTGTTGATCAAACAAGGCCACTTCGGACGCATCGATGTCGCGCTCGATGATCGCAGCGGGATCATCGATGTCGATCGCCTCTATGAGGCCGTCGTGAAGGGCCACTGTGTCTCGCACTTCCGGCAATCGCGCCTCATTGCGGGGCTGGATCTGGGCTCTGGCTCAGACATGGGGAAAACCCTCTGCTTGGGCTCTCGTCAATCTGACAGCTACCTCCGGATCTACGATAAAGCGGCGGAACAACGGGGCAAAGAGCGCCCGGTGGACGGACCCTGGGTGCGCTGGGAAATGGAATGGAAAGCGGAACGGGCGCATGCCGTGGGATTAGCCGTGTCCACCCTCGATCAGGAGGCCTTTCAACGCTACATCGTCGGCGTCTTTCGAACCGCCGTCGATTTCCGCGACTGCACCCGAGACGACGATCCCAAAGATCGCTACTACGCCCCGTTGCTCCCGTGGTGGAAGGTCCTCACAGAGGGGATGGCACGCGCCAAGCTCACGGTCTCGCAGGCGGTCAAAACCATTGAGGACGTAAAGCGCTGGGCCGAAAAAAGCCTCTCGCCCATGCTGGGATTGCTCTGTGCCCATCCTGAAGCCGGAGAACGCTGGCTCGTGAAAACCATCGTCGATGGCGTGGATCGGTGGCGCACCAAACATCTGACCCTCTTACAGGAGGGACAGGACGTGCAGGCCACTCGACACAGGATGCGGTGGTGGAAGCCGAGCGATGGATTCTCGGCAGCGTATGCCAGCGGAAGAATCTAACGGAAGGACCGGTGGTTTGGATCATGGAAACGGGATCAGAGACGAAGAACATGATGAGTGGGTCGGTAGAGACGGTCACCCTGCTGAACAAGGAACGTGCCCTTCTCATGCTCCTCGCGGCCAAGCGAGATACGACCTATGCCGAGATCCTTCGAATCGCACTCTATCAGTTGGCCGCGATGGAAGGGATTCACACGCAGGTGCGGCAGGCGGTGCAAGCCCGCGTGGAGCAGCACCTCCAGGAAGAGGACGCCTCCCATGGCGTCGGCATCGAGGACAGTAGTCGATCACCTCAACGAGAACAGCGTCACCCAGGAGGAATCTGTATGGAAACAGACGATGTAGTCTCGCTGACCGAACCGAGATCTCTGACACGTCAGTCGACACGTCCGGCGGTGGGTCCCGAGCGCCGGGTGCTCTGTCGCCGGTGTCACAGCGGGGTGCTCATGTTGTTCATGTGCGGACCCCGTCTCCGCGGTCGCTGTCAGGACTGCGGGACCGTGTGGGTCTATCTCTGGTCCTGTCACAAGCAGGGCTGGTTTCAGTGGTCCAGGTAACTCATTCACCAACTAACCAGGAGGGATGTCATGTCAAAGTTTGTGGCCACGTGCGTCGTGATGGGCGTGAAGTCGAGACCAAGCCAGGATGGGAAACGGACCTTCCGCAATGCTGTGCTCTATTTCGAGGAAGACACGACGACCTTAGAAGCCAGCATCTCGGAAGACCATGAGCCGCTCTATAGGCTCATGGAGGCCAACAAGATGAAACCAGCCCAGGTCACGGTCAATCTGCGGGAGTTCAAAGGCCAACGGTTCCTGGATGTGACGGCCTATCAACCGATCGGGACTGGAACGTCGGCTCCGCACGGGAAGTAAGACCAGCGGGGCGAGAGGAATGAGATGAGCGAGGCATGCTGAGTCATGGTGTGGACCGTCTTAACTGTGCCCGAACAACTGACCTTTGCGGCGTTGTTCGTGTGCACGTTCCTGGTGGGGTTGTGGTGCGGCAGACACTAAGACTGATGCTCTATCTCGGGTTGGTGGAAGTGGTGACGTGGTTTCTCCTCACGTCACCTGTCCACGCCCTCACGTCCTCCACCGGGTACATGCGGGTCGCCTCGCAGTCGGCGATGAATGCGCTGTCGGTCGCGCAACGATCATTGACCCTCAGCACCGTGAGTACGGCCATCGCAAGTGGGTCCGCCGCGTCGATCGGCGTCCGGATGGTGGCCAGTGCCGTGGGCTGGCCGGCCTTGGGAGTCGCTGCTGGGTTGGTCTTGGCCCAGCTCACCTACAACCGGCTGCAAGTCCAACAGATTGGGGCTGCTGCTGCCCCGCCTACAATCTCGATCACCAACTATCCCAACCCTCTCAATATGACGGGTGGCGTCTGTGGCGGGGCCAATGCGCACATCTGCCCCAATGGCACGAGCTCGCGGTTTTATATTCAGGTGCCGGGCGCGTTTCCGTCAGGCGGGTGTGTGGCTCCCGTGGGCGCCTCCGTCCCGGCAGGGTGGGCTGGCTGGTTCAACATCAGTGCTGCTGGGACCACGACGGTGTTACCGGGCTGCTATGCCTTTCAGCCGGATACCGCCACGACGACGATTCCGTCGATCACCGCGACACCGCCGACCAGCCAACAGGTGCAGCAGTATCTGAACAATCTCCCCGCCAACGATCCACTTTCGATCGCCTCCAATACCCAGTCGGTTGGCGTGGGACAGCCGGCCCCCGAAGCGGAGATGCAAACCACAGTCGCCGTCGATCCGGCCGCGCTTCCGACCTCCGTCGTGCCGACCACCAGCGTGAATCCCACCGATACCGTGGTCAACCCCAACGAACCGGCTCCGGCACAGACGACCCAGACCACGCAAGAGAGCCAGACCACCACCACGATCACAACGAACCCGAATGGCTCGGTCACACGAACGGAGACGGATACCGCGTCAGTCTCGTGTGATGTCGGTAGCCACGATCAACGCACGTTTGGCGGCATCCTTCAGAGCCACATGAACAGCTGGGCTGGCTCAGGAATCGCGGGACAGCTGAATCTGTTGAAACATCTCACGTGGCCGTCAACGTTACCCACGCTGTCGCTCTCGTCCGGACTGTTTGGGACACTGACCGTGGACTTCAACACCTGGGCGACCCAATTCGCCGTACTGCGGTCGCTCATCATCGCGGCAGCGGGCTTTGTGGCCTATCGCATCATCTTTGTGGGCGGAGCGGGGGGCAGTTCATCATAGAGGGATCACTCGAACGAGTGAGAGCAGGAATCGGACTCTAGATCAGATCAACAGTCAGAGGAGAAACTTCATGGTCGCCATTCTTCAGATGATCTATTGCTTCCTGCTGAACCTGATCGGGGCGTTGAAGGATGTGTGGCTGGACGCGTGGGATTCGGTGTTGAGCCCGGTGGATTCCATGTTGGCCGGAATTGCTCCAGGAGCCTTGTCCGCTCCCTTGATTCCCGATGCCTATGCCTGGGTGCTCGGGGCGACCGGCATGTCGCAAGCGCTGGCGATTGTGGCCACGGCGATGGGGATTCGCTTTCTGTTGCAGTCCATTCCGTTCGTACGGTGGGGCTCATGATCGAGATGCTCGAAGGCGTGCCGGGCTCGGGCAAGTCCTATCATGCCGTGGCCCACAAGTTTCTCCCCTGGGTGCGCCAAGGGCGCCGGATCTACATCTATGTGGACGGGATTTATCTGGATCGGCTGGCCCTCTTTGAAGGGCTCCCACTCCCACACCTGCAACAACAGATTACCGTGTGGTGGACGAAGGAGGAAGTGCTCACCCAGCTGCTCACGGTCGAACCAGGCTCGGCGGTGTTGCTCGATGAAGTACAGACCATCTTTCGATCAAAGGAGAAGCATGATCCGGAATTGCTCCGCTGGCTCGAAACGCATCGGCATCGCGGGATCGATATCGTGATGATGTGTCAGCACGCAAACCAATGCACCCTCGGGGTCATCCGACTGGTCGAAGCGACCACCAAGTTTCGCCGCCTCGATCGCTTTGGGTTGAAAGGCCGCTATCAAGCGCAAGTCCGGGGGAATCCGGAAGAGACGGAAGTGATTCGCATGTTCACGGGACGGTATGAGCCAAAGATCTATGCCTACTACTCGTCGTATGCCGCCGTGGCCATTACCGAGAGTGCGCGAGGAGGCTCCATCTTGAAATCCCCCACGTTGATTGTCGGCCTTATGGGTCTCGCGGTCGCTATCCTCTGGTTTAGCTGGGGCGGCTGGCTCACGGGTGCGAAGCCCCCGAAGACGGCGGCGTTGCCGCCTCCGCCAACCGGAGTGACGGCACCGCCACAATCTTCACACGCAGCGGTCTCGGTTCCATCAGGTCCCATGATTCATCCCGTTCGCATTCAAGGCGGGATGCAGATGAAGGACCACGATCCTACGTCGTGGCTGTGGGTGACTGAGGAGGGAAAGCTGCTCACGGAAGTTGAGATCGCCGCACAATCGGGCGGGGTTGTGCGATCTGTCTTAGTGCGCGGGGTACGGCAGTTGGAAGGCTCAGGCGTGATCTGGGGTGGGAGTTCGAGAGAGTTGCCGCCGGTGCTGTCGGAGCCGCCCATCGCTGACCCGGCTCCTCACACTCATCATGACGTGCCGACGCAAGAGTTTAAAGGGAACGGCGTGGAGTTGCTCAAGACTCCGCCGTCGTTGTTGTAAGGATCTCTCATGGATCAAGCGGCGCTCGATATGTTGGTGCGGTACATGGGCTATTTCTTCCTGGGCGGCTTCGCGGTCGGATTGATCGTCCGGATGCTCCTGGGAAAATCGGAATAGGAAAGGAGGTGACGCAACATGTTGACCAAACTGAATGCCGGGCTCGCTGTCCTGAGCACGCTTCTGCTCAGCACATCGGTAGCCTTGGCGCAGGTGTTTCCGGTGGACACCGCCAGCACGACCACGATTTCCAACGTGAAAGCGGATCTCGTGGCGTGGGGCGTGGTGTTCATCGGGGTAGCGTTGACGATCTACGCCTATAAGCGGGTCAAGTCCTTGGTTCGCTAAGGCGTGGGCTGAGTGGCTCCTGCAACGCGTGGCAGGGGCTACTCGCGGCATGGACTAACACCATGGAAGAGAGACGATGAAGAAGCAATCAGAGAAGGAGCAGAGCCAATGGCCTGGGCGACGGTGGCGACGGATTTACAACAATTGGGGAATGCGCTCTCGGCGGATTTGATCGGCTGGGGGGCGGCGGTCATCGGTATCGCACTCACCGCCTCCGCCGTGTTCTGGGTGCTCCGCTTGATTCGGACCTAGCCCTCACGGCCAGCCATGATCGGCGAAGCTGTAGGAGCCCTCGCCCAAAATGAGATGGTCGAGGAGCGTGATCCCGAGCAGCTCACCGGCTTCGCGGAGTCGCTTGGCTTGGCGTCACCTCTCCGGAGGGATGATTATGGGCGCAGATGACTGCCGCGGCATTCATGAGGAGGATGAGCGCTTTGAACATTTCGCGAGGATGGACGATGGAGAGGGTCAGTGACCCGACCGACACCACATTGATGCCGATGACACGGTGCTTGCCATCGAGCCCGCAGACGACGAACTGTTCGCGATCGAGACCATCGAAGCAGGGTCGGAGCAGCATGGCAGCCGTTGACGAATCACGGATGGGATCAGCCAGTCCCGTTCCCGTGGTTTCACAGACGAGCGTAACGCGATACCGAGGGACTCGATACGGGTCTGATGTCGTGATCACTGCCGATGGCCGATTGACCGCTGTGGCGAGTCGCGCGTGCTTCTTCATCCGATTCCTCCTTATAGAAATGTGCCCCACCCCGCACAACACGGGGGGTGGGGCAGAAGGAGGAGGAGGGCGGAGCGTCTCGCAGCGGGCAGGACTGGACGGGTGCGCGTTCATCGAGAGGGAATCTGAGGGAAGGCCTGATCCGCTGCTCTCTGCGAGAGCCCGCCCCAGCTGGGAGTTCAGCGTGCTTCTCACGCCGGCGGTGACGCGGGCGCTGTTTTGGGGGGGAAAGGGGGTGTCGTCAGACTCCCCCGAATCGTGTGCCGATGCTGTTGACCATCAAAGACCTAGCGGAACAGCTCAATATTAAACCAGCTACTCTGTACGCCTGGGCTGCACAGGGGAAAATTCCCTGTCGGAAGATTCATGGCCTTGTTCGATTCGATCAACGCGACATTGACCAGTGGTTGGCAAATTTCTCTCTCACAAATATCTCACCTACACGACATACAACTCGACCACCTTATGACCTCACTCTTGATCGATTGATTGCGCGTGCTAAACGCGAGGTCTATACTTCCCGCCACGGGGAAACCAGACCGAAATCAAGCCTCATCGGAAAGGAGGAGTGCGATGGGGCTCGTGAAGCGTAATCACGTCTGGTGGATGAGTTTCATGTTTCAAGGTCGCCAGGTTCGTCGCAGCACAGGTACGACGGACAAACGACTGGCCGAATCTATCTTGTGCAAAGTGAAGGTTCAAATTGCCGAAGGGAAGTTTTTCGAACGGCGTGAGGAAGAGGAGCGAACGTTTCAAGAGATGATGCACCGCTATGTGCAAGAACGCGCCGTGCTAAAGGCTCCGAAGAGCCACGGACGCGATCGAACGTCCTTAAATCATCTCTTGCCGGTCTTCGGCACTATGGTCCTCGCGGAGGTCACACCGAAATTGTTGGCCGCCTATAAAATCCAACGGCGAACCGAACAGGCTGCACCTGCGACGATTAACAAAGAGCTTCAGCTTGTGCGACATGCCTTCAACATAGCAATGCGTGAATGGGAATGGTGCCGCGAAAACCCGATGCATCGGGTCTCATTAGAGCCGGTGCGGAATGAAGTGGACCGTTGGCTGACCGCCAAGGAAGAGAAGCATCTCCTAGCCGCTTCTTCGCCCTGGCTTCAGGAGATCATCCGGTTTGCGCTCAATACCGGCATGCGGCAAGGGGAGATCCTTAACCTGCAATGGCAGGATGTGGATTTCACGCGTGGGACCCTCATGGTGATGAAGAGCAAGAACGGCACACGTCGCACCATTCCATTGAACAGCACGGTGTACGAATTACTTGCAGCCAAACAGACAGCAGCAGGTACCGCATGCGGACCAGTCTTCAAGACGCCGCTGGGTAATCCTCTTCAAGTGCGGTTCTTGGTTAGGGAGTTTTGTGAGGCACGGGATCGGGCCAGTATTTCCGATTTCCGCTTCCATGACATGCGACACACGTTTGCCACTCGGCTCGTGCAACGGGGGATCGATCTGTACAAGGTGCAACGTCTACTCGGTCACAAGACCGGGGCGATGACGCAGCGTTATGCGCATCATTCTCCGGAGAGTCTGAGAGACGGCGTGAACGTGCTGGATGGATCTCGGCAGGACCTATTTATCACAAATTTAGCACAGGGCTAAGGACCTGTACGTACGATAGGCGAACATCACCACTGTAACTGATTGAATTACGTGGTGAGCCGGCTGGGACTCGAACCCAGGGCCCTCGCCTTAAAAGGGCGATGCTCTACCGACTGAGCTACCGGCTCACATGTGAGACGTGAATGGTGAAATCGTTATTCGTGAATCGACTGGGATGGGACCAGCCGAAAACACCGTCGTATCATAGCATTGACCAATGACCGATGACCATCGACTAATTTCAGTGGTGTTTTGGGCGTCGGCGAGAGCAGTCTAAGGGATTGCGGAGCATGATTGTTTCCGCGCGCTTGGAGCCGGTTGAGATCATATCGATTCGGCACTGCGCTAACTCTTCGATGCGAGCCAAGTAGCGTTTCGCTTCGACCGGGAGCCGCTTATAGCTGGTCGTCCCTGTCGTCTCGGCGGTCCACCCTTTCATTCGTTGATAGACCGGCTCGCAGCTCGTCAACACATCGAGATCAGCCGGCATGTGCTTATGGATGGTGCCCCCGTGTCTGTACCCGGTGCAGAGCTTCAACTCTTTGCAGCCGTCAAGTACATCGAGCTTGGTCAGAGCCAGGGACGTGAGCCCATTCACCAGCGTCGCATGACGAACCACGACCGCATCAAACCAGCCGCATCGCCTGGCGCGTCCTGTGGTCGACCCAAATTCTCGCCCTCGTTCCTGGAGTCCTCTTCCGACCTCGTCGGTTAGTTCCGTTGGAAAGGGCCCACTGCCGACTCGTGTCGAGTAGGCCTTGGCGATGCCCATGACCGCGTCAACCATTGTGGGACCGACTCCGGTGCCCGTACAAGCCCCGCCTGCCGCCGCACTGGATGAAGTGACATAGGGATAGGTGCCGAAGTCCACATCCAGATTCGTCCCTTGAGCACCCTCAAATAAGACGGTCTTGTTCTTCTCTATCGCGCGATTCAACAGTACGGTGGTATCCAGGATATGGCTCCTGAGTCTATCCGCATAGCCCATGTATTGATCGAAGACTTTATCGACTTGAAACGTCTCGACTTTGTACAATTTTTCCAAGAACCAATTCATTTCGACAAGATTCTCTTCGAGTTTTCTTTTGAACAATGAGGGGTTCAGCAGATCCCCCATAAGAATTCCGATACGTGCCATCTTGTCGGCATACGAGGGTCCGATCCCGCGACCGGTCGTGCCGATTTTCCGCGACCCTTTGGACTGTTCTGATGCGCGGTCGATCGCTTTATGATATGGCAGGATCAGGTGGGCCCGTGGACTGACGGCGAAGTTCTTGCCGATCGTGATCCCCTTGGTCTGGAGCAGATCCATCTCTTCGATCAGAGAACCAGGATCGACGACGACACCGTTGCCAATGACACAGGTCGTCCCCCGGTACAAAATTCCCGATGGGATAAGATGAAAAATATAGGTTCCGCGCTCGTTGATTACGGTATGCCCGGCGTTGGAGCCACCTTGATAGCGGACGACGATGTCGGCGTCACGGGCTAAGATGTCGACGATCTTGCCCTTGCCTTCATCGCCCCACTGAGCACCGATAATGACGAGATTGCCCATAGTTTGAGGATATCCACAGCCGGCTTCGGCACGAAAAAATGGCTCTGACCCGATGAACGATCAGAGCCAAGGGGCCTCATGGTAGGTGCAGCATGTTCTTTTGTCAAGTTGGTCGTGTGATGCTTAGCATTCAAAGGCTTTGTTCAAGTTCATGAGACTTTGACGCAATGAATGGTTGGTTGACTGGCTTTACCCTGCGTGTTAGCATACTCAAGATTACTTCAACGTCTCAATTTTCCATATTAATTTGGTCTGCTAGGTTGGGGCTGTAGCGCAGTTGGGAGCGCGCGTGAATGGCATTCACGAGGTCGCCGGTTCAATCCCGGCCAGCTCCACCAAACCGCACTTCGTGCGTCCAGCCGGTTATTTTGAGATTTTTCGCCAGTGAGCCAGCGACCGCATAAACACCGATGTGTTTTAGGATCTAGAATGTTCGCTCTTCACATGCCGATTAGCTTCAAGCTGCCTCGCCTCCCGACCTCTTAACCGTTCACTTCGTTCAAATTCATTTCGGGTGACCTCGTCGTCCCCTTTCACATGGAAGGTTTGTGTCAATGCTTCAAATTGAATCCGTCAGCAAGCAATACTCCACAAAAGTGCTGCTTACAGAGGCCTCTGCGCATCTTCGCCCGAATTCACGAGTCGGTTTAGTCGGACCGAACGGTGCCGGGAAAACGACTCTCTTTCGCATGGTTCTTGGTGACGAGTCTCCGGACAAAGGCTCAATCCGCAAGCGGCCTCGGCTTCGGATCGGCTACCTTCCACAGGAACTCGAAACGATTACCGGGAAGACCGTCCTCGATGCCGCGCATCGCGATGAGTATCCTGAGCACGAAGCGAAGCGCATCTTGATGGGGCTGGGGTTTACAGAGGTCGATTTTGATCGACATGTCGAGAAACTATCCGGAGGCTACCGGATGCGGGTGGCGCTGGCGCATCTGCTCTTGTCGAACCCCGATGTGTTGATGCTCGACGAACCGACCAACCACTTGGATAAACCCACTCAGCGCTGGTTCGAACAGTTTCTGCTCCAATCCGGCATGACGCTCTTGATCATCAGCCACGATACCGCTTTTCTGGACCGCGTGGTCACGCATATCTGGGAACTACGACATCATAAGATCGAGGAATACCGAGGCAACTATTCGCTCTTCTGCAAGTTGAAAGCGGAAAAAGATGCTCAGCTACAGTCGTCGGCGGCTCGACAGTCCAAAGAGATTGCTCGCGTTCAGAAGTTCGTCGATCGCTTCCGATACCAGGCCAACAAGGCCAGCCAGGTTCAATCGCGGCTGAAGCAGTTGGACAAAGTCAAACGGATTGAAATCCAACGAGATGCAAAACGAGTCAAGTTTCGATTCCCCCTTCCGTCAACCAGCGGCCGCCAGGTATTGGATCTCGCCGGAGCGAGTAAACGTTACGGTGAAAAGGTGGTTTATAAGACGCTCGATTTTTCCGCGGAGCGGGGCCAGCGAATCGCGTTGGTCGGTGAAAACGGAGCGGGAAAAAGCACGCTTTTGAAGATGCTCGCGGGTGTGCTTCCTCCCGATACCGGCACCAGAACCGTGGGGCATGGAGTGAGCGTACACTATTTTGCCCAACATCAGGCGGAAACCTTGAACCCCGAGCACTCAATTCTCGAATCTCTCGAGGAAGTCACCAAGCATGCAGAGATGAATTTCCTGCGCGGTATCGCAGGTGCATTTTTGTTTTCGGGCCAGGATCAGAAAAAACCGATCAAGGCTTTGAGCGGTGGTGAGCGGAATCGGGTCGCCTTGGCACGCATGCTGGTCGAACCGGCCAATACCTTGCTTCTCGACGAGCCGACGAACCATTTGGATCCGGCCTCCGTGGATGTGCTCACCGATGCATTGGCCGAATTCCCCGGGACCATCGTCTTCATTTCCCATGATCCGACGTTTCTGGCCCGCATTGCCACCCGAGTCGTTGAGATCGAAGAAGGACAGGCCCGAAACTACATCGGCGATTATGAGTACTTCCTGTGGAAAAAGGCTCAGGAGTTCGAATCGATCAAGGAAACGAGTGAGGAACTCACGGGAACCGCGCAACCCCCCTCTTCAGGCCCCACCCGCGCCATGGAGCAGCAAGTTCTGCCAAAAGGTCGAGGAGGAGAGCGGCGTGATCTGACCAAGACCCACGCACGACTGGAAAAGCAGGTGTCTCGAGCGGAAGCAGAAATTACCGAGGCTGAGACGAAGATCAAGGTGCGCGAAGCGGAGTTGGCTGATCCTAGACTCTATGCCGAGTTCGAACGTTGGAACGTTCTGCATCAAGAACAAGAGGTCTGGAAGCGCGATCTCGAGCGATTGACCGCTCGCTGGGAATCAATGTCGGCTGATTTGGAAAACGTGAAGCAACAACTCGTGTCCTTGCACTAGGCCGGCCATCCGCTGCTGGTCTTCAACAACGTGGAGCCCCACGGTTGACAGCCGTGGTCCACTGTTGGGTTTTCGGCGACACCTCGCCGAAGTGTAGGCGGCTGAGGGAAAGGCGATGGAGGAACGTTAAACGGAGGCTTTGAGCGTTTCTTCGAGGTAGTAATACAGCCAGCGGTTCTTCTCTTTCGTCACCAATTCATCCCACACGACCCCGATCAAGAATCCTTTCTTTTCCCAGGGTCTGACCCAAGCGACAGTCCCACCGAGTTTTTCCTGTTGTTCGATTCGATCGGAATCGAGGAAGGCAAGCGAGACAGTGACTTTCTCGTTTGATGGGAAGCGCTCTTTCGTGTGAAGTCCGGCCCCGATCTTGTTCACATTATCCAGGACTGCGGTACAGGCACGCCCTCCGCTTTTCGGTGACACCAAGGCGGAGCCGATCAAGGTGGCTCGGACAAATTTCCTCCGCTCACTCAGTGCGGCTACACCGGCTGACGGTTTTGCTTCTCCTCGCTTCATTGCTCTAAGTATAACCGATTAGACAAGAATGTAAACTAGGATAATTGTCCCTATTCCAGAGGCTTTGGGCGGTAGTATCGCCGATCTTCGAGTGGGGAAGGAAGGTGGGTTTGTTCTGTTCGTGCCCGAGGGTCGTCATGGACATAGCTGTAGTCCGTTCCATAGCCTAGGTCCCTCATCAGGGAAGTCACGGCATTTCTGAGATGGAGCGGAACCCCAAGATTGCCGTGTGTTTTCGCATCTTTGAGGGCTTCCAAGAGACCGATATAGGATGCGTTGTCTTTGGGCCGTGATGCCAGGTATGTGGTCCCCTGAGCCAGATTGATTTGTGCCTCTGGAAGACCCACGAATTGGACGGCTTGGGCTACCGATGTGGCCACGAGAAGGGCCAATGGATCGGCGTTGCCGATATCCTCCGACGCGAAAATCACCATCCGTCTGGCGATGAATTTCGGATCTTCACCGGCATCCAGCATCCGAGCCAGCCAGTAGAGCGCCCCATTAGGGTCAGAGTCACGAAGGCTTTTAATGTAGGCCGAGATCACATTGTAGTGTTCTTCACCCGACTTGTCGTAGCGCAACGCTTTTGTACGCAGTCCTGCATCGACTGCCTGCGCATCGATTTCTCTCGTCCCATCCGGTCCTGCTTCACACTGCTCGGCAATGAATTCCAATGCGGTCAGAAGGACTCGGGCGTCTCCGTTGCCAAAGGCTATCAATCGCTGCTGAGCTTCCCGTGAGCAACGAACCCTCTTTCCACCCAACCCCATGACATGGTCCGCCAATGCTCGATTCATGATCTGCTCCAATGCCGTGCTGTCGAGAGGCTTGAGAATCACGACCAGGGAGCGCGACAAAAGAGGGCTGATGACTTCAAAGGAAGGATTTTCAGTGGTGGCACCGACCAACACTACCGTGCCACGCTCCACATGGGGAAGAAACGCATCCTGTTGCGCTTTATTGAAACGATGGATTTCGTCGACGAAGAGCACGGTTTTCTGTTGCGTTACGGCCAGCCGGTGTTCGGCGGTCTTGATGATCTCGCGCAGTTCAGGAATGCCGCCGGTCACCGCTGAAAACGCGACAAAGTGCGATTTGGTGTGCTGCGCTATGAGGTGTGCGAGGGTGGTTTTCCCGGATCCCGGCGGCCCCCAGAAAATCACGGAAGACAGTCGGTCGGACTCAATCGCTTTTCGTAAGGGACGATCCCGTCCGACAATGTCGTCCTGCCCGACAAAGTCGCTAAAGCCTTGCGGGCGCATCCGTTCCGCTAGCGGAGCAACTGTGTGGTGACGAGGCTCTGACGCGGCAAACAGATCAGGCCGTGGGTCATGTGACTTCGGCATTCACAAACTCCCTGAATGCATGGATTGTATACACCGTTTGCCGATGGCGCAAACAGCACCTTGACCCCAATCACGGTGGATGATACGAACAGCCTTTTTAGGGGAGCACCTTATGCAGGCCACGATCAACGGTATTTCCATGGCGTATCACGAGCAAGGGAGCGGAGTTCCGGTCGTATTTCTTCATGCATTTCCCCTCAGCCGCATGATGTGGGCTCCGCAAGAAGCCGCGCTCGCTTCGCAATTTCGGATCATCACCATTGATTTGCGTGGACATGGCGAATCCGATGCGCCGCTCTGGCACTATTCCCTCGACCAAGCAGCCGACGATGTCCGTGGTCTGCTTGATCACCTGTCGATCCGGCAAGCCATCTTTGTCGGACTTTCCATGGGAGGTTACATCCTGTTCGCGTTCTATCGAAAGTATGCCGAGTATGTCAAAGGGCTGGTGTTTGCCGACACGAAGGCCCAGGCCGATACCGACGAAGGGAAACGAGCGCGGTTTGAGATGGCTCAGGTTGCGTATAAACAAGGGACGAGCGCGATTGCCGACATCATGATACCCAAATTGGTCAGTCCTGCAACGGTTCGGACTAAACCGGAGCTTGTTCGTCAAGTGCGCACGATGATTGAGGGCAATCAAGTTAGCGGCATTGCCGGGGATTTGATGGCAATGGCAGAGAGGCCCGATTCCGTTCCACTTCTAAAACGGATAAGCTGTCCCGCTCAAGTTATCGTCGGTGAACTAGACCTTCCCACTCCGCCATCCGATGGCCAATTCATGGCAGACAGGATTCCCGGTGCCCGCCTTGCCATCATTCCAGGAGCTGCCCATCTTTCGAACCTAGAGGAACCGGCCTTGTTCAACGAACTCGTCCGCTCTTTTGTCGAAAATGTCACAGGATAAGCGAGGTAGCCGAGACGCAATCGTCTGGAACTCAGTCCGGATCACCGACGCTGCCATGTCGGATCAATTTTAGAAATTCCAAGCGAGTTTGTGACTGGCTGCGAAATGCTCCCAACATGGAACTCGTGACGGCAACCGTGTTCTGCTTTTCCACCCCCCGCATCATCATGCAGAGATGCCGCGCTTCAACGACGACTCCGACGCCGTGCGCGTTCAATTTGTTGCTCAGAGTTTCGGCGATTTGAACCGTCAACCGTTCCTGTACCTGCAGCCGCCTTGCAAAGG
>CAZPNQ010000020.1:0-37425 GCA_964587955.1 uncultured Nitrospira sp.
GCCGAGATGGTGAGGCGGCAGTGTCCCGCGAGAACGCCGCTGGCGGACTTTTTCAGCATCCTGTTAGGGGTTTCGTCCGTTGACGACCTAGAGAATGAATCATAGCCTCAATACAGCCGAGGAATCGTCACGGCTGAGATGATGGGATAATGAACGAGCGAACGGTCGAGCCACATCTGTTCATAATTCTGGGGGCGACGGGAGATTTGACGCGGCGGAAACTGTTGCCCGCGTTGTTTCACTTGCGCTCCTACGGTGAGCAGGAGAAACAGAATACGCTCATCGTCGGAGCCGCCTTGCCTGAAATGAGCGCTGACGCTTTTCGCTTGTGGGCTTATGAAGGGCTGTGCAATTCAGGTGCTCGTAACGCTCCGGACCTCAGGCGATGGTGCGAGGATTATCTGTACTATCAGACCCTGCGGGAAGGCGGATTGCCGGATTACGAGGCCCTCGCCCAATTTATCGCCCGGCTGGAAGTTGCGCGGAATCTGCCTCAAAACCGGGTTTTTTACCTGGCGCTTCCGCCGACGATCGTGCCTGCAACCTTGGAACTACTCGATCGAACCGGCTTACTGAAAAGCCGTGGCTGGGTGCGCGTCGTCTTTGAAAAACCCTTTGGTCACGATTTTCAGTCTGCCCGCGCACTCAATACCCGTTTACACCGCTATCTGGACGAGTCGCAGATTTATCGTATCGATCATTATCTCGGCAAAGAGACCGTGCAGAACTTGTTGGCGTTTCGCTTCGCGAACCCCATTTTTGAGTCGCTGTGGAATCGCGATACGGTGGAGAGCGTGGAAATCACCGTCGCTGAAGATCTCGGTGTCGAACACCGCGGAGGGTATTATCAGGAAGCCGGCGCCTTGCGTGACATGGTGCAGAACCATTTGACACAACTGCTGACTGTCGTCGGCATGGAAGTACCGACGTCTTTCGAGGCTTCGGAGATTCAAGCCGAAAAACTAAAGGTATTACGCTCTATTTCACCGATCCACCCCACCGACGCGGTCTTCGGGCAGTATACGGCGTGGAATATCGCCGGACAGAAGATCGCCGGCTACCTGGAAGAACCAGGTGTCGCTCCTGACTCGACGACCGAGACGTATGTGGCGTTGAAGTTGGACATTCACAATTGGCGCTGGAGGGGAGTGCCGTTTTATCTGAGAACCGGGAAACGGCTTCCGCGCAAAATCACGCAAGTGGCCGTGACGTTCCGGGCGGCACCTATTCAAGTCTTTCGGTCTTTGGAGCCGGAGAGTCTCAACTCCAACAAATTGCTTATCACCTTGCAGCCAAGTGAAGGCTTTTCACTCTGCTTCTCCGTGAAAACTCCCGGGCGGCCGTTCAAGTTTACCGATCGGGCGCTGAGTTTTGACTATGGTCAGGCGTTCGGCGGCGAGTTGCCGGAAGCCTATGAGACGCTGTTGCGCGACGTGATGATCGGCGACCAGACATTGTTCGTCACTGCAGACTTTACAGAAACGGCCTGGCGACTTTACGATCCGCTTTTGGTCGGTCCTCGACCGGTGCATGTCTACACGGCCGGATCGTGGGGTCCCAAAGAAGCGGACACTCTTGTGGAGCGAAATGGTTTGAGTTGGCAATTGGGTTGGTAGGTTCGCGACGCGAAGAATAATGAGCGTCACGTTTGCGGACGGGCGCGAGTTGGTGAGCGCCCAGTGTCTTCGAGCGATCACAGCATGCCTATTACCACCAACATTCCGCAACGGATGGACCGGTTGCCTTGGGCCCGCTGGCACTGGCTGGTCGTCGGGGCACTGGGGATCACGTGGCTGCTCGACGGGCTTGAAGTGTCCATCGTGGCCTCACTAGGCCCGATGCTGACCCATCCAGACACGTTACATCTCACACAATCGGAAGTGGGACTCACGGCGTCCGCGTATTTGGCGGGGTCGGTCCTTGGCGCCTTCGTCTTCTCCTATCTCACCGATCGGCAGGGGCGAAAGAAATGGTTCATGATCACCTTGGCGCTCTATCTGACGGCGACGGTTCTGACGGCTTTTTCATGGGACCTCATGAGCTTTCTGTTCTTCCGATTTCTGACCGGCGCCGGCATCGGAGGCGAGTACGCCGCCATCAATTCCGCGATCGATGAATTGATTCCCGCTCGAAACCGGGGGCATACCGATTTGGCCATCAATGGGACGTGGTGGCTTGGGTCGGCGGCCGGTGCGCTGCTGACACTGCTGCTGCTCAATCCGGAACTATTTCCAGTATCCATCGGGTGGCGGCTCTGCTTTGTGTTCGGCGCCGTGCTGGGAATCGCCATCATCATCGTTCGGCGCGTCATCCCGGAAAGCCCCCGCTGGCTCATGACCCACGGTCGAGTGCGCGATGCGGAAGCCGTCGTGTCGCAGATTGAACGGGACGTGATGCAAGATCGTGGAACAGGGTTGTCGGAACCTGACGGCACGATCACCATCCATGCTCACCGTCACGCGACGATTGCCACGGTCGCTCGGGAACTGTTCAGATCATATCCGCGGCGGACGATCCTCGGCATAGGACTCATGGTCACCCAATCGTTCATGTACAACGCAGTGTCGTTCACCTATCCGCTGTTGCTGACGAAGTACTATGACGTGCCCGGCAGTACCATCGGCCTGTATATCTTGCCGTTCGCGCTCGGCAATTTCTTGGGGCCGCTCGTGTTGGGACGGCTGTTTGATACCGTGGGACGCAAGCCGATGATCAGCTTTACTTACGGGATAGCCGGTGTTCTTTTAAGTCTCACAGGATATTTGTTCTGGACGGGTTCCTTGACTCTTTTCACGCACATGATGATGTGGTCGTCGATTTTCTTTTTTGCGTCGGCGGGGGCCAGCGCCGCGTATCTGACGGTGAGCGAGATATTTCCTATGGAAATACGCGCCATGGCGATCGCATTTTTCTTCATCGTAGCGCAAGGGGCGGGCGTGGCCGCGCCGTGGCTCTATGGCATGCTCATCGAATCGTCCGCTACGAGCGTGTTCTACGGCTATCTGTTCGGAGGCGGAATGATGCTTCTCGGCGCGGTGATCGAGCTGTGGCTGGGAGTCAAGGCAGAGGGGCAATCGCTGGAACAATTGGCGGCACCCCTCTCGTCCCAACCCCCTTCCGGACATCCAGCGTAATCTTCCTGGCCAGCTTTTTGTAACCGATTGTGATCACCGGTAGGATTGGTTTCGATGACCGCCGTGAGGTCGGTGTCAGTGCTCTTGAGCCGGAGCTTCCGTTCTGCCGCCGGAGTACCGGTTATGTAATTTGCGGGGCGACGCCGTGCGTGCGCGGATCCGCAAGTTGATCATCTCGACGGCAACCGAGAAGGCCATCGCAAAGTAAATGTACCCCTTCGGCACATGAACATCGAATCCCTCCACCATCAGAGTCACTCCGACAAGGATGAGGAAGGACAGCGCAAGTATCTTGATCGTTGGATGGGCATCGACGAATTCGCCGATCGAACGGGCCGCGAACA
Source organism: uncultured Nitrospira sp. (assembly GCA_964587955.1). GTDB lineage: Bacteria > Nitrospirota > Nitrospiria > Nitrospirales > Nitrospiraceae > Nitrospira_D. The sequence goes on from CAZPNQ010000020.1 coordinate 3,479, forward strand.
TCATGACGAGCACCGCCACAACAATGGCGGTTGTCATGACCGACACGTCGTTCACGAGGCCGATGGCCGTAATGACGGAATCTAGAGAAAACACGATATCCAGCAGAGTGATCTGGAATAACATCATGGCAAAACCGGTTGGAACCGATGAGGTGGCCTGATCGTCCGCACCCTCCAAGCTCTCGTGAATTTCGTGAGTTGCCTTGGCCAGGAGAAACAAGCCGCCAAGAATGAGAATGACATCTCGGCCTGAGATGGCCTGATGCAGTACCGTGAAGAGCGGAGCGGTCAATCCCATCACGAGTGAAATGGAAAACAACAAACCAAGGCGCGCGACCATCGCGAGGCCTAACCCCAGTCGGCGCGCCGTATTTCGCTGGTGTTGAGGGAGGCGGCCGACGAGGACGGAGATGAAGATGATGTTGTCGATTCCTAAGACGATTTCAAGCGCCGTCAAGGTGCCGAACGCTATCCACATCTCTGAATGAGCCATCCAGTCAAACATGTGATGATTACCTATACCGAAAACAGTGAGTTTCTACCGAATTCAACTCCTGCCCATTCACGACTGAAGGATCAATCCGTAATGGTTCACATAGCGGATCGGGAGGATTCGGCGTTTCGTCCCATAATCAACGACGAGTCCCGCTCAAATCAATATGCCCGTTCAATGAACTATCAGGCCCCCGCGCATGATTCCCCAATATATACCAGGTCACCGTATACCAGGTCCCCAACAAAGCCACGGATAGAGCCGAATGTACTTAACTAAAAAATATAAAACAGGGCTATTCAGCACTAATGATCGTCAAGCATTCAATGTTATGTCTCAAGACGAGACGCTATCCTGAAAATTTGAGTGAGCTTGGCATTCGACTAGGGCCGTATGTACGGAGCAACGCTCAACAATCTACCCCATTTATCACTGATGACGGAGATGTCCAACTGGAATAAGGTCTTTGTGCTCTAGTAGTTTGAGAACCGTGTCTGGTTTATCGTCGGTGGATCTGGCCAAGGAAATGATCGCCTAACACGTATCATTTTTCGGGATCGATACCGGGGGGAGGTATCTGTGGAAACTGTCGAAGAGATGGTGGGAGCGAGCCCCGCCATCCGCTCCGTCTTTGACTTGGTCCGTAAGGTGGCGAATACCGAGATGCCGGTGTTGATTACCGGAGAGACTGGTACCGGGAAGGAATTGACAGCCCAAGCCATTCATAAGCGAAGCCTCCGGCAACACGGACCGTTTGTGCCGATTAATTGCGCGGCCATCCCTGAAACTCTTCTGGAGTCGGAACTGTTTGGCCATGAACGTGGCGCTTTCACGGGTGCCATCCAGCAAAAGAAGGGCAAGCTTGAAGCGGCGGCCGGCGGCACGTTGTTTCTCGATGAGGTTGGGGATCTGTTGCCAGCGTTACAGGTAAAGCTGCTTCGGTTTTTACAAGAAGGTACGTTTGAACGAATCGGCGGGCAAGAGACTCTCCATGTCGATGCCAGGGTGATTGCTGCGACGAACGTCGACCTGAAAGCGGCGATCGACAAGAACCAGTTTCGGGAGGACCTCTATTATCGGCTCGGTGTGTTACACATTCATTTGCCGCCGCTGCGGGATCGAGGCGAAGACACCTTACTCATGGCCATGATTTTTCTCAAGCGAGCCATCGTGACCTATCGCAAACCGATCCGCGGTTATTCGTCTCAAGCCGTCGATGCATTGCGCGCCTATTCCTGGCCTGGAAATGTACGCGAACTAAGCAATCGGATTCGGCGCGCCGTCGTCATGGCGGAAGGAACGGAGATTACCCCGCATGACTTAGACTTGGCCGTCGAGGAACTCCAAACAGCGGATTCATTAGACTCGCTGCGGGCAGCTCACCGCCGGATCGAGATGGAGTTGCTGGTGAAGGCGATCAGCTTACATCGGGGAAACTTGACCAGAATGGCCAGAGACCTGGAAGTCAGCCGCTCGACGTTATATCGAAAACTGCGGGGCTACGGACTTGAAAAGTTCGTGCCTGCCGCGACTCCCCCGTCTTTGGGGTCCAGAACCAAGCCCAAGAAATCCGTAAAATCTTCCGCTCCCGAGAGCGATAACGTGTCGTGTGAAGCTAGGCCCGAGGACATTTCCTTGGACTCAGCGCCCCAGCTTTCTCAATCGGTCTAACGGGGCGAAAGTGCATCGTACCAAGCTAGAAAAATAGTCTCGCCAGTTTTAAGCCGCTCAATAATTCGTCGGAATTATTTCTCATAAGGGCTACGCGCCTTGCCTTAAGACAGGTCGTCGATATCAGAGCGACGCGGGAAACATCGGGCTTCCGCGAGACGATCCGAATCCGATCACGTTCTCGTGAGTCCGACTTTGAGAGCGTGGCTATGCCGGTGCGCATCAAACTGCACGAGGTGTTTCATCGTGAAACACTTGTCGGTGAAAACCGTATCATCAGGCATCACAAGATATAGGTATAAGTACAGGTAAGTTGATATTCCATGTGGTGGTGAGCGTTGAACAAAGCGATTTGTTTCCGTATGACTTCCGGACAGATCATTTTTAACTGTCTACTTTTGGAACATCTCATACTTTCGTGAGAGATTTACATTTCGCCAAAATCTTACCAAACATTGGGGACTGGACTAAGTTTAACGATATTCATCCAGTTACCACAAAAGTCGCATCTGGCCGATGAGATAAGTGTGTCCAATAATAATACAATGTGCGCTCTTTCCTACATCTGCCGGCTTTATATTTATGCGCAGGCTTCATAACTTATTACGAAATAAAAATATATCTCTCAGGCATCTGAATTGCTTAGACATACGGTCGACTCGCTCTGAAGCAATCAGCGACCTGGGGGTATGGTGGATAACTCTGAACAAAAAAACCGACTCGCTCTCTTGAATGACATGACGACTCTGGAAATAGAAAATATCTCCTCCATGGGATACTCAGAAGGTGATGTCGTACCAGGTTGGTGGTTCCACTATTTTGAACCGGTCTGGGGGCCATTCATGCAAGTGTTTCGCTGCCACAGGCACGTGACCATGACTGAGTTCGAACGGGCCGCTTCCCAAGTCGGCTTTACACATGCCGAGAAAACTATTGCCATATCGGCTTTCCGTCAACAACAAGATCGAGCGATAGCTCACCACGCTCCCACCGCATTTCGCAGGGAACACATCCTGTCTGTCGTTTGACCGGTTCACTCCTCTTTCTCTGAGCTGTCCTGACACACACCTGCCCCTCGCCTCGTTGGGGCTACGCGATTGTCTTGTCCAATTTTTTCACGGCGCACGGTTATAAATCGGATGCCAGCGGTGAAGCCACCGTCGCGCGGCATACCTGGATGGATCCGATAAAGGAATGAGTATTATTGCGTCTGGTTCTCGGCGAGATTGTAGTATTGAATCTGGCGTTCTTGCACGATCGGAACAGCGGAAGCCGGAGCGTTTCTTGATTGTTCGGCGGTCAGTTCCTTGATCCAGTTGCCCATCTCATCATACTCGTAGGTTGTGATCCACTTGCGGTGCTGATCTTCATCGAACGTTTCGGTAACCGCTTGCACGCGTTTTCCCACATCGTCGTAACCATACATCACTCGACCGGTTACAACACCATGCCCATTGTACACCACGAGCTGATGTAACCTGCCTTGTTCGTCATACTGATGCGTTAACTCGCTGAACAATTCGCCCTTGGTGTAACGGGCGGAGTAAACGCGACGCCCCAATATGTCGAATAGACTCTTATATGCAATCGAATGATTGATCCACAATTGTTCCCAAAGATGGCCATGCTGGTCATATTGAGAAAATTCCGCATGGTGAAAGCCGCCGTCGTCTGAGGTCGTCACAGACGCGGTATCGCGCCCCCCTGAGTCTCGCGCATATACGACCCGCTTCCGGTAGATCAATCTTCCGCTCGGATCTAAAGCGAGTTCTTCTTGGAGATGTCCATCCGGGTCGTACCGGAATAGGGAATATCTGGCAGTATGTGTGTGTGTGCTATCGATGACCGTTTCTACAAGATGGCCGGTACGATCATAGGTTTCCGTCGCAGAGTAGCCCAGCTGTTTGATCGTCACGCTCCGAACGGGCCCAATGAGCTCATTCATAGTTCTGGTTGTTTCGGCACAGCCAGCTCCGTTCCAAGAAATTACCGGAACGATTGCAAGGAGAATCGAGACTAACCGAAGACGCATGCACACCTCTGATGATCATTTTACGATCGGCCTTCGAAAACACGAAGCAATAGAAGAATTTAGGCCGCTCACACGTGATCAGAATCGTCGCTTCGTTGACGATTAAGGACCGTCATCAATCCTTCAGTTCTCTGCCAACGTGTTCTGCCACAAGCGCTTCTAACGGGTGTACAATGTCAGTCATAAAGAAGTTCTCACGAAGGGACAGCTATGTTCGCCACATCCGATAGTTGGCTCGGTCTAGGAATTGTCTTGATAATCGGTTTCATCGTTGTGGGACTAGCCACATGTATGGGGAAGTTGATCATCCGGCTTTTTGGAGCGAGACGTGAGGCGACTGAAAACTCCCGCAGAGATCACGAGAGAATGAAGTCAGGATTCCATGAAGCGGCATGACGACCGTCATGCTCATGACGCGCTCTCTCACTGCCAGACCCATAACTCGGACTACTGACCATTGTTCCTCACCTCCCGGCCTAGGAGCCTGTCCGAGTTTGCCTTGGTGATGAAGCGAAGGAGGTGCCGGCAGATGCGCGGCCACAGGCCGCGAAAAACCGGAGGCTTATTCGCTGGACTGCGATGAGGATTTTTCGGGGCTGAGAACAAAGCAGATGTCGGTACGTCGTTCGCCGTAATAGAACGGTCAATGTCGGACAGACTCCTAGGGCATTCTAGAGTTGGCAGCATGTCCGCATTCAATTTATGATCGGCTATCAATCCCAACATCATGGAGGACATACATGGCTACTCAGGTCGGCATTCAAGATCCCGCGCGAGCCAAGGAATATTTTGAAGCAAGAATGGCCTTTACAACCGGCCCGGTTGAACTGGAACGGATGATGAAAACCGGCGAGGTCAATCTCGTCGATGTGCGAGCCGCGGAAGATTACGCGGAAGGACATATCCCCGGCGCAATCAACCTGCCCAAGGATCGGTGGCCGACGCTTAATGGCCTTCGCAAGGACAAAATCAATGTCTTGTACTGTTACTCTATGGTCTGCCATCTGGCAGCGACCGCTGCAGTAGAATTTTCCGGGAAAGGCTATCCGGTGATGGAACTCGACGGCGGCTGGCGGTGGTGGAAGGAAGATGGCTTTGATGTAGAGAAGTAGCCGGCATCTTCGTTCTCTCATTGATTCCATGGTATGGGGTCACCATTGGGGGTTGGTCTCTGTCTTGATGCTAACCGCATCTTGCGTTTTTTTTTCCAATCGGTCATGGATGTTCACCCTCAACGCACTTTGTCGGATAAACAGCTCAATCGGAAGCCATGCAGCCACGAGGACTTGAACCAGGGCCCATCACACGCTTTCTCGCAGAGGATCACCGACGATTAGAGCAACTTCTTCAGACGGCCCTCATGTCTGTCGACCACCTGGCGCAGGGAGCGTACGACCGATTTCGATCCGGATTGCTTCGGCACATCGGCATGGAAGAAAAAATTCTCCTGCCGGCGGCCCAGCGATGGAACGAAGGAAAGCCGCTTTCGATTGCTGTGAAGCTCCGACTCGACCACGGCGCGATCGCAGCCTTGCTGATGCCGACTCCAACCGCCGGTGTCATTGCCGCATTGAATGCGATCTTGGGCGAGCATAATCTGATCGAGGAAGGTCCGGAAGGTTTGTACAACATGTGCGATACGTGGGCAGATCCTGAGATCGAACGATTAATGGCCAAGCTTCGCGCTGCTCCCGAGGTAGCGGTACTCCCGCATTCCAATACGCCGGCAGTCCTTGACGCTGTCCGCCGCGCCGTAAAGCGAGCCGGTTATGAATATTCGGTAGAATCTCCAGCCACTTGAAAATCCATCTCCTTCCAAGCCTGATGTGGTAAGCTCTCTCCCGACCATGACCACTGAAACGACTTCACTCGGTGAACTGGCCACCGCGACCGTACGGAGGCGCACCTTTGCCATCATCAGCCATCCTGATGCCGGTAAAACCACGCTGACCGAAAAGCTTCTCTTGTACTCCGGCCTCATTCGAACCGCGGGCATGGTACGTGGACGCAAGGGCGGAAAGGCCACTGCCTCGGATTGGATGGGGATGGAGCAGGAACGCGGCATTTCCATCACAGCTTCGGCTATGCAGTTTCCCTATAAAGACGCCATCGTGAATTTACTGGATACGCCCGGCCACCAAGATTTCTCCGAAGATACCTATCGCACCTTGACGGCCGCTGACAGTGCCATCATGGTGATCGATGCAGCCAAAGGTGTCGAGACCCAAACCCGCAAACTGTTCGCCGTGTGCCGCATGCGCCGCATCCCTGTCCTGACGTTGATCAACAAAATGGACTTGCCTGGGCGCCCACCGCTCGACTTGATGACCGAAGTAGAACAGGCATTGAACATTCACGCGAGTGCCATCAATTGGCCGATCGGGTCGGGCAGTGATTTCGTGGGCATTGTCAGCCGTGCCGACAGTCGGGTCCAGCTGTTCAGCAAAACCATGCATGGGGGGGCGATGAAAGTGGAGACGGATATTTTACCGCTGGCCGCGCTTCACTCAAACGGCCGGGTATCCGAAGATACGATGGGGCAAGTCCAGCATGATCTGGAACTCTTGGAGATTGCTGGAAATCCCTTTACTCGAGAGCAATTTCTTCGGGGGGAAGTCACCCCGGTCTTTTTCGCGTCCGCGCTCACAAATTTTGGGATTGAAAGCTTTCTCGATGCGTTTGTGGATCTGGCGCCAAGTCCGGGTATGCGGCCGGCAGACCGTGATGATGGAACCGAACTGTCGGTTGACCCGATCGACGTGCCATTCAGCGCCTATGTCTTCAAGTTGCAAGCCAATATGAACCCCAAGCATCGAGACAGCACGGCGTTTCTCCGAGTCTGCTCAGGACGATTCGAACGCGATATGGTGGTCAAGCATCATCGCTTGGGTCGGGATATCCGATTGGCGAGGCCGCACAGCTTGGTGGCGCAGGAACGGAGTACGGTCGAAGAAGCCTACCCCGGCGACATCATTGGAATCATCAATCCCGGGGTGTTCGCCATCGGTGATACGGTATCTTTGACCGGAGGCTTCAATTTTAAACCACTGCCGCAATTTCAGCCGGAAATCTTTGCGCGCCTCAGGCCGACCGATGTCGGCAAACGCAAAGCATTCGACAAAGGATTGTCTCAGATGGCGCAAGAGGGAACCGTCCAGATCATGCGAAGTTTCCACGATCAGGAAGTCTTGATCGCGGCGGTGGGCCGGCTGCAGTTCGACGTGCTTCAGTATCGGCTTCGCCATGAATATCGCGTCGAAACCGTCTTGGATGCGCTGCCGTTTACCTGTAGTGCATGGATGGATGGAAATCCAAATACCTTCAAGGCACCGTCGGCCTCGATGCTGGTAAAAGATCACCGTGACCGCGTCGTCGTCCTCTTCGGCGATCAGCTCATGAAAACCATCGCGCGCGATCGAAATCCTGATCACATCCTCCGCGACATGGGGTAAGTGAGCCCAAAACAATTGAGAGGGAAACGCCTGCATTCGGGAGGTATGTACGCAAGAGTAAATGGCCGAGCGCAGCGGGGTTGCCTAGCGTCCGGTGGAAGATCTCATCAGACTGTCGGCCTGAGGCGGAAGGAAACCCTGATACCCGCGGTGGCGTTCAGCCAACTCTAAAACAGAAAACGGTTGTCCGTCGACGGTTTCCGGCGCCGAAAAAATTTGTCTGAGGGGACCGCCCGCGGCTCCGACGATCTTGCCGGCGAACACCACCCCTTTGTGCTGCAACCGAGCGACGGCTTGTTCGATATTCTCCACTCGAACGGCCACATGATGAAAGACCTTATCACCGAATTTATCGACCCATCCGGGAATGATGCTGGTCTTGCCTCGTGCGTCCGAATACGCCTGGTCGACGAAGAGGGCAGGGTAGCCGGCCTTGCGATAGACCTTCGCGTACCAGTCGTCGTACTGCAACGTTTCATCATAGACAAACCCCAACTTCACGAATGGTTCAGCGCCGCGGTCGATATCGAGTGTCCGGACAGTGACATGGTCAATGACCGGCGAAAATCCTATGCCCGTCTCGTCAAGCATCGCTTTCACGATTCCTGCTGCCCGGTTGCGGGCGACGTAGGTCCCCACCATCTTTTCCATGAGATCATCGAGTTCATGAGCGTGATCCATGCGGCACCTCGTTCAAGAACCAAACTTGATGCCTTGAGCCAGGGGTAATTCCATTCCCCAATTGACCGTGTTGGTCTGGCGGCGCATATAGGCTTTCCAAGAATCCGATCCGGCTTCGCGGCCTCCACCTGTTTCCTTTTCTCCGCCGAACGCTCCGCCGATCTCGGCTCCGGACGTTCCGATGTTGATATTGGCGATCCCACAGTCGCTGCCGGATGCCGAAAGAAACCGCTCGCCACGGCGCACATCGTTTGAAAATATAGCGGACGAAAGTCCCTGCGGGACATCATTGTGCACCTTGATGGCCTCGTCCAGGGTCTCAAACGTCATGACGTACAAAATCGGTGCGAAGGTCTCACGCTGAACGATCGGCCAATGGTGTTGTGCCCGGACGATTGTCGGTTCGACGAAGTACCCGGGTCGGCTCAAGACCTGTCCACCGCAAAGAACCTCTCCCCCTTCTTTTTTGATCTCATCGAGCGCGGCTCGATACCCTTCCACGGCGACGTGGTCGATGAGCGGCCCCATGAGTACATCCGGTTCCAGAGGATTTCCGATATGCACTTGCGCATAGGCTTTCACGAGTCTGCCGACCAATTCATCATAACGCGACTCATGGACCAGAAGACGCCTGGTTGTCGTGCACCGCTGGCCGGCTGTCCCAACGGCTCCGAACAAGATCGCGCGAATGGCCATATCCAAATCGGCCGTCTCGTCCACAATCACGGCATTGTTGCCGCTGAGTTCGAGAAGGGTTCGCCCCAATCGCTGGCCGACCATGGCCGCCACCCGCCGGCCAACCGGCACCGATCCGGTGAACGAAACGAGAGGCAGTCGCTGATCCTGCACCATCTGCTCCGCCAGAGCCGGTTGGTCGGTGATGAAGAGCGAGAAAATTCCGGAATAGCCCTGTTGTTGCATGACGCGATTGCAAATCTGTTGCACGGCAACGGCACAGAGCGGTGCTTTCGGGGAGGGTTTCCAGACGACCGTATCGCCGGCAATGGCGGCGATGAATGCGTTCCACGCCCACACCGCCACAGGAAAATTGAACGCGGTGATGACGCCGACGGGCCCCAGCGGATGCCATTGTTCGCTCATCCGATGGGAGGGCCGTTCAGACTGCATCGTCACGCCGTAGAGCATTCGCGACTGTCCGACCGCAAAGTCGGCCATGTCGATCATTTCTTGAACTTCGCCGTCGCCTTCCGCCTTGATCTTGCCGACTTCCAGTGAAACGAGCGTGCCCAATTGATCTTTCTTCTCCCGTAAGGCTTGGCCGATCAGTCGCACTATCTCACCGCGTTTCGGTGCCGGAACCATTCGCCACGCGCGGAACGCCTCGGCTGATTCCTTCACAATCCGTTGGTAGTCCTCGAGCGAACACGGATAGACCCCGGCGATCTGTTCGCCGGTGGACGGATTGATCGACGGCAGGAGAGACCCGTCATTGCGCCCCGACCACCAGCCGCTGCCGGTGCTTCCGCCTGAATTCACGGCTTGGATCCCGAGGTCTCGCAACACGGCGTGATGGATAGTGCTCATCGAAAGCAGGCTCCTAATTCATTGTTCAGAAAATCTTTCAAGAGGATGGATTCCTGGGTGACGAATCCATGGTACTGCGAGGAATTCTTCAAGACAAGATCCATGACACAACAGACGCTGGAGGCCGTCGTCACTTGAATGGCCGACCACAGTTTTCCCTTGATGCACTGCGGATAGACTTTTTTGACATAATTTTCCTCGAAAAACCCATCTTTGTTCTTCCCGGTCACCGACGCATAGACCAACACGACGTCTTGCAGGGTTTGCGGAACAGCGCGCTCCAGCACTCGCTTCAGCGTATCCCGATCTTCATTGAGTTTGAGGTCTTTCATCAGCAAATTGATTTTTTCGCAATGGCCGGGATAACGGAGCGTTTTGTAGTTCATCGTCCGCACGTTTCCGGCATAGCTGTCGGCCAACGTTCCCAATCCCCCGGATGTGTTGAAGGCTTCATAAAGCAACCCGTCCAGCTCGATCGTTTCGTACCCTTCCAACGGCTGCAGGGGGACTTTCTCACCCGCTTCGATGCCGTAACAGACATTGCCGTACTCGTTGATCAGTCCATCGGTCGACCAGGTGAGCGAATACTTGAGGGCATTGCTGGGATGAACCGGTAGGGCGCCCACCCGCATCTTGACCGTATCCAACGTTTCAAAATGTGTCATCAAATCGTGTGCCACGATGCTGATAAAGCCGGGAGCCAGACCACATTGCGGCATGAAGGCATTTCCGGATCCGGTACTCAGCACCTTGATCTGATTCGTCACTTCAACATCTTCCGTGAGGTCGAAGTAATGCAGATGATGGGTCAAGGCCAGCCTTGCCACGGTCGGATTGCAGAAATAGGGGAGACTCGAAAGAACGGCGTCAAACTGATGCGCTGAAAGATAGGTGTGGACGGCCTCGGGATGGTTCACATCAAGTCGACAGGGAGTGACCCGTTCCAGCCCGAGGCCTTCGACCAACTGTTTCGGTGCATCGGGGGTCATGTCTCCCAGATGGATCTCGTAGGAGCCGTGTTGATTAAGAAGGCACGCGATCAGAGAACCGATTTTCCCGGCACCGAGAACAAGCACACGATTCATGATGGGGCATTATACTCCACCCCTGTGTTTGGAGCACTTGGTTTGGAGAATGCTGCGCGCTCCAATTGCGCTCTCTAGTTTTTTTCCAGGGAGTCGATAAGATACTGAATCGGTGCCGTCGAGGTTTGACTGTACCGGCAGGGAGGGATATCCGCTTGCAGCCTTCGTAACAGGGTCGTCATCTTCATGGTAGGGGGCACTTCGCAAATCCAGACGTGCATGCCGGACTCCAACTCATCAAAATGGCGCTGGACACGAAAACTGGGTTGCTCCATGAAATACGCCGAGAGAAAGCCGTTCATGGCCGTCACAACCCAGGGATGCTCCTTGATATAGCGGTAGCTGAGCCGAAGTTCGGTGACCGTGGTATTTTCTTCGGCTTCCATCACCGCACTCTATCAATTCCGTCTGTGAGGCGCCACTGCTATGACGGAATGTTTCGTGGAGCCCCACGGTTTGATCCATCCTCCGTAACAGATTACTGCGGAGAGACGGGCAGCCGTGATCCCTGTTGGTTCTTTGGCGACACCTCGCCGAAGCGTGTCCTCTTTCGCCAAGACTTCGGAGGACACTCGTGGCGCATTTCTCCAGGTGTAACAACTCCAGCTTCCTGCCTAGGCGGGTGACTATCAAGTTGGACCGAGGGGTAGTGGCTGAATCGACGACGCTTCGGCGGCCTCGCGTGAAGCCATGCAGCGCGTCAGCGGACGCTTGTCGGCGTGAGTCTCTTCCAGTGATACGTCCCTCCGTGCTCTCGCGGGGGAAGGTTTTTCTGGGAGCCTACCCGTGTGTACCACCACATCCCCTTGGCGTGGGTACCGTCATCCGAGAGAACCACTTCAAAACCTCCTTCACGGTCATTCCCAGGCTGTCGCCATGTACCTTGCCAGAGACCATCGGCGATCTTCGTAGTCAAAAAGCGACCACCGTGTTGTGTGTACGGTCCGTTTCCATTCTTGTCCAACGTCGCCGTATAGCGTTTATCGTCCTCGACCTCTAGAATCTCCCATTCACCGCTGACGTCGGGTGTCGTCAAAAGCCGTGAGCTGCCTGTGGGACGTGGCGAAGGCGCTGGCGGTGAAGTACGTGGCTCGCCAAGACTGGCGGATCGAAACGATTCATGCCACGACAGCAATCGCCAGTTGCCGTTACGACGTTCGAGCACTCCCGTCTCTCGCATCGGAAGCACGCTCCGTTTCAAGTCAGGTCCGTCGGCAACATAGCGGATATAGTCAAGTTCCATCGCATACCACGCCACATCTCCCTTGCTCCACACCCGAAGCTCATAAATCGGAATCTCAAGTTTCTGGGAATTGAGGAATTCCTCCCGCATTCCCTCTTCCAGCTCGGTCCAGCCAATGTACTTACGCCCGGCGACCGCATAACTGATGATATCGGCATCATGTGCCATCAGTCGTGAAAGCGTCGCTAAGTCCTTTTCGGCGTTGGCCCGCACCATCCGTCGGATAGCCGACTCAGGGTCATTTGAGGGCTCAGACGCGATTGCGGCGATGGGAACACTGAGAAACAGTGACAAGACACACCACGCAGACAGTCGGAGACAGATCATGAATGACTCCTTGGCCAACAGACTCACAAGGTCGTTCACCAGCCTGTATTATTCGTGACGGCTCGTGCCCCGTCAGCGTTCCCATCGATATCCGACGAGAAAAGGCATGGCCGTCAAAACGCCGAGCGCACCGAGGGGGGCTACTCCGACGATGGAATCTTGACTGGCAAGATACTCGGCTATGGTGAGGCCATGGAGGGGAAGTATGACCGCCACTTCTCCGATGAGTAAGAGGACAAGGGCCACGAGGCCAACGCTGAGTCGGATGCCCGGCAGTGGAGGAAACGTGAATCGGTCGATCACCCACCGCGCTCCGATAGTGGTCGCCAGAAGTACGTTCGGGATTTCCAGCATCTCGGCAAGTCTTTCGTTGACATGCAGCGCCACGACTTGTAGGCGGATGACCTCTAAGACGAACTCCGCTCCTACCGCGACAAGGAAATACATGACGCCGGCCTTCAACACCTTCGCCAGCGCGTGCGGTCTCTCACCCCCTGGCGTCTTGTCCGGTACGGAAGTCACGGGATAGGTGTTGTCAATTGTGCAGTCGATCACGGCTTCTCCGCATGCAGCACTGAGGCAGCCGTGATCATTCATGAACGATCAGTCTAGCGTAAAATCACCAACACATCCATGGTCTAAAGAAGGTGAACAGCGTGTGGAACGGGTGAGGTGCGCAGGCTTCATCCAATGAGAACGTGTATCGCGCATCTTCCGGCAAACCAGAAGATATCGACGACGATAGGCACCGAAATTCTCTCTTGACCTGTCATGGTCGGAAGCGTAGGCTGATAAGTACTTTCACGACCGCCTCATTCTGGAGGTGGTGTTCATGGTCCTCCGTGGAGCACAGTTCCAACGGTCTGGACCTGCCGGGTGTACATTCCTCACCAGACGGGCCCTCTCCTCATATACTGCCACTTTCCTGCAAGGGCGGTCGGATGCGATCTGCCTGAAGTCTCAAGGCGCAGATTGCGCACAGATGTCTCAGACGGACTCCACGGGGAGATTCGGTGTTGGCAACCTCACAAAGGACTCGCGTCACATGGCGCGAGAGTGTGACGTATGTCATGGGGATCTTGGGGAATTGTGATTAGCATTGGAGCATTAATTGTGATGCTGATCGCGTGCATGCGCCTGCTCGCTTCGAACGGTACGGAGGACAGACATGAACCGAGGGAGGCGGCTGATGCATCCGGCGACATGCACTCAGCACCGCCAACCATCAGCCGTCGAGCCGCATGACGGGCTGGTATCGGCTCGATCCTCGTAACGCAGGCAAGGGGTTAGTTCATGGTTCGGCCAGGAATTCGTACTGATGGGTGTACGCATCGCCATTGGCCGGATCGATCTGAATCTAAACGAGGGGAGGTAGCTATGGGGCCGACGAAAGTGATTGTGAAAGACCATGCTCTCTACGAGGCTTTGAAGGGCAAATTGATCAAAGACGGTTTCACAGACCGCCAGGAACTTGAAGCATACGTCAATCATCATTATCTCGTCCTACCGGTCACCGATAAACAAGGGCAGCCATGGCTACTCGATGGAAAGCCGGTCTATTGCCTTCGTGGAACCCAATATGAAACGGTGAACGATGAGAGGGTGCATCTTGCCCGTTGTCCGGATTGCGGGGGCATGGGGATCAGGTCGGACGAATTCACGGTCGAATCGGATTGCATTCACTGCACGGCCTGTGGACATGAATTCGATGCCAGGCTGGAAATGATGGAAACATAGAAGGTGGGGCTTTGGGAGCCGTACGCTCTTCCTTCGACCATGTGCATTTCAAGGTATCGTCTATGGTACGTGAGCCTTGTTCGGGTGATCAGGCACAGACGATGGCCCGGGGGCATTAAGCAGGTTCAACTGGAGTGAGGTTCGTATTGGCAGGCCCATTGATAACGGTACCATAGCAGTCGAATCGCGACCCATGACAAGGACAATCCCATGTTGCTTCATTCTCATTCCATCGGACGAGACACCCGAGGTGTGGGCATACGGCTGACCGCTGATGGACCTGACCCTCCATATCGCGATAGACGGCCAGTTTGCTCAATCCATGACGGACAATCGCGCCGTGCCCGGCTGGAATCTCGCTGACGGAGCTCACTCCACCAGGGGTTAGCCAATCCGCATATTGCACGCCGACATTGACATTCTCACGGGCAAACTCTGCTCCTGCGCGGATTCGCACTCGCGCCGGGTCGTACAACTCAGCCCATGGATTCTTCCGTCCACGAATCATATCGGTCAATACGATACCTGCGATCGTACTGTGCGTCATGCCCATCCCCGAGTCACCTGTGACGATATAGACGTTGGGATGATCGCCGGGATTCCGACCGATGAAGGCCAGACCGTCGATGGATTCCATCACCTGTCCCGACCAGGAATAGACAGGCGACCCGGCTTGCGGAAACCATAGATTGGCCCATTCAGTGAGCCTGGCAGATCGATCTCCGGCATCATCAGCTTGGCCCGTTTTGTGATCCTCTCCCCCCACAATGAGTAGATCATCCTTCTGGTCAAAAGGCTGAAGCCGAACGTAATGATACGGATCATCCGTGTCCCAATACAGTCCCATTGGAATGCTGCCACGAGGAATACGGAACCCGACGACATAAGTCCGATAGGCTGCCTGCTTCGTATGGATGGTGACCCAATCATTCACCGGGGTATTCGTTGCCACGATAATGGAAGCTGCATTGACCACTGCTCCTGATGCAGTCCTTACCCGTGCAGCCGATCCCCCCTCGATTGTGTCGGCATGGGTGCCTGTGTAGATTTGCCCCCCATTCTTGATGACGGCGTTCGCGAGTCCAAGAAGGTACTTCAATGGGTGAAACTGTCCTTGCTCCGGAAACCGAAGGCATGGTCGTGGCACAGACGCTATCGGTGACGTATCCAGCAAGGTCACATCGGCAAGTCCTGCGCGATGAGCGGCTGCCATTTCCTCACGGAGAACATTGAGCTCTTGACCGGGTGACAAAATGAGATATCCGGGCATGCGGGACCAGTCGCAGTCGATCCGTTCGTCATCGATCGCCTGCTTGATCCGCCGGATGGCGACGGTATGACTTTCAGCGACAAGTTTAGCTCCCTGCTCGCCATGCAGCTGTTCAATGTTCGAATAGCGATTATCGATGGCATTCGCCAGATGGGCAGTCGTCCGTCCGGTTTCGCCGCTCCCAACTACGCCGTCCTCCAGCACGACGACAGATACTCCTTCCCGAGAGAGCAAATACGCCGCGCTCATTCCGGCTATACCACCGCCGATAATGCAGACATCTGTCTGTATGGGGACAGTCAATGGGCCAAAATCACCCCGCTGGTCATTCTGCAGCCAGACTGACGTATTATGCCCCGATGTAGAATTTTGTCGATCCATAATGTCGCGCCGAAAAAATGTTGCCGAATGCTAACGCATAATTGCCTACCACATATCAACATCCTATCGGGAACGATCCAGACTTTTTCACTGGATGAAACCCTGGCTTATACCTATTCAACGATGCGCGGTTGAATAGGCGGTCGGCTATCGTTGTGTGTGAAGATGGACATGCGCCAAACAATCCGTTATGAAAGGAGAGAACGGAGGAGATTAGAAGCACTATGATGAATATGACGACTTATAATCAGGTTTCCGTCCCAACCTTCATGTACGGTACGGCCTGGAAGAAAGAGGCCACGACCGGACTGGTGCTGCAAGCGATCGAAGCCGGATTCACCGCCATCGATACGGCCAACCAATTGGTCCATTACGATGAAGCGAGGGTCGGGGATGCGCTTTCACAGGTGACTCAGCAGGGCATCGGCCGCGATGCACTTTTTCTGCAAACGAAGTTCACCCCCATCAACGGCCAGGACCATCGTCTTCCGTACGATGCGCGCGCGAGTATCACCACGCAGGTGGAGCAATCCTTTGCCAGTTCATTGGCACACCTCCACACAGACTATCTCGACTCCTACGTGCTGCATGGGCCTTATTCACGGCGGGGTTTAGGGAGCGAAGACTGGGAAGTCTGGTCCGCGATCGAATCCCTCTATGACTCCGGCAAGACGAAGATGATCGGTGTAAGCAATGTCTCAGCCGAGCAGCTGACGCAGCTCTGCGTCAAGGCGAAGCACAAACCGATGGTTGTGCAAAATCGCTGCTATGCAGCCTTCGGGTGGGACCAAGAAGTACGGGAAATTTGCCGGGCACACCATATTATCTATCAAGGGTTCTCACTTCTGACTGCGAATCGCGAAGTGTTCATCGATCCTGAAGTCCGAGCGATGGCGGCCCGATATAAAGCCACCTTTGCTCAGCTCATTTTCCGTTTTGCAATGCAAGTCGGTATGCTGCCGTTAACCGGCACGACGAATCCTCAGCACATGAAGGAAGACCTGCAATCGGATCGATTTACCTTGCTCTCGGAGGAGGTTCGACAGATCGAAACCATCGGCCTTTAGCGGCTATGAAGAAGATCCTGATCAAGCGTGTTTATGAACCGGCAGCCAAGGCGGATGGCTTTCGCATGCTGATTGATCGGCTCTGGCCGCGTGGTTTGTCCAAAGAAGATGCCAAAATAGATCTCTGGCTTCGCGATATCGGCCCTTCGACAGCGCTCCGAAAATGGTTCAATCACGATCCAGCCAGGTGGACAGAGTTCCAGCATCGATACCACACTGAGCTCAAGAAAAAGACCACACTCCTTGCAACGATCAAAAATAAGGCAAAGACTCGCCCGGTCACGCTTCTCTATTCCTCCAAGGACGAACGGCACAATCAGGCCGTCACGCTCCGGAGCTTCCTGCTGAAACGGCCTCGTACGCGTAAACCCATCAAAACAAGAGCGACACAACCGGCATCATTGCTTCACGCAAGAAGATGGAGCAGCCTATCATAAAGTCCGTCGTTCAAATGGAACGGACCGGCTGCGGAATGGCCGCACAGCAACTATTGCTGATATGTACTATCGGCAAGTGAAACGGACCTCAAACCGGCTTGGCGACTTTACAACAGATCGTCAATTGTACTCTGTATCGACCGAGCGTACCTTTGGGTCATGAAATGTCGTTTCTCTAGAAAGAGTTATAACTCCCCATGGAGGCGCAATGCGATACACTTCTTTTACTATTAAAAATTATAGGGCGATAACCGGCCCTTTAACAATTGATCTAAACAAGAAAAGCCTCCTTCCAATCATAGGTATAAACGAGTCTGGGAAAACGACCATTCTGCAAGCTATTTTTGCCTTTGATTCATTTAACGACACACTAAATGACGGGCTGCATCTAAGTAACACTAGCAATCTTTATCTTACATCATCACCTCCGCCGTTGATTGAGGCACAAATTGAACTAAATGATGATACTGAGACCGATGAGCTGTTTGCAGAGTTAAGCGACGAAAATAAGGATAATGAAATCTTGAAATCCATACTAGCGAAGCTGAAACGCAAGGGGAGAAGCTTCCAATCAATCTAACGATTCGACGAAATCTCCAGACTCTTCAATACTCAGTTATTACTGCTCCCTATGACCATGCCGAAGTAGCATCGATCCTCGCTGCCAAGATTCTATCCAATGCTCCATATATCCTATTCTTCGACGATTTCAGGGACAAGATAGAGGAAAAGATCATTATTGACCAAACAAAGAAAGGTGAACGAGCTGGTTGGCTCGCAGTCATCGAGCAATTATTTCGGCGAACCGATAGGGACCTTTCGGTTTTTGATCTTCCTGCTATGGAGGAACGGAAACAAAAAAGTGTGCTAGCAAAGGTAAGACGTCATCTAAATAAAACTCTTACCGAAGAGTGGCAAAACTTCCGATTGGATGATCGAGAAGCCCTAGAAATATCTATCGACATGCAGAAGGAAACGCTCAAGGGAGCGGGAACTGTTTCAACTGTGGAAAATCATTATTTGAAGCTTAATGTCGTTGAACGTGATGCAAATGGAGACGACCACTACTTCTTTATAAGTGACAGGAGTAAAGGATTTTTCTGGTTCTTTAACTTTGTCATGAAGCTCGAGTTCAACCTGAAGGTGCTGTCAGCTCAAGACCTCAGCACTATATATCTATTGGATGAACCTGGCTCGTACTTGCATGCATTCGCACAGAGTAAACTCTGCAACAAGCTCAGATCTCTTTCAGAAAAGAATCGAGTTGTATATTGCACTCACTCTCATTACCTTTTAAATCCAGAGGTAATACCATTAAGTAGTATTCATGTATCTGACAAGGATGGAAACGGAAATATCACCCTGGTTTCAATTCATGAGCATCGCGGCAATATATTCGAGCGTCGGTCAGCTTTCCAGCCTGTTCTAGATGCCCTTCAGATAAAACCATTTCTTCTTGATCTATCTCACAGTCGAACAATCATTGTTGAGGGAATGTGTGATTACTATGCTATGGAGCTGTTTCGGAAAAACCGTCCGGTTGGATTGCTTCCATCAGTCGGCGCTGACTCTATCAAGTTCTATGTATCTCTAATGATTGCCTGGCAGGTCAACTTTCGTGCTTTATGGGATAATGATCCTGCTGGTAGAAAAGCTAAAAGTGATGCCGAGAGCCATTTTGGGAGTGAGATATCAGGTAAGTCGTTTCATCTCCTTCCTAACTCGCAAGGTTCTAAACGCATAATGCAAGATCTATTTGATCAACAAGATCTCAGGTTATTCCGTGAAGAACTTGGGATCTCTGACAGCTCTTTCGAGAAAACTGTCGCTGCCATGTTCTACTCCCCAAGAAAGGGTGAATTGATCGCCCGCATATCCCAAGCAACACGAACAAATTTTGATGA
Source organism: uncultured Nitrospira sp. (assembly GCA_964587955.1). Classification (GTDB taxonomy): domain Bacteria; phylum Nitrospirota; class Nitrospiria; order Nitrospirales; family Nitrospiraceae; genus Nitrospira_D. The sequence goes on from CAZPNQ010000020.1 coordinate 22,804, forward strand.
ACTCTACCGCAGCCTTAATTTGGACTAAAGATACATTGTCAGTCAATTACTCCCTCATTGAAGTTGAACAAAGGCGACAAGGAGCAAGGATTCTTTGCTGACGGTAAATTCAATTCAGATGGATTTATCTCGCCTCGAATTTCTTTCGAGGGGTACCCTCTTGGAAAGGGCCCCCTCGATACCGTTGCGGTAAGATTTAATTCAGCGGAGGAACGACGCCGGCAAACCTCAAGAGATCGGTAATCTCGAAGTTTCCACGTTCGGCGGACGGCAGAGTCGGCTTCCAGTTCCGGCTCACGGACAGATAGGAATCTCTATCCGCTTGCAGTAAGCCGATGAAAACTTCGCCGACAATGCGGCCCCCCACGGGCCCCAGCCGCCGTCCGTTCTCGAAAACTTCCGCTTCCTTTAGAATGTAATACCAAAGGGGCGTACTCTTCTCCATGTTGAATGGAGCCAGTTCCGCGAGTTGCGCCGGACTCAGGACTCGGACATTCATCACGCGCGCGATGGCTTGTCCCGAGGGAATACCGAAATTGACGTGCCGCATAAGATTGCGAGAAGCCAGCGACTGGATGCCGTCCGACGGCATGCCGGGTGCCGGTCCACGTGATCCGAGTAGATGCATCAAAGGGGTGGAAAGCTTGGTGTCAATCTCCTTGTTGGGACGCACATTGCCATCTCCGAAATCGAAGAAGGTCTGCCAGTCGATGAATCGGCGGGCCGCCCGCTTGCCGCCCCGCATATCGTTGGGATCAGGCTCATTCGGATCGTTTGCATCGTCGAAGACAAACATAAAGACCGGAGACCCACCGTCGGGGCCGAAGTTTATGCGATAACTCGGCCGCACTTGTGAATGGCCGAATCGGTATGCCGCCACGGCGAACTCCACCGGTATCAACGGTTCACGAATCGCATTACGGAACAAACCATCCTGACTTCGATCGGCGACCTCGTAAAAGCGTGGACCGTTCCGTAAAAGATCGTTGACCAGGCCTTTCCCGATGGTCATTGGTAAAAACTCATTCACGATGATCCACTGGTAATGCCACCGCACTTGACGCTGAGCCTCGTTGAAAACGTCCTTGGCGGAGCGGTTCACGAATGCCGGATTTTCGCGGATGTGATCGGTCACGGCATTATGAAACCTCAACATGGCCAGATGAAATTGACTGAGGGCGATATTTTCATCATTCCGACTGTCCGCAATGATGGCGGTGTTGCTGCCCGGATCACGTGGGAGGTCGTAGCGCACCGCGCCTTTTCGGGAAACTTTTTCCGACCCTGGAAGAATGTCAACCTTGAATTTGATGTCTCCGGATCGCGTGTCATACAGTTCAGGAGACCGCTCCGGCCCATTGCCGTACACGCTATCCAGATCGAACTCGGCGGTACGAAAATTCGTCGTTCGTCTTGGGTTGGTTTGTTCGAGTATTGGAGCTTTCAAAGCAAGCGTGAGGTCATGGTCCAGAAACTGCCCAAAGAACGTGACACCTGCCGTCATGCTCGGGTTATCAGCATTGTTCGGACTATGGACAGCAGGATTCAGGATCGATTGGATCGGATCAGTGAGAAGATCCATGGCGTCGATGACGCCACCTTTGACGCCGAGCTTTTTAGCCTGTTCTCGAGCTTCATCGGTCTGAGGTGTATAGGGTGGCAACCCCGGAAACATTCTGCTAAAGGAATCATCCGGATGACGGGGAGCGTTAGGTCTGGTTACGTGGAGGTTATTTCTTCGTGACATGTCCTCGGCGGCGAAAACTTGCTCCACGTTGCCCGACAATACGCCGACAAAGCCCAGCGCAATAAAATATGTCGATCGAATGCGCATTAGGTTCCTCCTCTAGTGGTCGTGAACGAGGCAGATTGATCATCTCTCAGAATGCGTACATTACAGTGCGACGGCCATCGCTATTCCAACGGTCCCGTGCTAGCAAGTGTCGGACCATGATGAATGCGGCGAGAATTGAGGAGATTCCACACGAGGGGAGACGCGGGCTCGCGCTAGAATTGTATTTCTGTAGCCGGGCACCAACGAAGGAATATTCCTGCGAAGGACAACACCTGCATCTCCCGTTCCTTGAGAATACAGGCATTACTGTTTAGGTATAATGGCTATCTCGAACTTTAGATAACGATGCCAATGGTCGTCATTATCGGCGGCGGGCCGGCCGGGCTCATGGCGGCTGAATCCGCCGTAGCAGCAGGTGCACGAGTTGAGCTCCATGATGCGATGCCGTCGGTCGGGAGAAAATTCCTATTGGCAGGCAAGGGGGGGCTGAATCTTACTCATTCTGAATCGATCGAACTATTTCTTTCGCGCTATGGGTCTCATCGCCCTGATATCGAGCGCGCCGTTTTATCGTTCCCTCCTGATGCCGTTCGGAGATGGGCTCGCGGTCTGAACGTGGAAACGTTCGTCGGGACATCCGGACGGATCTTTCCAACCGATTTACGATCTGCGCCGCTGTTGCGTGCATGGTTGCGTCGGCTGAGGCAGGCCGGTGTCCGGTTTTGTGTCCGGCATCGGTGGTGCGGGTGGGATGAGCACGGCAAGCTCCGTTTCACCACATCAGACGGCATGTCACACGTCCAGGCTGATGCGGTGGTGTTGGCACTAGGCGGGGGTAGTTGGCCAAACCTCGGGTCCGATGCGGCGTGGACTCAGGTTCTGGCTGAACGGAAGGTGCCGATTGTCCCGCTGAAACCGGCCAATTGTGGTTTTGATGTCCGATGGAGTGAACACTTTCGCGCGAAATGTTCCGGACATCCGGTGAAGACCGTCCAAGTCGTCGTGAAGGCTATCGACGGTAAGGTGATGCGTCAGACGGGCGAGTTCATCATTACAGAGAAGGGAGTGGAGGGCGGCCTCATCTATATGGTCTCCGCTAGTGTGCGCGACATGATCGCAGCGGGAGGACCGGCGACCGTCTGGTTCGACCTCGCCCCCGATCGATCGCTGCAGCGGCTCACAACGGATCTTTCACGACCTCGAGGCAAACGTACGATCGCCACGCACCTCGCGCGTCATGCCGGTATCTCCGGGATAAAAGCCGGTCTTCTTCGAGAGGTCGTGACGAAAGAAGCGTTGGGGGATCCAATACGTTTGGCTGAATCGATTAAATCCTTGCCAGTGACACTCGTTGCGCCTCGACCTCTGGAAGAGGCCATCAGCACGGCCGGTGGTGTCTCTTTCGAGGCGCTGGATGCGAAATTGATGGTTCGTTCATTCCCGGGGGTATTTTGCGCCGGAGAAATGCTGGACTGGGAAGCACCGACCGGAGGATACTTGCTGACGGCTTGTCTGGCGACCGGGCGTGTCGCCGGAGGTGCAGCCGCTGCGTGGGCCCAAGGAGATAGGCCCGCTCAGTCCACTTGAGAAGTAGAGGTCCTCGTTCGGTCTGGGATGGTCTAGGCTACGCGAATAGCCAATTCCAGATCTTGACGAACCAGTTGGTGATCGTTCCGATCCACGAGTCGTTTGCCGACGGGGGGTCAGCTTTCACGGAAGGTGAAGGTACCGGCTTGATGGGAGGGGGGCTTGGAGGAGTCGGATTGACTTGAGCAATCTGTGGTGATGCTTCAGTTTGATCGATTTGATCGGTCGGAACCGTGGAGGGAGGCGGCGGTTCTATGACGGTAGCCTGGGCTATGGGTAGCCTCGTCTCGTTTGATCCCATCAACATCGACAATTGGGCTTGCTCTATTTTCTCTTTGTACTGAGCCACTTTGGTTTGCAAGGTGGCGCTTTCCTGGCGAATGTCCACTATCTTGCGCGCAAGATGCCAACTCTGATTCATTAAAGTTGCCACTTGTGTTTTCAGCGATGAGAGGGTGTCCTCCGCTCGCTGCCTCATGATCGGCAACTGGTCTTCCTCACGCTGAATCGCAGCTTGCAGTTCGGACACGTCGGCATCTTCATGTCGGTTCGAGGCCTGCAATCCCGCGATCTCCCGGTCCAGCTCCCTCAGATCCTCGCGCATTGCTTCTAAAGCTTGAGTATGTTCCAACGTCTCCGCCTGCACCCTTTCGTACGCGCGCCGACTGACACAGCCGACCTCCGAGAACAAAACCGCGGCGAGTACACAGAGAACAACCCGGTGAACGACCAGAGACATTGTACCGGTAGGACGTGTCATAGGTGTTGCCTCATGGGGTTAACTAACTGAAACCCTCGCGTTCGGGTTAGCAGTCAGTGCGGTGTGTAGCTACGCGTAAGATGTACACAGATGATAGGTGTCAGTCAACCCTCATCGTCTCCCACTGTGAGACAAGCTTGGATAACCTGCCTGAGTATGCGTACTATGAGCGTGATGTCGTCCGACGCAGCTATATCCATTCGGCTTCCCATGGAGTGCGAGATGGCTCTGTTGGAACGATTTCTCAAAGCCGAGGCCATGGCACTCTGGACAGTACAGTCGGCGCGTTTACAGGACGTTCCTCCGAACGTGCATACCTTTCTCCGAAAACACGAGGAAGATGAACGGCAACATCTGGCACAATTTGAAGCCATGATCGGCCGTCAGCCTCGCGGACGGGAACGTCTCCCGTCCGTGCCGCGACAATGGTCCGCGCTGGCTGTTCAGCTCTATGGGTATGAGTCATTGGGACTTGAATTCGCGACGTTACTCGTCACATTACGGCCAGACTTGGGATCGATCCGTGAAGACGAACTTGTCCACGTGGAATTCTTCGAGCAAGAGATTCACCGTATCCTCAGGGGCGAAGCCACGGCTGCCGAACAGGCTCGGATGTCCGCGGGCGCGTGGTGGCGCAAGTTGCCGCGAACGCTCGATCGATATCTCGAAGCGGCGGCGCTCACTCCCTACAAACAGGCACTGACAGAGAGGATTCTCGGAGCAATCGAACGGCGATTTCGCGATATCGGACTTCTACAGAGGAAGGATGTACCGAAGATGACGTCGCCGGTCAGGCTTGACCGGGAAGAAGACCGGTAACGGCCCCCATCTTTCGATATTTCTGGTCCCGCTGCGTAATGAGGCGCTCGACGGGCAGATCAAGCAGATCGAACAGCTGGTTGGTCAGCGCCTTTCCAACCAGGTCACAGACGGCTCGCGGCTCGCGATGGGCTCCACCCAGGGGTTCGGAAACAATGGTGTCGATCACCCCGAGCTCAAGAAGATCGGGCGCGGTCATTTTCAATGCAGAGGCGGCGTCGGGAACTTTTTCCGGGCTGTCCCAAAGAATGGCGGCACAGCCTTCTGGCGAAATAACGGAATAAATCGAATGCTCGAGCATCAAAACGCGGTCGGCGACACCGAGAGCTAAAGCGCCTCCGCTTCCTCCTTCACCGATGACCACAGAAATAATCGGCACGCTCAATCGAGACATGACACATAGATTACGGGCGATGGCTTCCGCTTGCCCGCGCTCCTCAGCGCCGATGCCAGGGTAGGCGCCCGGCGTATCAATAAAAGTGACGATCGGACGGTTGAACTTTTCCGCCATCTTCATGAGGCGGAGCGCCTTCCGATACCCCTCTGGATTGGGCATGCCGAAATTCCGTGTGCAGCGCTCTTTGAGAGTTTTGCCTTTTTGATGACCGATCATCATCACCGGACGGTCGTTAAATCGGGCAAATCCTCCCACGATTGCGCGATCGTCTCCAAACACACGGTCACCATGCAGCTCAAGGAAGTCTCGAGTCAGTTCATTGATATAGTCGAGCGTGCTTGGACGTTGAGGATGCCGGGCCAGCTGTGTTCGTTGCCAAGGAGTCAGATTTTTGTAGAGTTCATGTTCGGTTTGAGCAAGCTTCGCACGAAGCTTCCGAATGTCGTTTTGAACGGATGATTTCCCACTGGTGGCCGTCGCAGAAAGTTTCTCGATCTTCTCTTCGATCTCTCGGATCGGCTTTTCGAATTCAAGGTGTTCGCGCATAGCCTAGTTCAATTCCGTACAATCGGTTGGTCGCCCCAACTAAGGTTCCTAAGATAGCAAAGACAGGACCCCTTTGCCTAGCACTTCCTCAATATCCGACACAAAATGGTCGCTGGGACAGATGGTGAGATGAGGGAGGGGAGCCGTCTCGGCTTCCAAAGCCCCATCGGTTCGAAACGACATCGAAATCGAGGTATTGCCAGGGTGTCGTCGAAAAATGTCCAGTAATCGAGGCAACTGCTCACGGACCTCCGGGCGATCACTGAGGCGGATACGGACACGTTTGATGGATTGCGCCTGGACCTCAGCCAAGGGTTCGATCTTGCTTCCTCGAATTTTTGTGCCCTTGTCTCCACGATCGATGGTGCCGGTGATACGGACGATCCGCTCCGGTGAGATCAACTCACCGGCGGTCCTGAACAAATCAGGAAACACGATCACTTCCGTGGTCCCTTGCAGGTCCTCCACCGTCAGATAGGCCATCCGATCGCCCTTTTTCGTCAGCATCGATTTGACCGTGGCGATGATGCCGCAGAGCTTGACTTCGCCACCGTCGGGGCATTCCTTCAATCCCGTCGTCGTTGCGGTCGACAAGGCACTCAACATCGCTTCGTAGCGGGCGAGGGGGTGGGCGGAAATATAGAATCCGGTCAATTCCCGTTCATATTTCAATCGTTGCGGTTGATCCCATTCCGCAAGCGACGGCAATGGGGGAGTCGGCAACGTCGTTGAGGTGGTGTGCCCGTTGAGTTCGTCACCGAAGATGCTGATTTGCCCGAGATCGCGCTCGCGCTGAGCCGCCGCCCCCTCTTCGACAGCTTGATCGAGCACCGCCATCAGTTGTGCGCGCTTGGCTCCGGTAGAATCGAAGGCACCGGCCTTAATCAGGCCTTCCAACATCCGCTTATTGACCTTGTGAAGATCGACCCGCCGGCAGAAATCGAAGAACGATCCGAAGGGACCTGTTTGAGTCCGCACCTCCAGCACCGACTCCACGGCCCCCTCACCGACATTCTTGATGGCCGCCAAACCGAACCGAATGGCCCCACCGGCAACGGCGAACTGCGTTTGGCTGGCGTTCACGTCCGGCCCGAGTACTTTGATGCCCAAATCCCGGCATTCGGTAAAATACCCGACCAGCTTGTCCTGATTGCCCATGTCCGTCGTCATCAGGGCCGCCATGAATTCCGTCGGGTAGTGGGCCTTCAAGTATGCGGTCTGATAACAAAGGACGGCATAAGCGGCTGCGTGCGACTTATTGAAACCGTAGCCGGCAAATTTTTGGATCAGTTCATAGAGCTTTTCCGCTTTTTTCTCAGGAGTCTTCTTTTGCTTCGCGCCGTCGAGAAACTTGACGCGCAACTTTTCCATCTCTTCCGGTTTCTTTTTTCCCATCGCGCGGCGAAGAATATCGGCTTGGCCCAACGAGAAGCCGGCCATCGTGTTGGCGATCGCCATCACCTGTTCCTGGTACACGATCACGCCATAGGTGTCCTTGAGAAGCGGTTCCAATTCCGGCAACTCATAGGTGATCGGCACCTTGCCCTGTTTTCGCTTGATGAAATCAGGAATGAGATCCATCGGTCCCGGGCGATAGAGCGCGATAATGGCGATGATGTCCTCGAAGCGATCGGGCTTGAGTCCCGTGAGCAGATCACGCATGCCGGAACTTTCCAGCTGGAACAGCCCCGTCGTTTTTCCCGAGCTCAGGAGCGCAAAGGTGACCGGATCATCAAAGGGCACCTGATCGATCACGAGCGGCGGTGCGTCGGGATACGTGTGGTTGATGAGAGACTCTGCACGCCGGATCATCGTGAGGGTCTTGAGGCCGAGGAAGTCGAATTTGACCAACCCAATTTTCTCAACGTCACCCATCGAATACTGCGTGACAATTTCGTCGTTGGCGCCTTTATAGAGCGGCACATGGTCGGTGAGCGGTCCTTCGGAAATCACGACACCCGCCGCATGGGTCGACGCATGACGGGCCAGGCCTTCGAGCGATTGCGCATTGGCCATGAGATCTTTCACTTTTGGGTCCGTCTCGACCAGCTCGCGCAAGCGCGGCTCTAACTCTAAAGCCTGCTGCAGAGTGATGTTCAATTGGTTGGGGACGAGTTTCGCGACTTTGTCGGCATCGGCGTACGACATTTCCAACACGCGCCCCACATCGCGGATCGCAGCTTTCGCGCCGAGTGTGCCGAACGTAATGATCTGGGCCACATGGTCGCTGCCGTACTTGTCCACGACGTAGTTGATGACTTCCCCGCGGCGATCCATGCAGAAATCCATGTCGATATCAGGAAGCGAGATGCGTTCAGGGTTCAAGAATCGCTCGAACAATAGGGTATAGACAAGCGGATCGAGGTCGGTAATGCGCAGAGCATATGCCACCAGACTGCCGGCGGCAGAGCCTCGCCCAGGTCCTACGGGAATTCCCGATGATCGAGCGAAGCGGATAATGTCCCAGACAATGAGAAAGTAACCGGCAAACCCCATCGAGCAGATGACGATCAATTCCTCTCGCAGGCGCTGATGATAGACCGCGTGAGCGACTCGGCTGGGCCGTTCTTGTAGTCGGTCATTCAGCCCGGCGAGCGCGAGATGCTCCAGATAGGACTCGCGATCCTTAAATCCATCCGGGATGCGATATTGCGGAAGATGGGTCTTATTCAGCGGGAGGTCGAGGTCGCAATGATCCGCGATACGGCAGGTGTTCGTGACGGCGTATGGAAACTCTGCGAACGCCGGGGCGACCTCCTCCGTTGACTTCACGTACAGTTGATCCGTGTCGAATTTCATCCGATTGGGATCACCGACCGTCTTTCCTGTTTGCAGACACAGCATCAACTCATGCGGCCGCGCGTCTTCTTTCTTGAGGTAGTGACAATCGTTGGTGCCGGCTAGCGGAATCCCGAGCTTTTTATGGATCTCTATCAGGCCGGCATTGGCGACGCGTTGATGATCGAGTCCATTCGCCTGCACCTCAAGGTAGAAATGATCCTTCCCAAATATTTCTTGAAATTCGCCGGCCACCGCCATCGCGCCATCCATATCTCTCTGTCCGATGAGATAAGGAATCTCACCACTCAAGCAACCTGAGAGGGCGATGATGCCGTCGTGATGTAACTTCAAAAGCTCCTTGTCAATTCGTGGTTTATAGTAAAACCCCTCAAGATATCCTTTACTAACGAGCTTGATAAGATTCTGATAGCCGGTCAGGTTTCTCGCAAGGAGGATCAGGTGATAGTAGTCATTATGCGCGAGCCCACTGTCTTTCTTGGCATGCCGACTGCCGAGCGCCATGTAGGCCTCACAGCCGATGATTGGCTTGACACCCACTTCTTTGGCCTTGCGGTAAAATTCGACCGCACCGAACATGTTGCCATGGTCCGTCATCGCCACTGCGGGCTGGTTGAAGGACTTGATCTGCTGCACCAGCGGTCCGATCTGATTCGCGCCGTCGAGGAGGCTGAATTGAGTGTGGAGGTGAAGGTGCACGAAGGACGAAGACATGGCGGAGGATTCTATGGAGATGGGGAGGGGAAGTCAAACGGGGAAACGTGAGCTCGGATCAGCATGGCTGTGTCTTTCGCGAACCCTGATGACAGATTTTTCACCGGCGGCTAAAGTCGTTCTTTGTACTTTCGATAGTGGTGTTTTTTGGCGTCAGCGATCCAATTGTCCCGTTTAATGCGTTCGGGATCGGTATCGAGCTTCTTGGCGATCTTCTGAATGTCTTCCGGCTTCCAGCGAGCGATTTGGATGAACGTACGGGTGCCCATCTTATTGAGAGTCTGAGCGAAGGTAGGTCCGATTCCGTTAATCTTTTTGAGATCGTCTGCTTGAATGTCTTTACCGACCTTGGGCTGTTCTGCCTGGGAATTCGACTCGGCTCCATTCTGGCGTGTCGGACGAGAGGTTGCGGTTGCTGAAGCCGGTTTTAAGCGAAGTTCCGCTCGCATTTCTTTGAGACGTTTTTGCAAGCGATCGATGTGCTCATCTTTACCTGGAATCTGCCGTACTTCCTTCGAGAGCGCTTGACGCTCCGCTTGCAGGGCATGCAACTCACGGTGGAGGCTGGCGATCTGTTCATCTCGTTCCTGCAGACGTTGCTCATCGAGCCGATGTTGGGCACGGAGCTGTTCCTGTGTGGCACATTGTTCTTGGAGCTTTGCCGTCTCGACGTCGAGCTCTTGGACGGTGCGCGCGTGTGTTCTCTCCCACTCTTTAATCGCGGCGTCCCTCTCCCGAAGAAGGTGGGTGACAGGTATCAGCTCCTCGATCCGGCGGTCTCGCTCCGCGAGGGTCTGTTCGAGCTGCTGGACCGCGCTACGATGGCCCGCCTCCCGATCACTGAGTTCACCCTCCAGCTGATGGACATGATCTTGCGCCGACTCCAACTTCTCAAGACGGGTGCGGAGTCGGTCCCGGTCGGCTAGCCCCTCGTTGAGCTGCGCGATGTGCTCGCGCAGCACCCGGATTTCCTGCTCCATGACTTCACGCGCTTGGTCGGCGGCCTGACGGGCCTGTTGGACTCCGCGGAGTTCTTCGGCCTGAGCCGCTGCGCTCGCATCGAACTCACCGATGCGATGGTCCCGCTCGGCGAGAGATTGCTCGAATTGCTGGATGGTGCCCCGATGGCTGGCTTCACGATCACTCAGTTCGACTTCCAGCTGATGGATACGGTCTTGCGCCGACTCCAGCTTCTCGACCTGGGTGCGGAGCCGGTCCCGGTCGGCGAGGCCTTCGTTGAGCTGCGCGATGTGCTCGCGCAGCACCCGGATTTCCTGCTCCATGACCTCACGCGCTTGGTCGGCGGCCTGACGGGCCTGTTGGGCTCCGCGGAGTTCTTCGCCCTGAGCCGCTGCGCTGGCATCAAACTCACCGATGCGACGGTCTCGCTCGGCAAGAGATTGCTCGAATTGCTGGATGGTGCCCCGATGGCTGGCTTCGCGATCACTCAGTTCGACTTCCAGCTGATGGATACGGTCTTGCGCCGACTCCAGCTTCTCGACCTGGGTGCGGAGCCGGTCCCGGTCGGCGAGGCCTTCGTTGAGTTGAGCGATGTGCTCGCGCAGCACCCGGATTTCCTGCTCCATGACTTCACGCGCTTGGTCGGCCACCTGACAGGCTTGGTGCGCTCCTCGAAGTTCTTCAGCCTGGGCCGTCATGCTCGTATCCAACTCGCTGATGCGTTGACGTGCCGCAATTCCATCTGATTCCAAGACCGTCAGTCGTTTTGACCGTAAGGTCAACTCTGCTTCGAGTGCCTTCACCCGTTCGCCCCGTGCAATGAGCTCTCGCTGGGCAGAGGAATGCAAGGTTTCGGACGACATGATCTTTTGTTCGAGAATCTGCATCCCCGATGTCTTCACCTTCAAATCGTGCGATGTCGTTTCCAGTGCCTGTTCTTTGATTCGCAACTGATGGACGAGATCGTCATATGGTTGCTCGATTGAATTCTTTGGAAGTCCTCTCAACAACCAACCGACCGCGACACCAATTCCTGCCGCGATGAGAAGACATCCGACCATCTGACTCATCAGTGTGATCATACGTCATTCCATCCTTATATCAGTATTTCGATCCGTTCATTCCGTTGGGAGCCAGGTTGCTGCCTCCCATGGACGAGGGGGCGCGTCGAACCATAGCCGATTGTGGTAAACGAATTCGTGAGTCCGTGAGTGGTCAGGTACTGTTTGACCGCTTCGGCGCGATGCCGGCTCAGCTGCAGATTGTACTCCGCCTCACCGATGGTATCGGTATGGGCCGAGATTTCAATCGGCATGACAGGAGCTCGTCGCAAGAGCGCGATGATTTGATCCAGCACCGCCTGTCCTTTCGTCGTGATCGTGGCGCTCTTGGGCTCAAATTCGATCGAAGATTTCGTCAGGACCTGATTCAGTAACAGCTGGAGTGCCGACAAGGGAATGGGGGTGGAAGAAGGCGATGCAGCAGCCGCCACCGCGACACGGTCTTCAATTCTCAAACCCGCTCGTATCGCCGGAGCTACTGTTTGTAAGACCTCGGCTTTTTCTCGGTGACCGGCAACCTGACCATTGACGACCAGCGAACGGCCATCGATGATGATCGAACCCCGATCGACCATCAAGCCCAAGACCGGCAAGAGTTGCGGAACCGTGTCCACCCACACGGCCGCCTTGACCTGCTTATCAACGATAAACTGGTCAATCACGCGGAGTCGGTTTTTCGCAGAGAGTGTATGAGCCTGATCAAGAATCGTGAGCTTACTGCGTTCATCGGGCAACGAACCGCGAAGGACCAAGCTGCCTTGTTCAAGGCTGGCGTGAAGGGTGGCAGATGTCATGACCGGACGGGGCGAGGAAAGGTGTCCCGGGATGCATACCCAGGCAAGACCGATCAGCGCAACGACACCGCCGGTGAGAACTCCCGCACGCCTCATGAGATCAGCCCGCTGTAGATGATGTGATTACTGGAGTGCGACGCGGCACGGTACCACATTTGATAAGAAATGTACTAGTGTGCATGATTCATGACGGTTCGTCGCGAAATCGCGCAGCCGCGTTGCGAGGTCCACGGCGCGAAGAATAATGAGCGCCACGTTTGAGGACGCCGCCGAGCTGGTGAGGCGGCGGTGTCTTGCACGTGGAGTCCCGAGGAACCGAGGCATACTTGAAACTGTATGTCGAGGTTGCGAGGGGCGAGCCTGCCCGCCGAAGGCTCGTCGCAGCAGCGAATCCGCGATTGCAGCAGAAGTGTTCATGAATCATGCGGGCTGGGCTAAGATTTGCCGTTGAAGCAGACGGCTAGATGCTCTGCTGTCGCTCAGTTAGAACTGCTCCGCGCAGATGTCAGACCACGAGACTATCCACACAGAACGTGTGGCCATGGCCGGGTATGGCCACGGCCGATTCATTAAAAAGATTTGGCGGACCAGCAGGGGAGTCATCTGATAGAAACGCCTGAAAAACCGAGTGTCGTGAGGTGGCTATACCCGTTCCCCGTATTTTTGATAGTGCTGTTTCTTGGCATTCACGATCCATTTTTCCCGTTTGATGCGCTCAGAATCGGTCGCAAGTTTCTTGGCGATCTTCGTGATGTCTTCCGGTTTCCACCGCGCGATTTGGATAAACGTACGAGTGCCTAACTTCTGGAGCGTGTCGGCAAAGACCGGCCCGATCCCATCGATCTTTTTCAGATCGTCTGCTTGCAGGGGCTTACCACCTTTTGGCGGTTTCACAGAGGCTGTGGACCCAACTCCATCTTGGCGAGGCTGCGGTTGAACGGTGACGGACGAGGGAGGTGTTACCCGCAAGGTGGCCCGCAGTTCTTTGAGGCGTTTTTGCAGACGATCGATCTGCTCATCTTTGCCCGGAATCCCCTGGACCTCTTTGTGGAGCGCGTGCCGCTCTGTCTGCATGTCATGTAGCTGCCGAGTGAGGTGGGCAATCTGGGCGTCGCGTTCTTGCAACTGATGCTCATCAAGCTGATGTTGTGTACGGAGTTGGTCCTGAGCCACCCCCTGTTCGTGCAGCTTGGTGGTCTCGGCTTCGAGGTCACGCACGGTGCGTGCGTGGGTACGTTCCCATTCTTTGATCGTAGCCTCTTTCTCGCGCAGGAGATGGGTAACCGGCACCAGCTTGTCAATCCGCTGGTCACGTTCGGCGAGCGCGCGTTCCAGTTGCTGGATCGTGCCCCGATGGGCCGCTTCGCGATCGCTCAGTTCGACCTCCAGTTGATGCACGCGGTCTTGGGTCCCCTCTAGCTTTTTCACCTGGGCGCGGAGCCGGTCGCGGTGGGCCAGCTCCTCGTTCAACTGCGCGATCTGTTCGCGCAGGACACGGATTTCCTCCTTCAAGACTTCGCGGGCCTGCTCGGCGGTCCGACAGGTTTCCAGGGCATCCTGGACTTCGTTCGCTTGAGCAGCCGCAAAGGAATCGAACTCACTGATCCGATGGTCCCGTTCCGCGAGGGTCTGTTCCAACTGCTGGATCGTGCCCCGATGGGCCGCTTCGCGATCACTCAGTTCGACCTCCAGCTGATGCACGTGGTCTCGGGCCGATTCCAGCTTCTTCACCTGGGCGCGGAGCTGGTCGCGGTCGGCGAGCCCTTCGTTGAGTTGGGTGATCTGTTCGCGCAGGATGCGGATTTCCTCCTTCAGGACTTCGCGGGCCTGTTCAGCCGTCTGACAGGCTTGCTGGGCCCCATGGAGTTCTCGAGTCTGAGCGGCTGCCTGTGAATCGAATTTACTGATCCGGCGGTCCCGTTCCGCGAGGGTCTGCTCCAGTTGCTGGAGCGTGCCCCGATGGGCGGCTTCGCGATCACTCAGTTCGATTTCCAGCTGATGCACGCGGTCTCGGGCCGATTCCAGCTTCTTCACCTGGGCGCGGAGCCGGTCGCGGTCGGCGAGCCCTTCGTTGAGTTGGGTGATCTGCTCGCGCAGGATGCGGATTTCCTCCTTTTGAACTTCGCGGGCCTGCTCGACGGTCCGACAGGTTTCCAGGGCATCCTGGACTTCGTTCGCTTGAGCAGCCGCAAAGGAATCGAACTCACTGATCCGATGGTCCCGTTCCGCGAGGGTCTGTTCCAACTGCTGGATCGTGCCCCGATGGGCCGCTTCGCGATCACTCAGTTCGACCTCCAGCTGATGCACGTGGTCTCGGGCCGATTCCAGCTTCTTCACCTGGGCGCGGAGCTGGTCGCGGTCGGCGAGCCCTTCGTTGAGTTGAGTGATCT
>CAZPNQ010000020.1:37525-43813 GCA_964587955.1 uncultured Nitrospira sp.
GGGTATCCCGAACTTCGTCCGCCTGAGCGGCCGCAAACGAATCGAACTCACTGATTCGACGGTCTCGCTCGGTCAGGGTCTGTTCCAGCTGCTGGAGTGTGCCTCGATGGGCCGCCTCCCGATCACTCTGTTCGACTTCCAGCTGATGCACTCGACTTCTCATCGACTCCAACTCTTTTACTTGGGCGCGAAGGCGTTCTCGGGCAGAGAAATCTTCATTGAGTTGAGTGATCTGTTCACGCAAGACGCGGATTTCCTCCTTCAGAATTTCGCGTGCCTGTTCAGCTGTCTGACGGGCCTGTTGGGCCCCCCGGAGTTCATCCACCTGTACAGCAACGCTCGCATCAAACTCACCAATCCGCTGATTGCGTTCCACGAGGATTTGTTCGAGTTGCTGAACCCTGCGACGATGAGCGGCCTCCCGATCACTGAGTTCGACTTCCAAAAGATGGACGCGATCTTGTGCGGACTCGAACTTCGCCATCTGGGCACGCAAGTAGTCCCGGTCGGAGAGGCCCTCGTTGAGTTGCGCTATATGCTCCCGCAAGACCCGGATTTCCTCATTCAAGACCTCCCGGGTCTGCTGGCCAGCGCGAAGTTCGTCTCCCTGAGTAGCGATGATCGAATTAAGCTCACCCACCTGTTGCTGTACTGCGCTTTCATCAGTTTCCAGGTCCGACAGTCGCCTCGACCGGATTGCCAATTCTGCTTCGAGTGCCTTCAGCTGCTCGCCGCGGGCCACCAGCTCTCGTTGGGCTGAGGTGAACTGCGTCTCGGACGACATGACTCTCTGCTCGAGTAACTGCATCGCCGCGGTCTTCACCTTCAACTCGTGCGACGTCGTTTCCAGTGCCTGTTCCTTTGCACGCAACAAATTAGCGAGCTGCTGGCATTGTTGCTCGAACGAACTCTTAGAATTTTGCTGTAGCCATCTGTTCAGTGAGCTCATAGTGCATTCAGTCCTTACGGCAACAATTCAATGTGATGGTTCCGTTGAAGGCTTGTTTGAGGTCTCCCATAAACACCAATTTGCCTCGTTCGAAGCTTGGGTGAACGGGGGCTGAAACCCTAGTCGTAGGCTGTGGCGGAGAGGAAAGGTGCCGCGGGATATACACCACGACAGGGAGTATCAATGCAATGCTGTCGGTGAGAATCCCCGCACACCTCATGAGATCAGCCCACTGTAGACGATGTAACTATCGGGGTGCGACAAGGCACGGTACCACATTTGACAATAAATGTACTAGGCTAAGATTTGCCGTTGAAGTCGACAGTTGTACGGCCTGGTGGTCACCATGGGTTAGCGCATTGCGAATGCTTCAGCAGATATACGGCCATTCATAGCCTGCTCAGGTGGTTCATTAGATTCTCCGTCTTGCTTCGAATTTCTCACTGGAATTGCACGGCCGTTCGGCGTAATCCAAAGCATGAGGGAAAAGCTGAGCGCGGGAATCCTGCTCTATCGTATACGGAGCCAGACGATCCAAGCACTATTGGTTCATCCTGGCGGTCCTTTTTGGGCGAAGAAAGATGATGGGGCTTGGTCGATTCCGAAGGGTGAGTACGAAGACGGAGCCGATGCACTGGAGGCTGCCAAGCGGGAGTTTCACGAAGAAATGGGCTTTGAAGTTCAGGGTGAGACCGTTCCGCTGAAGCCTCTACGCCAGCCGAGCGGGAAAGTCATTTCCGTATGGGCAGTGGAGGGCGATATCGACGCGACGTTGATTCGGAGTATCGGCTTCCGGATGGAATGGCCTCCGAAGTCAGGAAGATTTCAAGAATTTCCGGAGGTCGATCGCGCTGAATGGTTCGATCTTTCCACCGCACGTCGAAAAATCTCTGCGGGTCAGGCTCCATTTCTTGCTCAACTTGAAGAGATGCTCCAACACAAATCGACCCAGTGAAAAAAAGAGGGTAGTGAGCCCTGCTATGAGGCGTCTGCGTCACGCCTCCCTGCTTTCCATAAGGCTTGGCAAGTTGGAGTTCGAACTCGGGTAAGCCCTAGCACAGTTGACCGTCACAGCGACGCATAATGATCAACCGTCAATAGGAATTCTTCTCTGTTGGGGATCTGTAATGCGGGGGCCTATAGACCGTTCAACTCTCTGGATGGGGGAATTATGAAACGCTCTGGATCTGCGATATGGCAAGGTGATTTAAAGAGTGGTAAAGGTACAGTTTCGACGGATAGCGGCGTCTTATCTCAAACACCCTATTCGTTTTCTACGAGGTTCGAGAACGGCAAAGGGACAAATCCAGAAGAACTCGTCGCCGCTGCTCATGCCGGTTGTTTTTCGATGGCGCTCTCGGCTCAGTTGGGCGAGGCAGGCCTGACTCCGGAAAAACTGGAAACGACGGCCACCGTCACCTTCGATAAGA
The DNA here is from genome assembly GCA_964587955.1 of uncultured Nitrospira sp. Taxonomy (GTDB): domain Bacteria; phylum Nitrospirota; class Nitrospiria; order Nitrospirales; family Nitrospiraceae; genus Nitrospira_D. The sequence continues at coordinate 39,905 of CAZPNQ010000020.1, forward strand.
CAGAGGCCGGATGGACGGTGACGAATGTATCGTTGAACGTTCGAGGCAAGGTACCGAAAGCCGATGAGGCGGCTTGGAACAAGGCCGCGCAAGCGGCCAAGACGGGCTGTCCGATTTCTCGGCTTTTCAACACGACCATTACAATGGATGCCAAGCTGGAACGTTGAGCAACGTGGCCGCCCGTTCCGATTCCGATGTGTTGGCGTTCTTGTTCGACTTGGACGGCACGCTGGTGGACAGCGTGTATCAGCATGTGTTGGCCTGGAGAGAGGCCACGCAGGCCGTCGGCATCGAGTTGCCCGTCTGGCGCATTCATCGCCAGATCGGTATGAGCGGCGGCCTGATGCTTCACGCATTGCTGCGCGAAACCGGCCGACCTGTCTCAAAAGAGGAAGCCCGACAGATTCAGCAGGTTCATCGAGAGGCCTACGCCAAGCAGGCCGCGTCCCTTCGTGTCTTACCTGGGACACACGATCTTCTGGCGATCCTCGCACGCCATCGAATTCCTCACGCCATTGCGACAAGTGGCCGCATGGAGAATGCGCGCCATACCCTTCGATTGTTGAAACTTTCAGAAGACGTGCCTGTGATCACGAGAGACGATGTCCGGTTCGCGAAACCCAATCCGGATCTTTTTCTTGCGGCAGGGGAGCGGCTACATGTGCCGATGAGTCGTTGTGTCATCGTGGGCGACAGCGTCTGGGATTTATTGGCGGCTCGGCGAGCTTCTGCGCTATCGGTCGGTCTCCTCTCGGGAGGCTATGGACAAGACGAACTGGAACGGGCCGGTGCCTACCGCGTGTATCAGGACCCGGCCGATCTCCTGAGGCATCTTGATGAGATCGGTCTTCGGTTGGCATCTGATGGGCGATGAGCAGGATGGAGAACATGAACGAGACCAGGCAGCGATCATGCTCAAGTGTCTTGGGGATAAAGGAAGCAAGGATTCGACCGGTGGTGACGCTGATCGCTTACGTCTTCACGCCATGATGAGCGCACCACGATTGAAGGACAAAGTTGCGATTGTGACCGGCAGCAGCAGCGGAATTGGGAAGGCCATTGCGCTGCGGTTCGGCCATGAGGGAGCCAAGGTGATCGTCGCCGCAAGACGGTTGCAGTTATGCGAGCTAACTGTTTCCCAAATCCGGAAGCAAGGTGGCGAGGCATGGCCTCTTCAAACGGATGTCGCCGACGAGGCGCAAGTCGAGCGATTGATGGTTGAGACGGTGGGCCGTTATGACCGCATCGATATTCTCGTCAACAATGCCGGTATTGGAGGAGGGGATCGTTTGGCTGAGACGAGCACCCACGTTTTCGATCAGGTGATGAACGTGAACTTGCGGGGCACGTTCTTTTGTTGCAGGGCGGCCTTCCGGCACATGAAGAAACAGGGCGGAGGTGTGATGATCAACATGTCGAGCGTCGCCGGACTGCAAGCCTGGGCGGGCACTGGAACCTACAGCGCGTCAAAACACGGCATTATGGCGCTTACTAAATCGTTAGCTGATGAAGGCCGGCCCTACCACATCAAAGTCAGCGCGATCTGCCCGGGGGCTGTGGCGGATGAGTTAGTAGACGCATCTTCGGCAGACATTCAGCGCAGCGAAAAGATCGACCCGTTCGATGTGGCCGAAGCGGCTCTGTACCTCTCGACACTTGGAACGTATGCCGTGGTGCATCACATCGTCATCGATCGGCTGGGCGCCGAGTGGTGACGATCCGATAGGCACGTCCCCTTCGCTACCCGTGAGCCCGTGGCTCTTCAATCAGTTTTCCAACAATCCGTTCCAATTGCTGACGATGAACCCTGTGGTGAATAGCTGCTAAACAGTGCCACTCATGGGCGGTCATGGGACCAAACCAAGGATGAGGATGGCGCACTCGTCGACCGAGTGTACCGAGACGAGTGACAGTCAACTCGTAGTCGTCCACCGCTTTGAGAAACCGGTTGATCGTATCGGAATCGCTCCGAGGGCCCGGCTTCAGATCCTGAATGCGAACTTCTTGTCTGACGACACGATCGCTGCTCAAGGCGTGAACAATCTGAGTCATCCCTTCATCGACGATCCGCAGATGATCGAGCACCATGAATACCGACCAGTAGCGGCTGCTATCCTCAAGGCCCACGACTCGATCGATTAGCACGGGAACGGCAGCTTGAGCAGGTGAGACCCTGCCTGCCAGGAGAATGATCCTTCTCGCTTCGAACTTGAACCACTTCAGACCGGCATTCTGGGAGATGACCTTGCACGCGAGACGGAATAGGATCCGCAGCCAGGCTAATTCAAAGGCCGGCAAGCCGGTGCCGGGCGACTCCAGTTTCGGCGGTACGGTCACGCTTGGTGACATGCTGGCACCTCCCAAATGAATCACGTAAAATATTATTTATGTATTAACTATTTTATTTATAGTTACTTGCCAGGACATTGTCAACCGGCTATTCTTTTGCCATGGCAAAGTCCTATCGCCAAAACAGCTGCCCTGTGGCTCGAACGTTGGACGTGATCGGTGAGCGTTGGTCGATCCTGATGCTGCGGGATTTATTCCTTCAAGGACCGCGCCGGTTTCAGGACTTTCAGCAATCGCTGGCCAAGATTGCGCCGAATACCCTGTCCGCGCGTTTGAAAACCTTAGAGGCACAGGGTGTGATCGCCCGCCGGCTTTACAGCGAACATCCCCCGCGATTGGAATATCACCTGACCGAGAAAGGAAAGAGTTTAGGCCCGATATTGAAAGCGTTAAAAATGTGGGGCGAACGGTACGGTTAGGACAATGATTGTCTGAGGCAGAGGTGCCTCACCACACCAGTCGGTGGAAGAGATTGTCCGGAAACACGCATTGACGACATCAAGTGAGAACTACAGAATTCTAGAGAGAAAAAGCGGAGTATCGTACGTATGGGCTCACCGCACGGTGAGCCCGTAGGTCATGTAACTCTTACGCATGCACTTTCTGATGATCGTCTCTCCGCCTGCGGAGGTTCGATCCGATGCGGGTCCGCTCCCCTTCATACCCCAGGGCCGTATAATACAGCGCTCGGTCAAAGAACTGACCGAGAACGTGCATGAGTTCCAACTCCCCGTGCAGCTCGACGGCGCTATCGGACAGCCCTTCACGTTGAACAAAGGCAGTCATGTGCTCTCTGGTAGCGGTGATGGCCCAGAGGAAATGGCTATAGGCGACACCCTGCGAGGCTCGACGGGCGCCTAGCTCGGTATAGCGGCGCTCGATCTCGGCCTCCGTCATATCCATCAACCAATTATTCAAGTTCTGGTAGATTTCGCGGGTGCGGGCTTGGAGCTCGTCTGGTGGGACTTTGCGGAGATCGCTACAGCGGGGAGAATTCCACACTTTCTCGCTGAGCTCGCGAGCAAGCTTCTCGGAGTTTTTCTCGATCAGCCTCACCAATCGGCCAGCCAGCATAGCGCACCTCCTTAGTGAGTGGTTATGTAGGGGAATGCAGGGGGACTCCTTATCGCTGACGAGACATTACTTGAATACGAGCATCAAGGTCAATGACACGTTTGTCGGGGCGACCGATGTCACTCTCCCACATCGATGCAGATCATGCAAGGAAGCTACGAATTCGGCGGCTGTGTACCCGTCACAGGCAGCTACATGTCGTCTTGAACTTACCGCACCCATTTGCTATTCTTCGCACGCCTTTCATAGTCGACGTCATACTTCCACCTCATACACGATTCTAAGGAGTACTCACATGGCCGGCATCAAGCGGGCGTTGATCAGTGTTTCTGATAAGACCGGAGTCATCGAGATGGCGAAAGGACTGGAGGCGCTTGGCGCGGAAATTTTGTCTACGGGCGGCACAGCCAAAGCCTTACGTGACGCCGGAGTAAAAGTCACCGACGTTGCGGCCTATACGGGATCGCCGGAAATTCTCGATGGCCG
>CAZPNQ010000021.1:0-42476 GCA_964587955.1 uncultured Nitrospira sp.
GGGGCCCCACCCGTTCCCATACCGAACACGGAAGTTAAGCCCTCCAAGGCCGATGCTACTGCTGCCGCGAGGCAGTGGGAAAGTAGGACGCTGCCGGGTTACAACGAAGGCCCGCTAGAGCAATTTAGCGGGCCTTTTAATTTTTCCCCAGGCAGCGGAACCTACTTTCCTAAGCCTACTGGAGGCCAAGTGCTTATCCGCCGCGATTTGATCGAACGCGACGGCACGAGCAAGCTCGGTGTGGACCTCTGCCGGGTTACAAACAGAAAGCCTGGTGGTGAGAGCCAGCAGGCTTTCTTATCTGTGACCGGTACAGCGTCTAAAAGAAAGTCGGTGGGTCTTAGCCGGCGACGTTGTTTGGTGGAGCAGAAACTACTGGTGTTTATCCGCTAACTCCAACTACGATAATGACTCAGCGATACGAATGAAGCTTGGTTTAGTTCTCCGGTATGATTGAGGTTGGTATGGACCCCGCCGGGTTACAAAAGAAGCCGATGATCGTGCCAACCAATATGGATAGAGGGAGAAACTAATGAACGTTCCCTTTGCAGGTGGTTGCGTGTGTGGAGCGATTCGTTATGAATGTTCGACAAAACCGATCATGATGTTCAAGTGCCACTGCCGCGATTGCCAGCGGGTGACCGGCGGCGGCTTCGTCGCCGGACTGCTCGTGCCCACTGCGGCCTTTCGTCTGATCAAGGGGCAGCTGCGCTACCATTTCACGCCGAGCTTGGCGGGCGGCCAACACAAACGTGGCTTTTGCGCTGACTGCGGTTCGCGACTCACCGGTGGAGAATCCGATGAACGACCTGGTGACTTTGTCGGCATCACCGCCGGCAGTTTGGACGATGCCAGCTGGTTTCGCCCGCAATTAGCTTTTTTCGTTTCGGACGCACAACTGTGGGACCACATGGACTCGGCAATTCCGAAATATGATCTCTATCCGCCAATGGCTAAGAACCTCTAAAGCAAGCACACGTTCAAGAGTGGTTTAGACCTCTGCCGGGTTACAAACAGAAAGCCTGCTGGTGAAAGCCAGCAGGCTTTCTTATTTTTGTGCCTGGTGCAGCATCCAGAAGAAAGTTGGTGGGTTTTATCCGCGGGCAATAATCGCGATAAAGCAATAGAGAGCCCATAAGTACGAGCGAGCTTATGGGAAGAGGGCTCGCCCCATTTGCTACTCCACCTGCAATGGAGGCCGGCGTCCATCCGCTAAAAGGGGTAGCGATCTAGAAGCCCATTGATTAGGAGGGTGCAGTTGCTTCTTGAAATGATGCTTAGGTACGATACGAAGTTTTTACTTGGGTTCTGCTATGAATTTGCCAGAGTTAATTTCACCGGTCAGAATCGGCGAGTATCTCAACACAAGAACGATCGGACGCTCTGCGTTTCAGCAGGATTTTGATCGTATCATTTTCTGTTCTGCTTTTAGGAGACTTCAGGATAAGACTCAAGTCTTTCCACTGCCGGACAGTGATTATGTGAGAACTCGGCTTACCCATAGTCTCGAGGCCTCTTGCGTAGGTCGCTCTCTAGGGACCGCTGTTGGAAATCTTCTGAAAGACAAAGGTCGAGAAGTCAGCCCCTCAGACTTCGGTGCGATCGTTTCTGCTGCATGTCTAGCACATGATATCGGCAATCCTCCTTTTGGCCATGCCGGCGAACGTGCAATCCAGCATTGGTTCAAGCAGAAGCTTGGACAAGAGGCACTAAAGGCACTGGCTACTCCAGAAGAACGGTGGGACTTTGAATACTTTGAAGGCAATGCCCAAGGTTTTTGAATTCTCACCAAGGTAAAAAAGCCAAGTAACAAAGGCGGGCTACAACTAACTGCTACAACGCTTGCCGCCTTCTCTAGAGAAAGGAAAGGGGACAGGCTGAATAAAAATACGTCGACGCCCGCTCATTGCTGCTTCGGCTGGCGCGCCGCCATTCATAATTTCGCTGAATCCCAGCTGGTGTCGACGGGATGGCCAAGGCTGTCGAGGTCGATGATCATCGGTGCGTGATCCGAAGTCACAGGTTTCCCTTCCGTGCCTCACGATCGATTTCGGCCCAGACTACGCGCTGTAGTAGCGGCATCCTCACAAGTAGGTTGATGCCCGGTGCAATGGAATCAGGTCGCCGGGGATGAACCCTAGATTGCGGAGCTATGATTCGTATGCGACAGCTTAATAGTTAAACCGTATAAAGAGGCGAATCATGGCTCGAAAGACGTCGGTGCTGGGGTTTCCAGTGAGTCCAGAGCTTGCCAAGGAATATATAGAGCTTGCAGAGCGGGAGAAGACGACCAAGAGCGACCTCTTTCGTCGTATGGTTGAAACGTATAAGACGGAACGGGCGGAACAGGAAGTTTTTGCACTTCAGCGGAAGATGTGGCGCCGGACTCACAAAGTTGGTGTATTTACTAAGGAGGATGTTGAACGAATCGTGTTCGAGAATCGCTGATGAAAACGGTCTTTGCCACTGCGGCTCAGGCAAACCTCATTGTAACCGGTGATCGCCATCTTCTGAAACTGAGAGAGTTCGAAGGAATCTCGATCGTGCGCCTTGTCGATTTTCTTCGAACAATCCCTTAAACGGGTGGCCGGGGCTATCAATGTCGATGATCACCGGTGCGTGATCGGAGTGCACCGGTTTTCATTTCCGTGCCTCGCGATCGATTTCCGAAAAGACAATTCGGTGTGTTATCGGCCTCGTTACCAGCAGGTGATCAATGCGCATGCTGATGTTTTTATAGAAACTCCGCTCGGTAGTCCCACCACGTGTATCGTCCTAGTTCCGGATAATTCAATCGGTACGCATCGACTACTCTCGCATTCGACAGCCGTGCGTGTGCCTGTCGCTCACGTTCCGAAACATGCGTACCTCCCTGACATGGCCCCCGGGAGTTCCATAGATCGATATCATCTGGCGACACATTGAGTCCATGAGTAACCCGCCACTGTGACCTTTCCAAACTCACTCGAAGCAACATCACGGAGTTGAAAAGCCCCAGCTGTTCGGATACCGTGCCGCCGTGGCCTGAATTTCACTGGCCACCAAAGGACGCGGTTATGACTGATGCGGACTTCATGCGAATGGCGATTCAGGCCGCGCGGGAGGGGATGGCGAAGGGCGAGATGCCATTCGGCGCCTGTATCGTACACAAAGGCAAAGTTCTGGCTGTCGCACATAACAGCGCGAAGGCGGATATCGACACCACAGCGCATGGCGAAGTCCAGGCCATACGAGCCGCCAGTCGTCAACTGAGGCAACTGAACCTACCCGGCGCGACCATCTATACGACGTGCGAACCGTGCCCAATGTGCTTTGCCGCATGCCTTTGGGCCAACCTCGGGCGGATCGTCTATGCCTGTCGCATCGAGGATGCGGCCAAGGCCGGGATCCGGCAAATTCCCATCACGACGACTCGTATGAAACAGCTCAGCCAGAGCGATGTGCTGATCACCGGCGACGTCCTGAGGGAAGATAGTCTGAAGCTCTTCGATGCCTGGTCGCGCTTGCCGCGCTAGGTTCGGCGTCCCGATGGCTGTGCGTGATCCGAGAGTAAAGGTTTTTCCCTTCTGCGCCTCGCGATCGATTTCGGCCTAGGCCACGCGGTGTGGTAATGGCACGGTCACGGAGAATTGAACGGGGGCCGACCCTTCAAACCTTTCCACAGATACAGGGAGATTCCTATGAGCACGATCAAGCGACTGTACGATGCATGCGTTGTCGCATCCCGGATAGGCCAGCTCTATGGAGCGCTCTGGATGGTTCTCATCGTGGTAGGCTGTGCTTCGCAGGTGGTCCCTATCGAGGAAGCTGTTGATGTGAAGCATGTCCCTCAGGACTACGGGAGCATTGGGGACGGCAACTACGATTATAACGATCAGCCGTTTCAGCCGCAGGCCGACCATCAAATGCAAGTATATGAGTGGATTGGTCACGGTGTCTCTGAGGAAAAGGCTCCCAAGCCGGCCGACGATTTCGACGATGGCCTCGTGGTGGTGAACCCGAGCGGCTTTCGCCAACCCGGAGGAGAGATACTTCTGGCGGTCAACCTTCGCACCTCCTTCGCCCAGACCCCTCGTGCCTTCCCGAACTTTTTCGAGGGCCGCCTCGCCATCTGGATTGATTGGAACTATAACAGCACTTTCGCCGCGAACGAAGACGTCTACAACCAGCCGATCGATCTTCCGTTCCAAGTGGGGAATATGATCTTCAGTCAGGCGCTGGTCCTTATCCCGGTCAAGGTGCCGGCGACCTTCGCACCAAGGTTCGTCACGAACAACGGGAATGTCAGTGGGGTCGAGCATCCTCCGATCCGAGCGCGGTTTGCCTACAACGATAAGCCCTCGCTACCCATCAAACCCGTTGGTAGCGAACGGTTTGGCGAAGTAGAGGATCATACCGTTTCTCTCAACGACCTTGCCTTCTTTTCCGACGATCCAGACGCTCCGACCGCCGTTTCGGCTCTACCGCCGATACTCCTCGTCGCATTCCGAGACATGCTCGGAAAACCACTGGCCTTGATGCAGTCCGATCTGGAAGGGCAGGTCGTCATTCGACGTGGTATCGAGAGGGCAGATCTCGCGACACTTGTGGGATTTGTCGAGGAGACACGAAAAAACGTCCTTCCGAGGAGGGGCTCAGTAAAGTAACAACGGTGACTTACAAAGGAAACAAAGGAGTCGGAAATCTTTTTATGCTGTATGTTGACCGGCGAGCCTGCTCACCGGTATGTGGGTCAGCACATACCGGCTTGTCGTAATGGACGTGAACCCTTAGGCGGCTTTCGCTTTTCGCTGAACCTGTCCTTTCGCCGCTGCCACGACGTTGTCCGTCGTGAACCCGAATTTCTTTTGGAGCTCTTTGAGGGGTGCCGAGGCGCCGAAGGTCTTCATGCCGATGATCTCGCCGGTCAACCCCGCATATCTCGCCCACCCAAACGTGGAGGCCTGTTCCACGCAGACCCGTGCCGTGACGGTTGGAGGAATCACCCTGTCGCGATACGCCTGCGGTTGATGCTCGAACAGTTCCCAGGAGGGCATGCTCACCACGCGGGCCTTGATCCCGTCGCTCTTCAATTTCTCGGCTGCGTCAAGGCAGAGCGAGACCTCACTGCCACTGGCGAGTAGCAGTACGTCCGGTTTCCCTCCAGGGACGTCGGCCAATACGTAGGCGCCTTTCGCCACTCCTGATGCAGCGGCATACTTGGAGCGGTCGATAGTCGGGAGAGCCTGTCTCGTCAGAATCAAGGCGACAGGCTCATGTGCCAACTGCATAATGACGCGCCAGGCTTCCGAGACTTCGTTCGCATCAGCAGGACGCAGGACGATGAGATTCGGAATGGCCCGCAGTGAGGCAAGTTGCTCGATCGGCTGGTGCGTGGGGCCATCCTCGCCGACGCCGATCGAGTCATGCGTGAAAATGTGGATGACGGGGACTTCCATGAGCGCGCTTAGCCTGATTGCGCCACGGCTGTAATCGCTGAAAATCAGGAAGCCGGATCCATAGGAACGGACTTTGGAAAGCGAGAGCCCATTCAGCACGGAGCCCATGGCATGTTCCCGGACACCGAAATGCAGGTTCCGTCCGCCATGGTTTGTAGCGGTGAAATCTCCGGCTCCCTCGAAGGTCAAACGAGTCTTCGTTGAAGGGGTCAGGTCCGCCGACCCTCCTAAGAGCCACGGGACGTTCTTTGCAAGAGCATTAAGAGCCTTGGCTGAGGCATCACGTCCCGCCACGCCTTTGGTATCAGCAGAGAAGACCGGGAGATCCTTGTCCCATCCATCAGGCAGTCGACGCTGTTGCATGTTCGAAAGGTGATTGGCAAGCTGAGGGATTTCCTTCTGATACTCCTCGAACTTCGCCATCCAAGCCGCGCGTGCGTCGCGTCCGCGCTGGCCCATGCCCTGCTGGAAATGTTCGCGGACACCGCTTGGAACCAGGAACTTTTCCTGCTCGGGCCAGCCGTAGTTTCGTTTGGTCAGCCGAATTTCTTCTTCGCCCAGCGGTTCGCCGTGCGCGGCGTGAGTGTCTTGTTTGTTGGGGGAGCCGTAGGCGATATGGCTATCGACGATGATCAGCGTCGGGCGATCCACAGTCTTTTTGAACGTCGTAAAGGCTCGTTCGAGCATGTCGAGATCGTTGGCATCACCGACCCGGGTGACATTCCATCCGTAGCCGATGAACCGCGTAGCGACATCTTCGCTGAAGGCCCAATCTGTGTGGCCTTCAATGGTGATCTTGTTGTTGTCGTAGATCCAGCAGAGATTGGACAGCTTTAAATGCGCCGCAAGGGACGCCGCTTCGGAGGAGACGCCTTCCATCATGCAGCCGTCGCCGCACAGCGCGTAGACATCGTAGTCGAACATGTCGAAACCCGGACGATTGAAGTAATGAGCTTGCCACTGGGCGGCGATCGCCATCCCGACGCTGGTGGCAATCCCTTGTCCGAGCGGACCGGTCGTGGTCTCCACGCCGGAAGTCCAGCGGTATTCCGGATGTCCTGCACATTTGCTGTTGAGCTGGCGGAAGCGTTTGAGGTCGTCCAATTGCACCGAGAGCTCACCCAGCCGCTCGTACTGGGGATTCACCGCCTTCACCCCGGTCAAATGCAGAAGAGAGTAGAGGAGCATGGAGGCATGCCCCATCGACAGGACGAACCGATCCCGGTTAGGCCAAATCGGATCGTTGGGATCAAATCGTAGGATTCGCTGCCAGAGACAGTAGGCGACGGGGGCCATGGCCATCGGTGTTCCAGGGTGGCCGGAATTGGCTTGCTGGACGGCATCCATCGAAAGGGTGCGGATCGTGTTGATGCAGGTCTGATCGAGTTGAGCGTTCGTTGCCATAGTTCCCTTTCTGGCCGGAGAGTCGCCGTTGACGGTCCTGTTCTATTGTTTCGGTTGTTTCGAGAGCAGGCTTGAGCGATGGCAGGAAGGGAATGTGACTGAACAACATAGGATGAGAGCAGACGAGCGACCCGTCCGCTGCAGGAACTCCACTGCTGGTAGCGGAACTCTCCGGTCACCGCACTCGCCAAGAACACATGGCATCAAAGCAACGGGAGTGGGCGTCTTTTTCAGGTAGTCACCAGCCGCAGAAGATGGCGTGCCGTCGGATTCCACTGCCATCGGATCGCGCCTGACCGTATCACGCATCGCTACTTTCGCAGGCGCGCTGCAATGCGCGATTCCGCAGCGGTCCAGCCGGCATCGAAGGGATGCCCTGGACTATCGATGTCGATGATCACCGGTGCGTGATCCGAGGGGACAGGTTTTCCTTTCCGCGCCTCGCGATCGATTTCGGTCCAGGCAATGCGGGGGCTCAATGAAGTTGTCACCAATAGATGGTCGATGCGCATGCCCACGTTTTTGTAGAAGTTGCCGGCGCGGTAGTCCCACCACGTGTATCGCCCTGGCTCCGGGTGATGCAATCGGTAGGCATCGACGAATCCACTGTTCGACAGCCGCGCGAACGCCTGCCGCTCATGCTCAGAAACGTGCGTGCCGCCCTCACAGGCGCTGGGATCCCACACATCGATATCCTCGGGCGCTACATTGAAGTCGCCTCCGATGACGGCCGGTGTATGCGAGGTGACGGCTTGATTGATCCAGCCTGCCAGCCTGTCGAACCACGCGAGCTTCGCTTCATAAAACGGCGAATCGACCTGTCTGCCGTTCGGCGCGTACACGCAGACGATGCGCATGCCACCGCATTCGGCACTGATCATGCGGGCTTCAGAGGATGGTTCATCGTCACCGGTATCTGATGTCCGTGCCGGCCGTAACGGCTCACCAAAATTTGTGATGACGCCGCCGATGCCGCACCGACTCGCGATGGCGACCCCGTTCCATCGACCCTCACCATGATGCACCAGCTCGTATCCGGCCTCCTGGAACGATGTGGTAGGGGCATCCGCATCCGCCAGTTTCGTTTCCTGCAGCAGGAGCACGTCCGGCTTCGCCCGGTCCAGCCACCATGTGACCTTTTCCAGGCGAGCCTTCAGCGAGTTGACATTCCAGGTGGCAATCCGCATGCCTTGAGCATATCCCATTTGGGTGGAGTCCGGGGGACAAAAAACGCGACGCGCGAAAGGTCATTGCGCTCGTGTGCCTGTGCAGCTGGAAGCGGCGATCGCTTAGTCTCTCACAGCATTGAGAACAAAGGGTGGGCGTTTCCGCCATGCGTCAAATCAATCAATAGTTGTGAACATATATAAATACTATACACTAGCTAAAAAAGTTATGAGTTATAAACACTACTTGTAAAATTATTGACCGATATAAACTAGTTGCGTAGTTGGATAGATGATGTGCACTTCACGGCGCGGCAATGTGCATCGACAGCGGGGATGAGCATGGAGACGAAATGCGCGACGGCTGATAATGTATTCATACGTCATGCGACGGCCATTGCTATCGGAGGCGTGACGGTCTTGATGCTTCTGATAGCCGCCATTTTTTGGAGGCAGAACGAGGCCAGTGACCAAGCCACGGATGGAGTGTCGCATACGTATGAAGTGATCGGGCATATCGCGTTGCTACGCAGCAAGCTCAAAGATGCTGAACTTGCGCACCGCGGGTTCATCTTGACTGGCAATGATGCCTATCTGGAGGCTTACCATCACGCAGTAGAAAATGGATCCGATTCAGAAACTGGGAAACGTTCATTGCTGCAACACCGCTCTATTTCTCAGGAGTTGGCTCTCATCAGAAGTTTGACGGTGAAGAATCCGATCCAGCGAAGCCATCTGGATGAGATAGACGGGACGATTCACAAGCTCCTCGAGTACCTGGCGGCATCCATCCAGCAACGCAAGGGACAAACTGCTCACCTCAACCCTTCTGAAATCCAGCAGGATTTCATGCAGTGGAAAACGACGATGGACCATATCCGTAGCCTGATGCGCATCATGGAAACAGAAGAAAATCATCTGCTGAACCTACGCATGGAAGTGGCTGATCATAACATGCGCCGAGACAGTCGGCTGATGCTGATCGCCATGATCGTGTTTTATGTCGTCATGGTGCTCTCCATCTATGCATACCAACGCATCCACGAACGGCTGCGCGCGCAAATGGTTCTCTATACACAGGAGCTGGAGTCTAGCGAGGAAGAGCTGAAGCAACAACGGGAAGAATTGAAGGCTTCCAATGAGGAAATCGAATCCGCGAATGAAGAGATGGAGGAAAAGAACGAGGCGCTGGCGGGGCAGAATGCTCGAATTCAAGAGCAATCGAAAGAGCTGATAGAGCGGCGGCGGCTGGTCGAGGATAAAGCCAAAGAGGTAGAGCGTGCCAGCAAGTATAAGTCAGAATTCCTTGCCAACATGTCCCACGAGTTGCGTACGCCGCTCAATAGCTTGCTGATCCTGGCGCGGATGCTGGCTGCCAATGAGCAAGGCAATCTTACGGATGAGCAGGTAGAGGAGGCCCGTGTCATTCACAATGGAGGCCTGGAGCTATTGGGGCTGATCAACGATATTCTCGACCTGTCCAAGGTAGAAGCCGGAAAGTTGACGATGTCGCTGGAGGATGTGGCCGTGGAAGACATTGTCAATCGAATGCGGCAGCAATTCGCACCGATCGCCAAGGAAAAAAGTGTGGTGTTTCCCATCAAGGTGGAAGAGAAGATGCCTCCGACGCTCTATACCGATGCGCAACGTGTGGAGCAGATCCTCAAAAATTTGCTCTCGAATGCCTTCAAATTTACGGAGCAGGGTTTTGTGACGTTGCAGATCCGCCGACCCGATCCACACGAGGGACAGCGGGGGTATGAGCAGGCCGTGGCCTTTTCTATCATCGATACGGGCATCGGCATCGAACCGTCCAAGTTCAAAGATATTTTCGAGGCGTTTCAGCAGGAGGACGGGTCCATCGACCGGCATTACGGCGGCACGGGGTTGGGTCTGACCATTGCAAGAAAATTCGCGCATATGCTGGGCGGTGAAATCCATGTGAGAAGCGCCAAAGGTGAAGGCAGCATTTTCACGCTGGTCTTACCGGAGAAGCTGTCACGTGCGGAGGCGGGCGATGGGCCGACATCGTCCGTGGAAGTCCCGCCCGAACATCATGTCAGCAACGATCTCGTTCCCTTTGATGAACAGCTGGCCAGGCCTCCGACCTTCTATTCAACCAGTCATGAAGTGTTTCAGCAAAAGGAGGCGCAGCTTCACGCCGAACGGGAGACGCTGTCACAAACGGTCATGACTGAATTCCTTGCCGATGACCGCACGTCTCTCGGCGAGAGAGACAAAGTGCTGCTGATTATCGAGGACGACCCGGACTTCGCCACGACATTGATGAAAATCGCCCGGAAGCGCGGCTATAAATGCCTCGCGGCGGGCAACGGCCAAACGGGGCTGGTGCTGGCGGTGGAGCAACCGGTCACCGCGATCGTACTGGATCTGAAGCTGCCCGACATCGATGGGCTCTGCGTGCTGGATCAGCTAAAGCATGGCCTGCGCACGCGTCACATTCCCGTGCATGTCATCACTGGCCGAGAGGAAGCGGGGACGGTCGTCCCATTGCGCAAAGGAGCCATCGGCTACCTGACCAAGCCGGTGGACAAAGAAGCGATCGATGGTGTCTTCATCACAATCGAAGAACTGCTGCGCTCGGACGTCAAGCAGGTACTGGTGGTGGAAGATGATCAGAAGACCCAGCTCGCCATTCAGGGATTACTGAGGAAAAAGGATATTGAGATCACTCTGGCTGGAACGGGAACCACAGGCATGAACCATCTCCGTGAAAGGGTCTTCGATTGCGTGATCCTTGACCTGCAACTGCCGGATATGACGGGGATCGAATGGCTGGAAAATATGGAGAACGCCGTGGGCGAACCCCTGCCGCCGGTCATTGTTTATACCGCCCGAGAGCTGTCGGAAGAGGACACTCGCAAGCTCACCCGCTACACGGACAGCATCATCATCAAAGGCGCGAAATCGCCGGAACGCCTGCTCGACGAGGTCACGTTGTTCCTGCACAGCGTGACCTCGAAGCTCCCCAAAGACCAGCAAGACATAATCCGTATGCAGTATAAGGCTGATACCGTGTTGCAAGGGCGAACATTGCTGTTGGTGGATGACGATCTAAGGAACACCTTTGCATTGTCCAAACTGCTTAAGAAACACGGGCTGAACATCGTGATTGCCGATAACGGTCAGATGGCGCTCGACAAGCTGAACGAGCATCCAACTATCGCGCTCATCATCATGGATATTATGATGCCGGTCATGGATGGGTATCAGGCCATGCAGGCCATCCGGGCGCAACCGCCGTTCACAGCGCTGCCCATCATTGCGCTGACCGCACGCGCCATGCCGGGGGAGCAGGACAAATGCATAGCGGCTGGCGCGAATGATTACCTGACCAAGCCCGTGGACGTCGAGCGGCTGTTGACGCTACTTCGGGTCTGGTTGTTCAGACAGGACCGGGCGTCGTGATGTCTGGGGTTGCCATCAATTCCGGCAAAGATGATACAGAATCCTTATGGAGCGTTGTGTATGATCTTGTCGGCAAATATCCAGAAGTTTCCATCTGCAAGATCTTATCGAATTGATTAGGTGCGCAATCGAATTTCAATCCGCTCTGAGTCAAGACACCACGTGCTTGTTCACTCTTCCGCAGAAGGGATATCACCATGCACAAGGAGCTTGAAGTGTTGTTGGTTGAAGACAATGAAGGTGATGTGGAGATGGTCAAGCTCGCGTTCTGCGACGGGACGCCCACATGCCATATCTCGGTGGCCCATGATGGCGTGGAAGCCGTGGACTTTCTGCATAGGCGAGGACAATTCGCGGATGCGCCGACGCCTCAACTTATCCTGCTTGATCTCAATATGCCCAGAATGGATGGGAAACGGTTTTTGGAAGTCGTCAAAATGGAAGCACAACTCAAAGCCATCCCAGTGGTCGTGTTAACCAGCTCACAATCCGCCTGCGACATACGCGCGTGCTACGAACGTCAGGCCAGTTGCTACATTATCAAACCCTTCGACGTGGACGAATTCGCTGCTACAGTGCGGCGGGTGGTAGATTTTTGGAGCGATCTAGGACGTCTTCCCTGCAAAGCGGCATAACTCCGTGTGTTGCGAACTACTTGTGCACGGGCTGTGCGATTGCACCGCAAGGAGTCCTTTTGAGAGCAAACGGCTGTGGCGAGAATACGGCCGATTATGCTTTAATCCTCTGTATATCGTTCCACCTCGGTGATTCCAGGGGGAAGCCGGAAGCCGATCCGGCGTGACGCTGATAAAAATTATGCCCTCGAAGGAACCCCACACGATGAGTTCTACGCTATGAGCCTCTACGACATTGGACTCGTCACGATTGACGGCAACCCGCAGAAGATGGATGTCTACCGCAGCAAGACGCTGCTCATCGTTAATGTCGCGAGCAAGTGCGGTTTCACGCCACAGTATCAGGGCCTCCAAGCACTCTACGATAAATTCAAAGACAGGGGCTTGGTAGTGCTCGGGTTTCCCTGCAACCAGTTCGGGCAGCAGGAGCCAAGCTGCGAATCAGAGATCGAGCAGTTCTGTACCAAGAACTACGGCGTTACGTTTCCTATGTTCGCCAAGATCGACGTGAATGGTATGAATGCACATCCACTCTTCAAATATCTCAAATCGGAGAAGCCCGGGATTCTCAGTACCGAGGCGATCAAGTGGAACTTCACGAAGTTTCTGGTCGGTGCTGACGGCACGGTCCTGAAACGCTACGCGCCGAGCGACAGGCCGGAGGCAATCGAGGCCGAGCTGGCCGCGAGGCTGTAGAGGGCTGAGCACTTCCATGCCTGCAAGTTATACCGGGCACTACGCAAGCGATGTTTTTGCGAGCATCGCCGAAGCTCCGATCAGGACGATGTGATCGTCGCCACGGCGATCCGCTCTAGTAATCGACCAGCCGCGCCCATTCGGCGGCCTTGAAGGCGTCAGCACGGTTGGCGCGCGGCGGACAAGGTTGCATACATGCCGGCGAAGCCAGCGCCGATGACCAGGATGCGTTTCATGGTAGATACCTCCGATTAGGTGAGTCGATCTTAGATATGGATAACGCTGAGTGCCCGCGTAGTACTCAACCGTTTCGCCTTCTGTAGTGACTTCGTCTGTGCCCTTGACCGCACGAGTGTTGCCCCTCAAGCCCGTCACGGTAATTTCCAGTTCGGTCGCACATAGTGACAGGTATATCCGTGTGGAAATCGTTCTAGATAATCTTGATGCTCGGGTTCGGCTTGCCAGAATGGACCGGCTGGTCGGACCTCTGTGACGACCTTTCCTGGCCATAACCCAGATGCATTCACTTCAGCGATCGTCTCTTCTGCCACCACCCGTTGGGTTTCCGAGGCATAGTAGATCCCCGAGCGATACGATGTTCCTCGATCGTTTCCTTGCCGATCGACCGTTGTAGGGTCGTGAATTTGGAAAAACGTTTCCAATAAGTTACGGAACGCCAGGGTGTCCGGATCGAACACGACCTCGATGGCTTCCGCATGCGTCCCATGGTGACGATAGGTGGCATTCGGCACATCGCCACCGCTGTAGCCAACGCGTGTAGACCGCACACCGGGAAGTTTGCGGATGAGATCCTGCATGCCCCAGAAACAACCACCGGCCAAAATCGCTGTTTCAGTTCGACTCATGGAAATACCCCTTTTGTCATATGCCTGTTCTTGCATTCGGAAGTCATTTATCTCGGAAGATCATCCCTCAGCCTTTCGCAACGAGAGGGCATTGACGCAGAATCGTAATCCGCTCGGTTCAGGACCGTCCGGAAATACATGGCCGAGATGAGCATCGCAGACATTGCACGTCGTCTCGATCCGGCGCATGCCATGGCTGTCGTCTTGGTGATAGGCGATCACGCCTGGCGCCACGGGTTGGGTAAAGCTGGGCCAGCCGGAATGGCTTCGATACTTGCCCGCGGCATCGAACAGCACGGTATCACAGCATAGACACTGATACTGCCCTGGTTCGAACAGCCGACACATGTCCGAGCTATGTGCCCGCTCAGTTCCCTTCAAACGTGTCACACGGAATTGTTCGTCGGTAAGGAGCGTGCGCCACTGCGCATCCGGCTTCTCTACTCGGCTGGGAGGCGGAGGATTGCCGTGTCGGGCCAAGCGGACCACATCATCCCATTGCAAAATGTCCGCTGAAGTGGAATCGCCTCCCGAGCGATCGGCTGTGTTGGAATGGCCCTCATGCGGCATCATAGAATCCTCCGTTCAGCGCCCCGATTAGGCACGCGCTTCAAGTACCACAGATTGGTTCACTTCCCGCTTCCGGGTGATTTCATCGGCACGACAAGCGGCTCGCTTTCTTGTGACAGCATAAACACCAGCAGCTTAGCCGGTTCGGTCTTGCTCGCATTCTTGGATACCACATGCGGTATCTTGGGGGACTCATACCAACTCTGGCCTTTTGTATAGGTTATAGACTTCCCATCCCCCAATTGGCTGACGACTGCTCCCTCTAAGACGTAGGCAAACACCGAACCAGGATGGAGGTGCGGACCGGATGCGGCGCCCGGTGCATAATCCACAGTGATCACAGTACCTTCCTTACCTGCCATGTCCGCCAACCGCTCTTTTAACAGGACCGAGACGGTGTCTTCTGCGAGGGCAGCCTGTCCCAGCAGTAGAGTCGCCCCTGTCAGTGCCGTCCACAGCAGTGGCTGTCTCGTTAGAGCACGGATACCTAATGTGGTCATCATCGGGGAGTTCCTTTCCTATTCACCGATCACTTCTGTGCGATACTGAGAACATTCTTCCCGCGCGTCGGTTTCTGTTCGTAGGCCTGCCGAACGTTCTCCATCGAGAAAACGGAACCCATGACAGGTCGGAGAATACCGATATCAATCCGACGCGAAATGTCCATCAACTGATTCCGGTTTGGCTCAACGATGAAGAACGCATCGCGCACCCGTTGCTCCTTCGCCCCTTCGGCATCTGCCGCAATGGTCACCAACCGACCTCCCTTTCCAAGCACAGCCCATGAACGGTCTCTCGTGTCTCCTCCCACAGTATCGAGCACCACATCGACGTCTCCGACGACTGTTTCAAACGCCGTGAGCCGGTAATCGATGACCTCATCGGCGCCGAGCGCCTTGACGAAGTCGGTGTTTGCCGCCGACGCCGTTACAATCACGTGTGCCCTCTGATGCCGAGCCACCTGCACGGCAAAGCTGCCGACGCCACCGGCCGCCCCATGGATCAACACCCGTTGCCCGGCCGAAAGGTCTGCGTGATCAATAAGCGCCTGCCAGGCAGTAAGGGCTGAGATCGGTACCGACGCAGCTTGAGTATGCTCAAGCGTGATGGGCTTCGGTGCAATGGTGGCAGGAACGGTCAAGCAATATTCTGCCTGAGCCCCATCGATGAACCAATCACTCAGCCCATAGATGGAATCTCCGATGTGTACACCTCCGCAATCTGATCCAACCGCTTCGACAACACCGGAGAATTCGTGTCCCAGAATAATCGGAAAAGGTCTCATCCCATTTTCAGGAGTGTGGAATGTCGGATGCCATGCAAACTCGGTGGGCGTGATCGCAGTGGCATAGACCCGGATGAGAATCTGACTGTCTTTCGGAGTCGGTTTCGGCGCATCTTCATAGAGAAGCGATTCGGGACCGCCAACGTGATGTAACCGTATGGCCTTCATGGGAAGGGCCTCATTGTATGGCCGTACGCCTCAATGCACTGTGATCCGAGCAGGCTCATGTCGCCTCGCCGCCGGGTTCCGCACGTCTTGATCTATCACCACATGCCTAAGATGGAGTGCATCAAGAGCCATGGCGTTTGGTTGTTCTGATCCAATGTTCCCTTACGGCGCGCTTCCGGCGAAGAACTGCTCGCGCGTGATCTTACTGTCCTTGACCGTGTAGATACCGACCTCTTCCACCGTGATCCGTTGGCCGGTGGCTTTGGGAGTGACTTCGAAGGTGAAGTGAACCGCGAACTGATTGGGACCGTTGAAGAATGGACCGCGGACCTGTTCTCCGCTAATGGGATTTTGGGCTTGAAAGCGCTCGGACTTCTGGATGACCGGTGTCTTGCCGGAAGTTTCTTCGCCGCTTGGCTCGACGGACACGATGTCAGCGGCGTACATTGTATGCATCACGTCGAAATTCTTGCCCTGGCTGCACATCTCCACAAACTGGCCGGCAATGGTTTGAAGGCTCATGGTGCACTCCTTTCTATGAGAATTGCTCGCTGTGTTACCTCGAAGTGCGGAATGCCCGCTTCACGATGCACGCTCCCCACGGAGCAATGAAGCCTGCTGTATAGGCTGCCGGCGGATCGAGTCCATGTTCTTGCTCACCGCACTACTTTTTGTTGCCCATCGTTTCTTGGAGGAGCGACTTCCACTCGTCGCGGTTGACCGCCGGCATCGTGGTGATCTGGATGTGCCCCATGGAGGCATTCATAACCGCCCCTTTCATGGCCGTCTTGTTGTCCGGAAAATCCCAAATCGCCACAACATCGTATTCACCGAGGCAATAGTAGGCCTGGATCAGCTTACCACCGAGCACTTGCGCATTCTTCTTGACCATCTCGGCGCGCTCGACGCCCTTGTCCTTCATGGTTTGAAGACCCTGCTGGGTGAACTTCACGAGGCTCACGTAGGTCGGCATGGCAACCCTCCTTGGTGGGATGGATCGGTGCGGATTGTTGATGTCGTAAATCTTAGGCTCCTTGGTGGACCGAAACAAGAGTGAGTTTGCCACTCATTCGATGGCACCGTGCAAAAGATGATCACAACTGCTCATTGAAGAGGGGCGGCGGTCACATTGAAGAAATGTGTCTTGTAGAACGGAAGTGAATATTGTACAGGAAGGGATGCCCGGCGTTATTCCCGCTAAAGCATGCGATCTCGGCTGGCAGGAATCGCCGCACGTGCTTGGGAAGTTGGTTGAACGGAAATCCAAGAATAACAGCCAACGTGCACTCTCAACCGAAACCTTTATGGGGGACAGCATGACAGGGGGTCAGGCTAAGCCCGAGTGCGCGGTTTTTGTCGGCGTCAGCCTTGACGGTTTTATTGCTCGACCAAACGGCGCTCTCGACTGGCTGATGGGCGAAGGCGGTGGCGACAGCGCTGAGTACGGCTACAACGAGTTCATTGCCGACATCGATGCGATCGTGATGGGCCGGAAGACTTTTGATAAGGTGTTGACTTTCGACAAGTGGTATTACGGCAAGAAGCGCGTGATTGTCTTGACCAACCACTCCATCGATCTCTCTGTTCCCCAGACGCAAGGAGGTGTCGTTGAGGTGATGGCTGGCTCTCCGGAAGAGATTGTGTCTAATCTTGCCACTTTCGGTGCCCGGCGTCTGTACGTGGACGGTGGGATCACGATTCAACAATTCTTGCGCGCCGGTCTCATACAACGCCTGATCATCAGTCGTTTACCTGTACTTATCGGTGAGGGAATTCCGCTCTTTGGCGCTCTCCTGCATGACATTCGCCTCAATCATATCGCGACGCGCACCTATCAAGGAGGAATGGTCCAAAGTGAATATCGAGTAACGTAAACCCTCATCCGTTAGGTGCGAGTTCAGGGAGTTCTTTCAGATTCTCGAACTCGTTCGCTCGGCTCGCGAAGGCTGTCCCGCTTCGCCATGTTCTCTCCACGAGCCTGCGATCTCCGACTGTGACGTGCCGTTTTTCACCGGCTATATTGACATGCAACTCGATGCGAGTGAGATTGAGACATTGTTATTGTCTCATGCCAACCACTTCGAGATATTCCGCAAAGACGGTCGTGCTGTCAGGGCCGCTGTGATTGTGAGTCGACCAGAGGGTCTCGAGTTCTTTGCGAAGACGATCCTGACCATCTGCATCGAGTGCCGCGAAGGCCCGATGAGTCGGTCCATAGTTGAGGCGAAAGAATTCCACGACTTCTGATGGAGGAAAGGGATAGCTGAACAGATAGTGCCGTCTGGTAAGTGACAGCTCGGAGAGTCCATGGCCCAGCCGTTGGCGGACGACGGATTCATCTCCCCATAACGTGGGAGAAGGCATTCCCGCTGGGGCGATGAACTTGGCCACGGCCGAGAACATTGTTCCGACAAATCCCTGCGGAGTCCAGTTTGCCATCGCCACTGTTCCTCCCGGCACACAGACGCGTAACAGCTCCCCAGCAACCAGTTCGGGTCGAGGAGCGAACATGGCGCCGATCAAACTCACGACTGCGTCAAACGTTCCGTTTTTGAAGGGTAATGCCTCGGCGTCGGCTTGTTCAAACCGCGCCTGCAGTTTTTCAGCCCTGGCGCGAACCCGCGCCCGTTCGATCAAATTCTCGGCGATATCTACACCCACGATGTCGAGACCATCGCGAGCAGCCATAAGCGCCAGCTGGCCGGATCCGCACCCGACGTCCAACAATGTTGAGCCCGGTGCCAGTGCAAGCCGGTCATAAAACTCACGAGCTCCGGCCTCCATGGAGCGTGAAAAACGGTCGTAGTCACCGGCCGACCACGTTGCCATGAGACGAGCCTTCAAATCGCTTTCTTCCGCTGTCACCGCACTGATGATCATGATCTTCCTCCTCGATGAATGATGGTTGATCGATTGTCAGTATTCTGTCTGCCGTCACCTTAGCTGATGCTTCCGATAACGTCTTTGCCGTCCGTCTGGCTCTCTTATCATCGGCGTGCTAAGCTGCGCCTTCCCTTATCCGAGCGTCCATTCGAATTAGCCGATGTGCGATTGTTCTGCCGACAGAAATTGTTATGGATGTGTTGTCTGAAGTCCTCAGGGCCGTGAGACTCGACGGGGCCGTCTTTTTCAACGGAGAATTCTCCGCTCCTTGGTGCGCGCGAGAGCCGGACGCCTGCACCATGGCGTCCTATCTTTCAAACCATTCCAAGCATGTCATCATGTTTCATCTCGTTGCCGAAGGATGCGCCTATGCCCGCATTGAGGGAGACGATCGCCCGGTTGCCTTGACGGCTGGTGATATCGTTGTGTTTCCTCATGGCGATGCGCACATCTTGGGAAATGGTCCTTCCGTTCCTCCAGTCGACAACACCGCACAACTGAGGCTTCTCTTTGCCAATGGCGGCATCTTGTCTCAAGCCGGCGGAGGCGGAGAACTTACTCGGCTGATCTGTGGCTATATGACGTGCGATAAGGAACTAAGCCAGGTGTTCCTTGCAGGATTGCCGCCGATCGTCCAGGTCACGATTCGGGATTCCGCATCGGGGCAATGGATGGAAGAGACTCTTCGCTATTCTGTGGACCGTGCCGGCGCCGCCGGTCCTGGCGGCGCGGCTGTGATCGCCAAGCTTTCCGAAGTGTTATTCGTGGAGACGCTACGGCGATACATCGACCGGCTGCCGACGACGCAGACCGGATGGCTGGCCGGTACGCGGGATCCTGAGGTCGGAAAGGCGCTGGCACTCCTCCATCGGCAGCCTGCCAATCCTTGGACCATCGCGACACTCGCGGACGAGGTTGGGGTGTCCCGGTCCGTCCTGGCCGAACGATTTCGATACTATTTAATGGACACGCCCATCGGATATCTCACACGGTGGAGACTTCAACTGGCGGCGCAGTTGCTTTCATCGACTTCCAAAAGCGTGGCCGAAGTGGCAGGGGATGTGGGATATGAATCGGAGCCATCGTTCAATCGAGCATTCAAGCGAGAGCATGGACTTCCACCGGCCGCATTCCGCAGCCATGCGCGTTCTTCCAGCCGGTCTTCTCCAGCCAGCGCTCGTCCACTCAGAAGCGTGTCATCTCGCCGTTCAAGTGCACTCTAACGCCGCCATTTTGGCTGACTCACTCATTGTGAGGCGTGGGCCCACTAAGTTCTTTCAGAAGAAACTCTCGAACTCTTTCGCGCGCGCCTCGCGAAGGCTGCCCCACCTCGCCATGCTCTCTCCACGAGCCGATCAGCGTGCTATGC
The DNA here is from genome assembly GCA_964587955.1 of uncultured Nitrospira sp. GTDB lineage: Bacteria > Nitrospirota > Nitrospiria > Nitrospirales > Nitrospiraceae > Nitrospira_D. Next base: position 19,910 of record CAZPNQ010000021.1, read on the forward strand.
GCCTTGACCGGCTTTCCTTCGATTTGGTAGGCGCTCACCGGAATTCCACCATTTATGTAACGATTGCCGAATTCAGCGCGTAGTGTTTCTTGCTTTGCCGGATCCGACATGCAATCTGTTTCAAATCTCAGCCCATAAATTCTTGCAGCACTCTTTCTTGCGTGTTGCACATCAGCCGCAGACAGGCCGAGCGACTTTTTATCGGCATCCGCCTTCCACCAGAAAGGCATGGGGAGGGCAGGTTGAGCCACCACCGCCGCGCTGACTTGTGGGTGATCGAGCAGCGCTAACGGGATTGGACCCGTCAGGCAGTTGCCAATGATGCCGATGTGCTGATGAGCATGCCGCTCTTCGATCTTCTGCACCACGCCTCGCAACCAATCCACGATAGGCGCGCTTCTATCAGCGGGAAGACCCCATTCTCCCCCAGGGACAAATGTGACAGCTCCCTGAAACCAGTAGGCTCCTAACCCGCTCACGAGCGAGAACCGTCCCTTCTCCCCGAACAGTAAAGGAACATAGACCGTGAAATCCTTCGAGAGCTCCTCCGCATAGGCGAGAGTTCCATTCGATAGCCCCGTCAACTCATGGAGCAATAACACCGGAGGCTTATCGGTCCCATCATTCAGGCAAAAGACCGAATGGGTTATGCCCCGATGCGAGAATGGTTGATCAAAACACTCAACCCAATTCCGTGTCGGTACGCCTTCTTCCTTGACATGCGGCGCGCACATTCCCATCTGCGCAACCCCACAACTGGTCTGAAATAGGAGTAACGCGGCAATGATGCTGCGCCAGAGAGGGTGTCGTGACTCGTCCAAATCGTATCCTAAATAAACTGGGCTCTTAGCATACATGCTGGAAAAGTAAATCAGCCGAAGATTGCCAGCGTTCGAGTATAGGCGCAATACCCTTGTAGGTTCGCGTCTATTTCACGATATGTCGATTGAAGGTGGAATGTGGAACACGGGAAGATGCCGCATCCGTGTGAGAATGGTTGATCGAAACACTCGACCCAATTCCGAGTCGGCATGCCTTCTTCTTTTACATGTGGCGCACACATGCCGAGTTGTGTGGCCCAACAGCCAACTTGGAGAAGAATTGTGGCGGTTGCGAGTATGTGCAAGAAGGATCGACGTGCTCGTCTCATGTTAGTCTGCCCGCGTCGAGGGGGGTCTTATACCTCATGAAAGTTATGGGGCTGGTGAGAGCGAAGCTTGCCAGGGATCGATCCCATTGATGTTCGAATCATTGTATGTCTAATGTTTGTCACATATTAACAATAAAAATCATAGACATTCTATGGACGCGGTTGATACGGTTAGTTCATACGCCAGAGCCAATTAGTGGAGGACTCGCTATGCTGATTTCACCAAAAGGTCTTTCAATTATTTCCGTTTTCTTTCTGTTGGGAGTCAGTCTCGCCCCAGTGGTGGAAGAAGAAGTGATTGCCAGTGAGAAGCACGCAGGGACATCAGTCACGAAGAGTGGACCATCGGCACCGCTGTATGGGTTTCATCTTCCGGATATCGATGGTCGCCCTGTCGATCTCAAAAGCTTTAAAGGGAAGGTCCTCTTGATCGTCAATACTGCGAGTATGTGTGGCAACACGCCCCAGTATGCCGATCTTCAGGAAATGTATGAGCAGTATCGAGATCGTGGGTTTGAGGTGTTAGCCTTTCCGGCCAATGATTTTGGGCAGCAGGAACCAGGGACGAACGAGGAAATCAAGGGCTTCTGCTTCACCAAGTACAGCATCAGCTTCCCGCTTTTCTCCAAGATCAGTGTCACGGGGAGAGCGCAGCATCCCCTGTACCAATATCTGACTGAACGGAGTCCCTTCCCTGGCCGCGTGACGTGGAACTTTCAGAAGTATCTGGTGGATCGCTCCGGCAATATTATCGGCAAGTACGATCCTGGGATGAATCCAATGTCGCCGACGATCCTTACCGATCTGGAGAAAGCGTTAGCCAGAAGTTGAGCGCGGTGTCTAGATGGGGAAGGTGCAAGGACTGAGAAGAGCCATGTTTGTAGCGCTGGTCATGGCAGTCATGACGGGGCCATCCTCTGTGGGATCGCCAGCGAATGCAGCAGAGTGGATGAAAGTTGGTGGGACGCATAAGTTCGACCGCTATGTGGACATGACAACCATCGGAGCGGCTGAGAACAAGGCGACGATCTGGACACTCCGAAACTTTCGGGTGGAGCGGGCGATTCCCAGTGGGGTTTATCGTTCGATGAGAACCAAACGTCAATACGATTGCCAGGTTCAGAAAAGTCGACCCTTGCACGTTCGGTATTATCACGAAGCAATGGCACAGGGGCGCGTACTCTATGCTGCACAGGCCACGCGGGAATGGTCACGTGTCATACCAGGCAGTGACGATGAAGCCGAAATGAAGATCGCCTGCAGGGGGTATGTAAAAAGCCGGCCATAGAGGAGACGACATGCGAGGAATATGGGGACTGTTCCTGATGGGCTGGGCGTTGAGCACGGGCTGTACGGGGAGCGAGGCACCCTCCAGTCCATCGATTCCGTCCTCGGCAGACTGGTCCAAGATCGGTGACACGGATGGCTACACCTACTATGCCGATCGAGGCAGTGTGAGGAAGGCTGATGAAACGGTCACCCTATCCGACCTGTTCGACTACAAGACGGCCCAAACCGATGGAGGTGCTGAGGCTCTGTCAAAAATTACTCTTCGCGAGTACGACTGTCAGAATCAAAAGAGCCAACCGGTGAAAACGACATGGTATGCAGGCCACATGGGTTCCGGCACCGTAGTCCGTACCGGCGGACCATCGGGGCAACTGACGCCGGTTACTTCAGGGACTGCTACTGCGGAACTCATGAAGATCGCCTGTGGGCCATGAAGTGTAGGGGCTGATACGTTGCACAAGCTTTAGAGTAAGCCCTGACACAGCGGAAATCGAAACCGGTATCGCCAACGGAAATTTTCCGAAGCGAGCGCTCACGCACGTGCTCGAACGGCTAGGTTGCATCAACAGGAACTGATGGCCAGCTGGCGCTCAATGGAAAAGCATAAGCCGCTCAAGGAAATTTTATCTTTAGAGGAGGCAGATGCCCTATCAATTAGTGGATGCTCGATATCTCCATGACTTGTGCTGTGGCTGAGATTCAGTGATGGAGTCGAAGGCGAACTTGGTCTGCAAGCTGAACCGAAGGGTTCCATCTTTGAACCATTCAGAAACGTCGTTTTCTTTAAGCAATTCCAGATCGATTCCGACATCCATATTCTTATGTGCCCGAATGGAGCCGGTTTTGCGCCAACGTTTCTACACGCCACCATTCGAGTCGCCGCCTCTCGTTCATAGCCGGTGCTCCCTGCGCATTTCTGACGTCATAAAAAGATTCCCGACCCCTATTTTCTGCTCTTACCCTGATGCCTGCTTGGGCATCCTTGAGCACGGCAATGATCTGTTCTTCGGTATGCCGTTTCCGTGTCATGGCCCCCTCCTGTAGCGCCCATCTCAACACAGGCGAACTTCCAAGCCAATGCTCTAGTTTTTAGGGGGAAGGTCAAGGTCACGCATCTTCCCATCAACAGTGGCGGACATACCGATACCCAGCGCCTTGGCTGGGAACCGATAGGGGGCTCGACCATGGCGAATCCGCTTCCGTTGGTACACGGTAGCCCGGGCATTTTGGGGATAGGTCATGGAAAGCCCTCTTTGATGGTGCTCATGCTGAGCCGGTGGAATAGGACTGATTCATTATCATACTGGCAATCGTCATGCTGACTTACGATGTTGTGCAAACTCCACCGAGATCAGGAGTGCGTAGAATACCTCTTCCTTGGTGAATTTCGACCGCTTCAAGGAATCCATCCTGTTCCCATGACATCCGTTCAACCGGCATTGTATTCTCGTTTTAGGCTTTCGTCATTCTCCGAGGAGTCTGAGACGACAAGGGGTTTACAATCACATTCTTTTTAGGTGCAAGGATTACTTGAACTCCACCGTCACCTTGGTGTCGACCGGTGGTTCTGACTTGACCGTACAAGTTTTGCTTGGTACAGCATTGCAGTTAGAAGGGCTCCAATGTGCTGGTTTGTTGTCCATTGTTCGCAATGCTGTATCTTGATCTGTCCTGATTGTCCCTACGGGACATGGATTGTTTTTCGAGCATACTATTTCATGATTTTCTGAATCTTTGTACGTGACTGAGCCATCGCCTTTAACTTCTACGCCTAGTTGTCTCTTCGAGAAGTTCAAGGGTAAATCCTTCGCACCTCGTAGCGTATACTTGCCATTACGAGCCTGAGCTTCCACGAGGAATTTACGCTTGCCGTGATCTAATAAGTTTAGTGGAATTACAGCTTTCAGGGTTTCACCGACCAACGAAGATAGACGAAGAGTAGTGACTCCGCCATCAGCAATATCCGTAAGCCTCAAGCGCATTTCAGTTGCAGAGAGCTTTTGAGGATCAGGAGAGGCGCTGAGCTTTCCAATGATTGTGGTGGGGTTGAAATTATTCTCTTTGTCGGTCGCGATATCTGTCAAACTGAATGAGGATAAATCCCGCTCTGCCAAAGTAGCGTGGATTTCTTTGAATTGTTCAGCATGGCTTTTCGATTGAAATTTCACAATTTCGATTTTTGTCTGAATTAGTTCGTCAATCGCTGAGCCCACATCTCGTCGAATTATTGCAGCAGCCCCGTCATAATCTCGGGTGGACTGCGCTGTTATGCTATCCTCGGCTTGGCGAAGAGTTTGGTCGATCTTCATTCCAGCTTCTTCATATGCTTCATACAACGCGTCATTCTTGCTGTAAGCTAAAAGGCCACCCAAGAATGTGCCGACAATTGGAATAGTCACATAGGCGTCTGAACTTGTATGGCCTAATGCTGAGAAACCGGTCAATGCCCCGACACTTGCTAACGCTACTACCCCACCTAAGTAAATGATGTCGCGGTTTAAAATAGCGCGTGCGCGCACATAGCTTCGATAATCTTGAGCCCAAAGTACCGCTTCCCAGTATCCGACGCAGTCACCGCTTACTTGATTTTTCTTGTAATGCATGCAGCGTTTTCGCGCATCGTCATAGAAGTCAGATCGATCTTCAATCCGAGGCGGCAATAAGCCAATTTCTCGTGTGATGTCAAAATGTGGCCCAGCACAGCCAGAGCTCAGCAGACTAACTGACAAAAGTAGGATCATGATCCAACGTGAGCGACTGGTAGTTTTTATTAAGTGTGTAATCATTGGCTGTCCTATTGGAGAAGGTTGCTGTTAGCATTCCAGAATCGAAACGTTCGGGCTCTGTGGATTACAAATCTGCGCAACCATGCACGACAATAATGCAGGCTCGTTAGTCTAATTCATTTCGCTTCCAGCGAGATTGCATCCTGGCCATTGATTCTCGCCTTTAGATGATGTTTCACCATCGTGGTGCCTAGATCCACATATGCCTCGAACTGTTCTGCGTTGAAGCTTTGGTGCGCAGTCGAGAACTGTGGGAAACTGCATGTCCACCAGTATTTGACTTCACATTCATCTCGCAACGATTTCGCATAGTAATCAGCTGCTTTAACACCGACACGTTCTCTAATTTCTTTTCTGCTCTCTTCACCTAACGTATCCCAGCCTTTAAAGGCATCATTATCGATAGATAGCTTGATGTAAATCATCTTGAGCTCCCGCCAATCCACGTGGGGAGTCAACGAAGGTGATTCTCGCAATATTGGGAAATATTTTATCCGACCTTCAGTAATGGGATGTTGCCCCGAAAAGCAACAGGCTAACGGTATGCCTTCACGGCGTGCATCAGCTTCTCCTCTCGTGCCAGGCGACTCAAAATTCTTTATGAGTTGCGTTTCGATGAGATCAATATGATTTTCGCGACACTCATGGTCAGGCAGACTGGACGTTTTGCACAGCTGAGTTGGAGTGAGTTCCATGGTCACTCGCATTTCTTGTTCTACCGCATGCTTAAGTTTGAAATACGCCCCGAATTCGTAGTTGGAATCATACTCGGCGTCCACGATGATGATGTTTTGACATTGACGGCGGATCAGTGGATAGACGCCGAGATTCTCCTGATGGCCACCATCGGATAAATAGATCTCCGAACCGCGCATATCTCGGTTGTAGGACTCAGTAAAGAAGTAAAATGGAAACGGAGCGAGTTTCGTTATGAAGAAGCGAAACTGGCTACGGGTGTCGTTATAATTCCGAATGTATCGTCCATAATCTGCATTCAGAATAGAAGCGAGGAAACGCTGTGCCGACCCAGAAATAACCTGGCTACTGTCTGGGGCCGCACCCGCTACGGACACTATATCGTCTATTTGATTTAGCCGAATACTTTCATCGCTGCTGCTCATATATCCCAAGCCGTCATTGCCGACACGAATGGGGGTGAACTCAAAAACGGTATTTCTTAGTAAGCTCTCGTGATGGAGTTGGCTTTCATCGATGCGCGAGGTGGTAGTTATGATGAAGTATGGAAGCTTGTGAGTTTGTATGATGTGATTCAATTCATCGAGCGTTCTTTCATTTCCCTCCTGAAAGGTATCCTTAATGCTTGATCGGTAGATATGGTGGGCCAGACTTGTATTCGTATGTGTACCAAGAACGCCATTAACAAGAGCATTTAGCGGGCTCAGCACGATGACATTCGCAAAACCCGAACCCAGATACTTAAACATATCTACAAAGGATGCGTGCTCCTTCAGGTGATGTTGGGCAGTACCCTCACTATCGAACATTTCCTTGTCTGAGTGTCCGTTTACAGCCTGTTGCATGTAGTACCACGATAGCGCGTACGAGCCTCCCGAGGTGCCAGATAGGATATCCACATAATCCAAGAGTTTATGGTTGCTCCCATCGATTGACTTCTCAAATAGTCCTTTCAATACCCCTATGCTAAATGCTGCTGATCGAATTCCACCTCCTGAGAATGCGACGCATACTAGTGGAGGGCTATCTTGCGCGGTAGAAGTATTGCGACGGGTTCCGTTGTACTGCCATTCATGGTCACGATACCATCTGAGCTCACCAGAATTGGCACGTGCCTGCTGACAGATATCCAGCTTATCCATTTTCCCGCAGGGAATTCCGTTTGCGGCATTTGGTTGTAAGGTAGACCCGATGACATGATGTGGAGCGCCAACATGAGGCATTTCGCAAGCCACCAATGATGTTGCAGCCACCAATAGAATCCATAGAAATAGTAAGTTGGTTTTCATACATTCTTCCTCTGTAAGTCGAATTAGCAACCAATTACCATGGCGTAGCAAGTGATGCATCACTCGCTCTTTAGGCGGTCTCGGGTATTCATTAGTTAAATTAAATGCCCTGATTCAGATTCACAGCATTATCCAATCAAAAGTTATTTACTTGATGTTTGGCTGGGACAGTAACGTCATCAGTAATCTTCTATAATTCTCGCTAATGTAAAGATCTTGTCCCGCTAATAGGCACGTTCGGTCCGGTATTCATCCTCGCCCGTCAAAACAAGAGATGTGCTAATTCCCCCTAAGCTGATTCAAGTGGGAACGACCTCAGCAAACAACAGGCCTGGACCAGGTCGCCTGAATAACCTGCAATTATCAAGCATTGAGCTGTTATATGAGAAACAATACACGTGTTGAGGTGAATCTTTTTCGATTCAGGGAGGATCGAAATGGATTCACGCTATCTCTTATGGACGAGCTACGAACGGGGGCGTTGGGTGATCAGTGCGTCTAATGATTACAAAGTAGGTCAGGAATAGGTCATGGCTCTAGCGCTTGCTTGTCTTTCCTTCGGATGATGAAATAAAGACAGAGGTGAGGCGTGCGATTAATTCCTGTCCATTCTTCCAGTATCAGGGCAGTCGGTTATGATGAGGACGGGAGGTTCATTATATAAAGTTTATCGACGGAGATCTCTACGAATACTATGGGGTTTCTGCGAGTGAGGTGATCGATTTGTTTCAGGCGAAATCCATCGGTTGGTTTGTGAACAAGCGAATTAAATCCCGGTACGAGTATCGAAAACTCAAAGCAGCGTCATGATCGCGCACTGTTCGCGGGTTGAAGCATTGTGAAATTCGGAAACAGTTTCATTCTCAAGCGGTACTTGTTGCACAAACTCAGGACCAGCGAATCCCACCAAGCCTTCCTTCGCGCTATGATCCTCGACGGTTTCATCCAGGTCGCCCGCACCATACCCTAGAAGAGAACTTCAAGCTAGGTGAGCGCAAGTCGATGATGAACGGGGGTCAGGGGGGCCATAGGTGGTGGGTTGAAAATAAAGAATGAATCAGCATTCTGTCCTGAATGCTTCATCGAGTAAACAATTGGGATGGATTGAAGGGAAGTTCAAAACATCGGCAAGAGGGGAGAATCAGCCTCAAAGATTGACGAGGGAACGTTAGTTCCCTCGTTCGCTTTCAATCAGAACGGGACGCGATGAGCTCATCCGGTGCGAAAAATCTGGTAGAACCATGGCCGACTGCTGCAGTTCATCGACCACCGGATGGGAACCCATGTCGATCGAACCCTTGAAGAACGCACCTTCTTCCATTGAAAAAGAGGGTGAGGAAACATCGCCAAGCAGAACCGCAGGCTTGAGCAGCTGGATTTTTCCACTGGCGCTGACGTTTCCATGAATCTTTCCTCGGCTCACAATCGTCTCGGCGATAATCGAGCCTCGGACGACCGCATTTTCACCGATGACCAACATGCCTTTGGCGTGGATTTCTCCTTCAAAGGCGCTATCGAGCTGAACGGTGCTGTGGACGTGGACGATGCCTTTAAAGGTGACGTCTTTCCCTAAAACGGTAAAGTTCCCGTTCTCCGGCTCCATCTCGCCTCGCTTTTTGTCCCACATGATAATCCTCTTTCGGAGTGGTTTCAAGAAAATGGATACCCACCATACAGGAGTCAGAAGAAAGAATCAAAGGCTGATTTTCTGATGCGGCGTGAATTGGAGAGGAACACTATTTCTTGGTAGAGGGTGAGTCCTGAGTTTGTGTCTTTCCCGAACTATTTCCCGCGACAGATTTGATGGTTTTGCCGATCGCCGGTCCGATCTTGGGGATCTCTTTTTCGATATTCTGTGCGGCGCTCCGTAACCCGCGTGAGAGATCATCCACGGTTATGCCTTTGTGACTATCCTCTTGCTGACTTGTGGGAGCCGCGCACACGCTTTCCGCTAGAAGAAGGGTGACAAGCACAGACATGCATCCAATTGCCCATCGTTGGTACATGTGAAAACTATAACATATGACGGGAACGGTCCCCCTCTCTCTCGCACGGATGGAGTATTCAGTTGAGATCGCGTATGATCCGGCCGTTCTGCAATCAGCATGTGGGGGAGTCAGACACGATGGATATCGATGCATCATCCCGATGGTTGGTACTTATTGGGTGTATCAGCGCCGGTATCGGCGTGGCCGCCGGTGCCTTCGGAGCCCATATGCTGAAAGGAGTGTTGGATCAGCCAATGTTGGCCGTCTACGATACGGCGACTCGCTATCAGATGTATCATGCCTTCGGCATGGTCTTGAGTGGGTTTGCGATACGTATCGGCCGCGATGTCGGCGCGGCCAAAGCCGGGTGGATGTTTTTGGCGGGAACGTTGTTATTCTCCGGTAGTCTCTATGGCGTGTCGTTGCTCGGAGTGCGCTGGCTCGGAGCGGTGACGCCGATCGGAGGAGCGCTGTTCATCGTGGGGTGGGCATTGCTGGGATGGCGCGCGTGGCGGGGGACGGGGGGTTGACTATGGTTTGCAAGCCGCTGCACGTTTCCCGCTGATCGCTCCCCATCCGCCCAGACTGTTCATGAAGGACCCCTCGATTTTCGTATTGTCCTTGATGAACTGCAGACTATCTTCTTGGATTTGCCCGTTGTGTTCCCATCGCAAATAAATGTTGTCGCCAAGAAGGATCATTTCCGACAATCCGGGAATATTGACCGGCCCCTGTCCGTCGGGAGGAAAGACCAAGGTATGTTTCTGCTCTTCGTGGTGCTGGTGATTATGAATGGTCCAGTGCCAGGTCCCGCAGAGTCGTGCACGACCTTTCGCCTGCCGGACACGTTCTTTCCAGCCATAGATGTCCCACCAGGCTGCGGTCGCCTGCTGGCTGGATTCAAATACCGTATGTTCTGCGGCCAGGAGAGAGTCGGTGTTCTTTGACCAGGAGGTGGTCTGAGATGTCTCACGCGTCTGTTCGTCCTGTATGACACGGAGCAGGTCGGAGAGCGATGCGGTTCGACTACGGCCTCGTAACCACTCTTGTCGCGCGGCGGACAGTGAGGGGGGGGCAGCGGATGGTCCTGTATCACGAAGAATGGAATCGGCAAACTGCCATGTGGCCAGTGCCGCCATCAACTCATAGACCGACTGGGATAATTCTGCCAACCGCAGGTCTTTGGCCATTTTGCTCGGGATTCCTTTGGTGCGCAAAGTTCCGACGGCATCCTTCATCCCGAGTGCCGGGCCGACCGTGGTTGTGAACAGCTTCATGGCTGCTTCGTCCGAGTCGATCGAAGCCAGTTGGTCGGCACGTTGAGTCGCGATGTCGGCGAGCAACAGCGGGGACACCGCTTCTTCTGCCAGGGCAAAGGATGGGGCGAGTATCGAGCACAGGACGATGAGGAAGAAGCCGGCCACGGCATGGCGATGTGGGCGGTGGTTTCGATCCCGGCCACGACCGATCGAAACGATGGCCGGTGTGTGAAGCGGAGAGCGACGGGGGGTCATGTTCCTTGAAAGCAAGACTTTAAAAAACTTGCGGTTCGCTCCCACGCGAGGGCCGAGCTGTCGGGATCATACGCACCTGGCTTCATCTCGTTGCAGAACGCATGGGATGCTTCGGGATAGAGATGAATCTCGATTCGCTTGGCGTATTCAGTCGAGGCGCTGCGGAGTTGTTCGACATCGTTCTGAGTGGCCCAGGTTCCCTTTCCTGCTTGGTGGTACAGCACCGGTGAAAAGAGGTCTTTCATCAACTCTTTGGGAGTCACCGTCTTGCCGTAATACGAGACCGCCGCCCGCAGCCGTTTCCGATGGCAAGCGAAGCGGAGCGCATAGGATCCCCCCATTCCATAGCCCACGACTCCATGAATGTTCCTCTTCGCGAAGTGGCGGGTATTGAGATACTCACAGCACGAATTGATATCCGTCATGACATGCGCGTCATTCTGACGCTCCAGCAGAGCGGCCGCCACGTCATCGTTGGCAGTCACCATTCCACCCAGTCGCCCATACAGATTGGGAATGATCACGGTGTAGCCTTCACAGGCAAGACGTGCTCCGACATCCTTCATCTGCCCCGTCAACCCCCACCAATCATGCAGCAGAACGAGCCCTGGATAGGTTCCTGTGTGTTGCGGCCAGAACAGGAGACAATCGATTTGGTGTTCCTTCGGCAGCTTAGTCTTGAAGTAAGGGTCCACCATCTGGTCGGTATGGGTAGGGATCGGCACACCGGTTGGGAAACGGGCGGTTCCCGTCCCGATCTGTTCAAGGCTGAAAGGAGTTGTTTGTGTCGTGGGCATGGCCGAGGTATCTATGAAGAGGCTTTGTGCGTCACGTGACTTTACTTTACTATATGGAGCCCCTTGCGGGAATGTCAATCAGCGCGGTCCATTCGTGTGAGAGCGTGTGAGGTGCCGTGAACAAGGATTGTATCGGGGTCGGACTGATCGGCGTGGGCCGGCATGGTATGCGTTATGCCCGACACATTGTGCACGATATCCCAACGGCATCTCTGAGAGCCGTCTGCCGGAAACATCCCGAACAAGGGCTTGATCTTCCAGAAGTCTCTTCGATCAACGTTTTTAAAGAGCCCCAATCGCTTATTTCCGATCCCATGGTCGACGTGGTTATTGTCGTCACACCTCCTATCTTTTCCCTGGATATGTGTCGGATGGCAGTCCAGGCCCGCAAACCCCTCTTGATCGAAAAGCCGCTGGCCACCACCGCTGCCGACGCTCACGCGATGGCTATCCTGGCCCGTGAAGCGGAGGTGCCATTGATGACGGCGCAGACCCTCCGGTTCGACAATACGGTTCAGCGCATGAAGGAACTACAGCCTTCTATCGGGCGGTCAGAACGACTGGAGTTGATCACGCACATCGAGACTAAGAAGCGGGCTCCCGGCCATGCCGACGGCTACGGTAAACGGGGAGCCGTGCTGGAAATCGGAGTTCACATGTTCGACCTGGTTCGATACTTGACCGGGAACGAAGTACAGGAAGTGCGTTGTACGATGGACGTCATCCCATCGACTGTGCCGGAAACCTCAGCCTCCGTCGACCTTACGATCGGCGATGGGACGACATGCCGGATCGAAATCGCGCGCGTGCCGACGGGTCGGGTTGGGCGAGCAGTATGGAGCGGCTCGCAGGGACGATTGGAGGCCGATTGGGCTCAGGGCCGGCTCCAGTGCCGTGACGAAACCCGAGCTATGGATTTCGATCTTCCTTCGAGTCAGACGGTGCTGGCCACCATCACGGCCTTTTTGCAGGCAGTGCGAAGCAATTCCCCAATGCCCATCACGGGCGAGGACGGGTATCGTGCCGTGGAAATCGCCGATGCGTGTTACCTGTCGGCGCACGCGGGAGGCGCACCGATTATGCTCAAGGCTGAGGCTGGAGGCCGAGGTTAAGGTTAAAGCTAAGGTTGAGGCTGAGGTCAAGGCTACGGCTGAGGTTCAGATCAAAATTAAGAGCTTCCCCTCTGCTTCAACCTTAACCTCAACCTAAATCTTCTTCCTGCTATCTACGACTCTGCGACGATGTGAGTATCAGTCTCTTCGACGCCATCGATTGCGTGGATTTTCGTGATGACGACATCGGAGAGCGCCCGTTCGTCCTGAACGCTGATAAAGACAAAAATATCCGGACGGCCGAAGCAGGAATGCGCCTGTTCCACACCGGATATGCGTTTCAATGCGCCGACCACGTCTTTGGTCTTTCCCGCTTTCACTTTGATGAGAATGTAAGCTCTGGTTGCCATGCGTCCCTCCTTGTAGGTTCCGTCGTTCGTGAAGCGTGAAGCGTATCTCACACATTCGTCTTCTCGCTCGTTGTTGCGAGATACGCGATACGCTTCACGAGATACTTGGTTCACCGTCCCAGCGTTCCCGGCATCGCTTTTCGATGATGGGTATAGACCTCTTTGAAATCTTGTCCTCGCTCGGCGAGTGCCGAGCGGCCGTCTCGTAGGAGCTGCATGAATCGCTTAAAATCACCGACTGACACGTTGAATTGAGCGAATCCGGTCGCCAACCGTTCCAGCTCTTCGGCGGGAGTGCGCTGTTCTGCGTCCACGAGTGCTTCCAGCATGTCACCGGTCCATCCGTTCGCGCGAAATCGTTCGAGGACGAGTAGAGCCTCCGTGCCGTAGCTGCCGGCAACGGCACGGTGCGCGAATTGCTGCACGGAGCGATCCATGCCCATTGCGAAGGCAGATTGGAACTGGATCACGGATTGAATGACACGATCGGCTTCCCGACCGCCCTCCGGCGGAAGGACCTGTGCTTGTTCAAGCGTCGCGAGAACTGCCATGGCCGATCCGACATGCGGAGAGGTGCTGGTTGACCGCTGCATGGGGATGTCAGCGGTTTGACCCGCAATAAGCCAAGAAGAACCATATCCCCAGAGGGAATACAGCAAGATAGAGAAGCTGATCGCCAAAGCCCGGCAAGCCTGCCGGTGGGATTGCGATTTACTCAAAGGGATCGTTCCCTCTGGGGAATACCAGAGGCGCATGGGCGAATTATACAGAGTCGGTGGGAGCGGTGCCAGTGAAGAACTGGCACCGCTCACGCTATTGAAAACACCTTAGATAATTCTTATAATCACGCGGTTTTCACGCGATCCAAAATGGAAAGGCAGTATTTTCATGCTTGCCAAGGTTACGAGCGCGGCACTCGTCGGCCTCGACGCGCATCTCGTGGATGTCGAGGTCGATATTGCCGGTGGCCTTCCGCAATTTTCGGTTGTCGGCCTTCCCGATGCCACCGTCAAGGAAAGTCGCGACCGAGTGCGCTCCGCACTAAAGAACACGGGATTTCACTTTCCTGCAAAACGAATTACCGTGAATCTCGCTCCCGCTGGGGTCAAAAAAGAGGGATCGGGACTTGACCTGGCGATCGCCGTCGGAATTCTTGTCGCCGAAGAGGTCATCCCGCAGTCGAAGCTGAACTCGTGCGTGCTGGTCGGAGAATTATCGCTAGACGGACGTGTGAGACCGATCACGGGGGCGCTCTCTTTTGCGCTCGCTTGCCGAGCCGGCTACGATTTGTTGCTGCCGGCCGACAATGGTGCTGAAGCTGCGCTGGTGGACGGCGTCTGCTCCTATCCACTTCATAGCCTTCCGGAAGCCGTCGAATTTCTGAAGGGAAACCAAACCATTGCACCGAGCCGGTCTGACCGCGACTTGTTGAGAGCAAGCAAGACAACGGAGGACGAGGACTATACCGACGTTCGAGGGCAGGATCATGCGAAGCGGGCATTGGAGGTTGCCGCGTCGGGTGGGCACAACGTGCTGATGGTCGGTCCGCCTGGCTCCGGCAAGACGATGCTGGCGCGCAGACTGCCGTCTATTCTTCCGCTCCTGGAGTCTGAAGAGGCCATTGAGACGACTCGTATTCACAGCGTAGCCGGGCAACTGGCTCCGGATCGACCCTTGCTCACGGTGCGCCCCTTTCGCGCTCCTCATCACAGCATCTCCGATGCCGGTCTTGTCGGAGGAGGCACCGTTCCGAAACCCGGGGAAGTCTCCCTTGCGCACAACGGCGTTCTGTTTTTGGACGAATCTCCTGAGTTCAAACGAGGTGTGCTTGAGGGATTGCGGCAACCGTTGGAAGATGGACATGTGATTCTGACCAGAGCCAGCGGGACTCTGAAATATCCGGCCCGCTTCATGTTGATTGCCGCGATGAATCCTTGTCCTTGCGGATATTACGGAGATCGAACCAGACCTTGTATTTGCACCGGCACTCAGATTCGGCGCTATCGCGCGAAACTCTCCGGCCCGCTGCTGGATAGGCTGGATATCCATCTGGATGTGCCCCCCGTCCCGGTCCGGGAGCTTCGGAACGAATGGCCCGCTCCGGAAGATTCCGCTTCGATCCGATCGCGCGTCATCGCGGCTCGCGAACATCAGCGACGTCGTTTCCGAAACGACGGGATTTATACGAATGCGCAGTTGAAGCCGCGGATGATAAAACGGTATTGTGGGCTCGATCAAACTGCCCAGGAGTTGCTCGAACAGGCGATGGCAAAGTTGAAACTATCGGCGCGGGCACATGGGCGTATCCTGAGAGTCGCGCGTACCATTGCCGACTTGGCCGCCTCTGATAAGATTGAAGCCGTGCATATCGCAGAAGCCATTCAATACCGTTCATTTGACCGCAACCCCGACATGTGAGGATTAGGTGGCGTCAACGAAAGTCTTTCTTTGGTGGTTTGTCGTGGGAGCGACGATGGCGCTTGCCGTCATCCTGGTGCAAGGCGGCATCAGGGAAGTGATGCAAGCTCAAGGGTCCGTGTGGGAACTGAAACTCGTTGAACTGCTCACCACCATCATGGGTGGAGGATTGCTGGGCGGCTGCATCGCATTGATCCTCGATCGGATTAAGAAATCGTAATATCGTCATGGGAGCTGAATCCTTCCTCGGCGAGACCGATTCCGTTCCTGCTCGGTTCCCTCAGCTCCTATCTATTTTGAGCCATGCTGCTCCACACTGGATCCGGAGTAGATTGACAGGGTAACGGTAGGTCGACGACCCTCCTAAGTTACCGGTCGGGATTGAAAAGGGTGGGGCCTCAGGGCTAAAACTAGGGAGTGAAATTATTTAACCGAGACTTAAGGTAAAATAAGCATGGATATAGAAATCGGTTCCAATCTCTACCGAAATTCCAACGGCACCATCGAAGTCGAGGGAATCCCGCAAATTCACGTGGCCCGACATCCCTCTACCGGGATGCTGTTGATCAATTTTGCACTGTTTGACTCGAACGGCCGAATGATGGCGAAAGTGGTGGACAGTACCATGATGTTCAACGAACGGCGCGCGTATGAATTGACGAAGACGAACCAAAGTTTGGCGCTGAAGGAAGCGGAGTCCGGAAAAATTCTTTTCCATTTCGACGTGACGGCCGCCGAGGTCGTTTCTTTTTCACAAGGAGAGTTTCACACGATGAAAGGCCATCTGCTCCAGGTGTCGCCGACGGAGTGGAAGCTCGACAAGCAGCGGAAAAGCGGGCTCACGCATGATGCCAAAGGGGGCGCGGTCTCTATCGGGTAGGTGAAGCCGTCTACCGCTCAGTCGTCGTCGGCACGACAATAAGGCTTCCGTTCTTGAGATCAATCGACGCGGTATCCCCGTCCCGCAATTCACCTTTGACCAGCAGCTTCGCGATCGGTGTTTCTAATTCCTGCTGAATGAGGCGCTTGAGGGGGCGCGCTCCGTAGACCGGATCATAGCCACGCTCTCCCAGATGCGTGAGTGCGGAAGGGCTGATCGCCAGCGTGATCCGCCGCTCAGCCAATCGATTGCGGAGACGTTCCAGCTGAATTTCCACGATCTTGATTAAGTGTTCGGTGCCGAGTGGATGAAAGACCACGAGTTCATCTATCCGGTTTAGAAACTCCGGGCGAAAATGTTGCCGCAGTTCGTCCATCACAAGCGTCCGTACTAGCTCATAGGACGCGCCTCGCTGTTGCGCGTCGAGGATGTGTGGGCTGCCCACGTTGGAGGTCATGATCAGCACGGTGTTCTTGAAGTCGACCGTGCGGCCTTGCGAATCGGTCAGCCGTCCGTCGTCCAGCACTTGTAGCAAGACATTGAAGACGTCGTGGTGCGCTTTCTCGATCTCATCGAACAGGATTACCGAGAATGGGCGCCGCCGAACGGCTTCGGTGAGTTGACCGCCTTCTTCGTAGCCGATGTAGCCCGGAGGCGCGCCGATGAGGCGGGCGACCGTATGTTTTTCCATGTATTCGGACATGTCGATTCTGATCAGGTTTCCTTCGTCATCGAACAGGATTGCGGCCAGCGCACGAGCCAATTCGGTTTTGCCGACGCCGGTCGGACCGAGGAACAGAAATGAACCGATCGGGCGATTGGGATCCTTGATGCCCGATCGTGCCCGAAGTACGGCGTCCGCGACCGCTTGGACACCTTCGTCTTGTCCCACCACCCGTTGATGCAATAGATCCGCAAGTTTCAAGAGTTTGTCGGTTTCGCCTTCGAGCAAACGCGAGACCGGAATACCGGTCCAGCGACTGACCACGGCGGCAATCTCGTCTTCATCGACCTCTTCTTTCAGCAGCTTCGTCTCATCCTGCTTTTTCCCCAAGTGCTGCTGTTCCAACTCTAATTCTCGTTCTAACCGAGGCAGTTCTCCGTAGCGCAATTCAGCCACACGATTGAGATCGTATGCCCGCTCGGCCTGGTCGATCTTCAATTTGACCTCTTCGATCGCCTCGCGGGTTTTACGGAGGCGGGAGACGGAGGTCTTTTCCGATTCCCACCTGGTTTTAAGAGCCTGTAAGTCGCGTTGCTTCTCGTTGAGTTCCGTTTCCAGAGTGGTCAAGCGAGCGGCGCTCGCCGCATCTTTCTCTTTCTTCAATGCTTCCCGCTCAATTTCCAGCTGGAGCACCTTCCGTGAAACTTCATCCAGCTCAGCCGGCAGGCTGTCGATCTCGGTCCTGAGTCGTGCGGCGGCTTCGTCGACCAAGTCGATGGCTTTATCCGGAAGAAACCGATCTGTAATATATCGGTGCGACAATTTCGCCGCTGCGACCAACGCGCTGTCCTTGATCCGTACGCCATGATGAACTTCGTACCGCTCTTTGAGGCCGCGCAAAATGGACACGGTGTTCTCCACGGATGGCTGGTCGACGAGAACCGTCTGGAAGCGGCGTTCCAAGGCGGCATCTTTTTCGATGTGTTTGCGGTATTCGTCGAGTGTCGTGGCGCCGACGAGATGCAATTCTCCCCGTGCCAGCATCGGCTTCAACAGATTGGCCGCGTCCATCGCGCCTTCGGCCGCCCCGGCGCCGACGACCGTATGCAATTCGTCGATGAACAGCAGAATTTGGCCTTGGGAGGATTGAATTTCTTTGAGCACGGCTTTGAGCCGTTCCTCGAACTCCCCGCGAAACTTGGCGCCGGCGACGAGCGATCCCATGTCCAACGCGAAGAGTTTCTTGTGTTTGAGGCTTTCGGGAACGTCCCCCTTGACGATACGAATGGCAAGCCCTTCCACGATCGCGGTTTTTCCGACCCCCGGTTCCCCGATGAGCACAGGATTATTTTTCGTTCGGCGTGACAGGATCTGAATCACTCGCCGAATTTCGTCATCTCGACCGATGACCGGGTCCAGCTTGCCTTGTCCGGCCAATTGAGTCAGGTCGCGCCCGTATTTCACCAGCGACTGATAGGTGCTTTCCGGGTCTTGACTCGTGACACGTTGATTGCCCCGCACCTGTTGCAATCCGGACAAGAGACGGTCCCTGGTGAGTCCCAGTTTCTTGAGGACCCCTCCTTCCTGAACCATAGCCAATAACACGTGTTCCACGCTGAGAAAATCGTCCTTGAGGGATTTCTGTTCGTCTTCCGCGCGGCTCAAGACTTGGTTGAGACGTGCGGCGATATGCATTTGGCCGGGCGCAGCGCCGGAGCCTTGGACTTGGGGCAACTTTGCCAAAGATTGCTCGACCGCTTGTCGAACCGCTGGCATGGCAAGACCGGCCCCTTCAAGGAGCGGAGGAGTCGTTCCGCCTTCCTGATCGAGCAACGCTAATAGCACGTGTTCCACGTCGATGCCTTGATGGCTTCGACGCTGAGCATGCCCGGAGGCGGACTGTAATGCCTCCTGAAGCTTGACGGTCATTCGATTCATGTCCATTGGCGATCACCTCTAAAAACACTGTTGATGAATCAACTGTAATCATCACGCGGGGTAAGTCAACTACGAATGTCGTTCCGACAGATCACACGACTAGTTCTTGACGTCTCGGTCAATCCCGATTAGGGTACGCACCGGCATGATGAACCTCGTGTCATCCATCCTTCATCTCTATCGACAAGTCTTGTATTCGACGGGACGTTCGTTCGCCCGAAGTTGGCTCACGATGGTCGCGCTTATTGTCTTTGCCGTGCTGTTCGTTGTGACCTCGAAGATCGCCGCCCCATTGGGTATCGCCGGCGGGTTTATCCTGGGCATCGTGAACGCCTTGTTGGTTGGGGCGACTCTCCGGCTGATTGAGCAGTCGCTCAGTGCCTCGAGAACCATTCAGTTCACCGATGTGACCGAAAGCTTTGGACATTATTTTTGGGATGTGATCGGCGTCGGATTCGTGTTGTGGGTTCCGACGATGCTGCTCGATATGGGCATGCAAGCCAACCCGTATGGCCAATTTCTTTTGTCTGCATTTCTACTTCTCGTGTTCCTCCTTCTCAACCCGGCTCCAGAGGTCATCTATCAAGTCCGACACGATTCTTCCCTCGATGTTCTCAAGACCTCCTATCAATTCATCATGGAGCATTGGATCGAGTGGTTCGTCCCATTTGCGATTCTCATCCTGCCTGTGGTGCTGTCTCCGAGCGGCCTCATGGAATTTTTTTCGCTGTCTGACCGTGTCGGTCGGGGAGCCGGCCTCGACTTCTTCCAGATTCTTTTGCTTCCGTTCACGGCGATCGGTGGGTGGTTGTCCTACGTCGGATTTGATTCTGAGGGGCAGGTGATCGTGCTTCTACTCCTCACTCCGCCGACGGCTATGGCAATCTTGTTATTCCGCGGCCACCTTTTTGCAGCACTCCATGGAACTTCCAGGCGGCAGCGTCTATTTTCTCACCAGTTTGACACGCGGCAGTAGGGGCTAAAGTCACGGTACGTTGGTCGTTTCATTACAATTGTATCGTACCAGCTTGAGGCACTTCTTTACCGGTTGTACAGCTCTAAGCTTGTGATCCAAACTGAAATAGTGTATGGGATAGCCTACACTCGAGGTCTGTTCGCTGATTATGTGGTCCGGATCGGGTAGGGACTGGTGCAACTTTCTATCTTTTGGCGGTTGGTGATGACTTCCCTCGTCATTATTACAGTCATGGGGGGGGTCAATATTTACGCGCTCTTTCAGCTCAGGCAATTGACGGCGATGAGTACTCAAATGGCATCGTACCATTATCCGGCTGCTGAATCTGCGAAGAGACTGCTAGGGTCCCTTTATGCCCAATTGAACAGTGAAAAGAAATATCTTGCGACCAAGGATCACACGTTTTTGACCAATCTGAATGAAGAAGTTGATGAATTTCAGCGCAGCCTTCAGCTGTTGCGGAGCCAAGAAAGCTCTTCCCAGGGGGTGAAGCTGCTCCAAGAGACGGACGAATTGCTCAAGGAGCGGTTGAAGCTTTTTCACGATGAATTCCAGACCACGAAGGCGAGGATCCGTCAGGTTACTCCGGAGTATGAAAACAGACGCGATGTCCTCATGGATCGAATGTCCTCCTCCATCCAAGACTATATCGATCAGCATGAGGCTCGAGTGAGTGTCGGGGTGACGGAATCCCGAGCAAGTGCGGCTCAGGCAGAGGCCGTCACGGAGCAACTTGTCCTGGTGGCATTGGTGTTCGGGTTGGGACTGGCCGGCATCGCCAGCTATACGATTTTGCGGCCACTCCGACAGCTGCAAGGCCATATCAAACAGATCGGGCAAGGAAATTTCGGGGAGTCCCTTCAGATCAAAGCTCCCGCGGAGTTGCGAGAATTAGTCGATACGGTGAATTGGATGGGCAAAAAGCTGCAAGAAATAGACGATATGAAAACGGAGTTTTTAGCGCACGTCTCTCACGAGTTGCGGACTCCCATGGCCTCGATTCAAGAGGGCACGCACCTGTTACTTGATGAAATCCCTGGTCCGCTTGTACAGGAGCAACGAACGACCCTGCGCATCATGGCCGACAGCAGCCGGCGGCTGATCCATCTGATTTCTACGATTCTGGATTTATCGAAAATGGAAGCAGGAATGATGGAATACCGCATTATCCCGGTGGATCTCCAACGAGTCGGGGACATTTCCATCAACAAGGTTCGTCTGTTGGCCGATTCCAAGCACGTGCAGCTTGTGTTGGAAAACATCGGAGAACGGGCTTGGGTCAAGGCAGACGCCTCCCGCCTGGAACAGGTGCTCGACAATCTCTTGTCAAACGCTCTGAAATTCAGTCCTGAGGGAGGTGTCGTAAAGGTTCAGATGAAACCCGATCGGCAAGCCGGGGTTCTTGAAGTTGCTGTTTCAGATACGGGACCTGGGATTGCTCCAGAAGATCTCCCACATATTTTTGAACGTTTTTATCAAGGCCGCACGAAAGGGAAGCATACGGCAGGCAGCGGATTGGGTTTGGCATTGGCGAAGAAGGTTGTTGAAGCTCACGGCGGAAGAATTTGGATCGAAAGTGAGAAAGGCAAAGGAGCGACTGTACGGTTTATCCTACGGTTGGCAAAATCCGAAAAGGTAGGGCAAGCGTGACAAGAAAAGCACTGTCTCGAACAAGGGCCCCTATTATCCTCAGCGCTACCTTGCTGGCAGGATGTGCAGCTTGGATGAAGCCGATTCCCGCTTCTCATCCATACTTTTCGGCAGAGCCTCAAGAACTAAAAGTTTTTCAATTACTTGCGAAGAAGCAAGAGAGCTTGGCCTCAAAATGTGGGGAATCGAACTCTTGCGATCACGTCTATTTTACGCGTGGATTGCTCGGACTGTATGAAAGCCGTGAAGTTGCGGAGAAATATTTTGGGAAGGTTCTAGCCGTTACTCCTAAGAGCCAGTTGGCAGCGTCAAGCAAAGCATGGCTTGAACTGCTACGACAACCTGTTTCTGAGCCCAGATCATGGCTCAAAGCCGTTGTTAGCGCCCCCGCCCTTGCAGAGGCCAATGCATCATTAGAGTTGGCTGCCGATCGTCTGGTGCGGGACTTGCTTGATCGAGAAGTGCTCATTCAGCAAGTACGTGCATCCAAGGATGGCGAGTCCGAAACAGTTGAGGCATTGCAACGCGAGTTAGCGGATCGAGATCACAAGATAGAAACACTGTCGTCGAAGAAAGACTCGGTAAAATCGTCAACCGATCCGACGTCGCTCCAAAATATGCAAAAACAACTTACCGAGCGGGACAGAAAGATTGAGGAGCTTTCGTCGCAACTTGAAGCATTGAAACGAATCGATCAGGAGATGAGGGAAAAGGTACGCCCCATACGTCCGCCGTTGACCACCGTTCCGGTTCCGGGCCCCGAGATAACACCCTAACGAACATGAGAAGGGATTTTTATGGAGCAAGAAAACATTCTGGTAGTCGACGATGATGAGGGGCTGTTGCATTTGTTGAAAATGCGGTTGTCCGCGATGGGTTTTACCGTCACCCCTTGTACAACGGGACAAGATGCGGTCGGAGCGGCGAAGAAAACGATGTTTAACTTGGCCATCACCGATTTGCGTCTTCGCGGAGAGGATGGGTTGGATGTGACCGAAGAACTCCTCAGAAGTCATCCGGGACTGCCGGTCATCATTCTGACGGCCCATGGGAGTATTCCTAATGCCGT
>CAZPNQ010000022.1:0-42369 GCA_964587955.1 uncultured Nitrospira sp.
TCATCGGCGCTCAGTTCCACCGGAGAAGGCGTCACGGGCCGTGGCTTCCCTTCAGGGCCGTCGTAGATCGCACCTAACGGCTTCCCCCACTCCGCCGCACTGATCGGTGAGTATAGTAGCGATACAACCAAAAACAATGTCAGGGACCTGGTGTGGCTATTCACCCAGAACCTGCACGACGAGTTCGCGAGTTCTGGGGCGGGTATCGAAATCCACCACCACGATTTGCTGCCACCTGCCGAGCAGAAGAGTACCAGCCGCAAACGGGATGGTGACGGACGGGCCTTGGAGTTGCCCTCGAAGATGGCTGTGGCCGTTGTCCTCGCCTGGATTCACCGTGTTGTGCTGCCACTGGGGATCGGGAGGAACAAGGCGATTCCAAAACGTTTTCGTGTCGGCCCGTATCCCCGGTTCGTCCTCGATAATCATGACCGAGGCGGTGGTGTGTTGAATGAAGACCGTCACGATTCCGGCTTTGAGATTGGAACCGGCCAATGCATCGGCAACGGGCTTCGTAATATTATCGACCTGTGAGCCACCTTTCATACGGATCGCCAGCGAAACGGTGTGGACACCCATCACAGTCTCCCATCCGTGAGGCTACGAAGATAGCGACGATCTCTCCGGGTCAACGGTTCGCCCCGCGCTCCTTCCAAAATGAGGTCAAATGCGCCTTCGGCTGTTAATAATCGGATGCCGCTCAGAACCTGACTGCTCAGAATACCTTCTTGCCCAAGCTTGTCGAGATAGGCAAAGGCCTCCGGCAGACTCTCTCTGTTCCGAGCATAATAATCGCGCCCGCGGCGCTGATTGCTGTAGGCTTCGAACTGTTCGCAGGCCACCAAGATCTCCGCCAATTGCCGCACCCATGCTTTCGCCTTGGCCAGCCGTTCCGGGTAATAGTAGTACAGCATCACCCGCTGCATCCAAGGCTTCCACTCGACGCCAAGTGTTTTCAACTGGGGTTTCACCACGCGCAATCGTCGGGCAAGGCGCCGAGCATAGCCCAGGCGCATTTCGATCTGCTCGACAGCCCAGCTGTCCATAGACACGCCGGAAGCGATAAGATCCCGGCGATACAACGAAACGAAGGCTTCCGTCTCCCGTCCATACACCGTCTTCGGGTAAAGGGCACGCCATTCACGAGGCCTCGTCGGAATGTCCCGTTGCTTGGCCCAAGACCAAATAGTCCCAAAAAGTTGGCGATCCAGACCGGCGCGGCCAAGGTCGTGCAACAGGCAAGCGACGTGATAGCGTCGTATCCGATCCCGCGGATGTCCCAAGCGGTCGGCAACGGTCACACACATCTTTGCTGTTCGCATGGCATGTGGCCGATCATAGCCACGGATCGTTCGTCCCGGTCGATGGGGGTGCGGATAGTCGTAGAGTTTCATGAGGGCGTTTGCGAGAGGACGGGAGACTTCCAAGGGGTCCAATCGGCTGGAATCGGATATAGCCATAGTGTGTAGCCAGGGCTGAACGACCGGGCAAACTGGCCGAGAATATCGTCGGTCGAAACGGTGTGTCAAGGCGACTTCTGGGGAATCCGCTCGCCCAAACCCAAGGACTTTGCTATGCTCATGTATGGGCTCGTACGTAAGGATGTTGAGATGATGAACTGGGTGCGAATCTACAGTCTCGCCGCAGTTTCCGCCGTCGCCATAGAACCGCTGTGCTTCGCCGGGTCACTGGATCAATTGACCGATCTGACCGGGCGCGTACAGGCCATCGTGACTTTGAAGAGTCGCGATAACTTCGCCAGCGAATATCGCTACGATGTAAGCGTCAGAAACCTTTCACCGGATGCTATCATCGGCGATTCAGTCGTCATCGTGCTCGACAAGATCACAAACTTGGCCGGCGAAGACCGAGAGGGGCTCACCGGAGAATCCTTCCTGAAGCGATTCGACGTGCTGGGCCAAGACGGTCAGACAGAAGACGGGAAACCATACTTCCACGTTCCGGTCGGGACTTCTCCGGATCTCGTACCGCAAACTGATAGTCTTCCCGCCGTGGTCCGAATCCGAAATCGGGATTACGTAGCAGTCTTCACTCCCTCGTTCAAAGTGCTGGGACAGAAGCGTCCCCCTCCGGAGACCAAGCGTGCGGAGTCGCCAGTATCTTCGACACCTCCCTCTCCTGGCCAGTCGACAGCCGCCAATCGCAACGCGGTCGATAAGTTGATTCAATTGCTGATCAAGAAAGGCATCTTGACCGAAGAAGAGTGGCGCAAGGCCAATCAGCCATGACCGATCCTTGCGTGGCATGCTTGCAAACTTGGCCGAGACAAGACCATTTCATCGCAAACCTTGGATTGTCGAAGGTCTATCTCCACGATGATCAATTCTTCCCCGGCTGGACCGTCGTGGTCTTCCAACGCCATGCCACTGAGTTATTTCACCTTGCATCCACCGAACGCGTTCAGCTGATCGAAGAAGTGAGCCGAGTGGCCAACATCGTGGCCGACGTCTATCAAGCGAAGAAGATGAATTACGAACTCCTCGGGAACCAGCTTCCTCATATCCATTGGCATATCATTCCCCGTCTCGCTGGCGACCCGGCGCCGCAGGAACCAGTGTGGCGGGTACCGCACAGTCCCCTCCTTCTGACGGAAGCAGCGCTTCATGAAGCGATCAATCGTCTCGCACACCCTCTTCGCATCGCCCGGTAAACCCCGGTCGTTCCGTATTCCTGCAGATGGTATAATTGGACGCTATTGTGGACACCTAATCGAGGCATAAAGGTTTGCTGATGAGTCCGGGATCAGTACTGTTGGCCCTCGCTGTCGCCGCAACCGTTTGTTCTTCGTCTCTTGCACGTTCTCATTCACAGAGTGCGCACGGTCTCTCTACCGAAGGTGACTTACCTGAAGCGTCCGACGGAGCTCCCGCGCTTGGATTCGACGAACCAGCCGACGCGGTGACGGAGATCGCATCACTGCGCCGGACAGTCCGCCTCTTACCCAGCGTCTCGGACTACAGATTAAAACTAGCCGGAGCTCTTTTTCGTATCGGCGATCTGGATGCCGCCGTTGAAGAATGCCGGGCCGCGATTACATTGCAACCGGATGACGGGAACGCTCATTTCCAGCATGGTCTTATGCTCATAGCAAAACAAGAATGGCGGGCCGCAGCTTCCGCCCTCGAAGAAGCTATTCGGCTCGAACCCAATCTGCCCCATGCCCACTACAGCCTGGGGAGCGTCCACTACTCACTCGGCAATGTGACCGCCGCCGTTCAATCCTATCGACGGACGCTCGAACTGCACCCGTATTTCCCCGACGCGCACTATCGGCTCGCGCTGTCGCTCAAAGTTGTGGGCCGTACGCGAGAAGCCGTGCAGCATCTGGGGACAGCGGCAGTCGGCGGGGTGCCTCAGGCCCGATTATTCCTCGGCAACGCCTACCAGACCGGGCAGGGAGTCGAGAAAAACCTCGGCTTGGCAATCTTTTGGTGGATGCAAGCGGCCGAGCTGGGCCAGCAACCTGCCGCCGATTCGCTGTCCAAGGTGAGACGCCAGGCCCTGTCCTCCGAATCGACGAAGCAGCGCCGCGCGGAATTGCAGAGCGCCTTGCAGATCTACCGCAACACACTGTGGAACGACTTTCCCGATATCAGTCGCCCGAGTGAGCAGCAATCGTTGGGCAGGGTCCTGCTTGAACAGAATCGAGAAGACGCGGTCTCGGTACTGTTAAAGGAATGTTCCACGCTCAGTGAAGAGGCACATATTGAGCTGGCCAGACTCTATGAAACCGGATGGGACCAGTACCTCAAGCCGTTTGATAAGAGCATTCTGACTTGCTTCGAGTCGACATCGGCTGACGGCTTCACCCCGGCGAAGAAACTTCTGGCGCGTATCTATGCCAAGGGGCTCGGTCTCCATGCCGACATTCCGAAAGCGAAAGCACTTCTTAAAAGTCTTTCCAAACAGGAAACACAATCATTGCTCGACGAGCTAGGTCTCGATTAGCCGTATGCTGGAACGGCAGAAATTTTGGCGCCTGTTCATCGCGTCGATTCCTCTGCAAGCGCTGGTCATCAGCTCGCTGGCCACGCTCATGGGGGCGATGCTGTGGTCCGCTGCCCCCGCGACATTGACGGCTCTGGATTACACCGTCTACGACACCTGGCTTCGCCACCGCGCCACCGCCAGGCTCAACCCCTCTCTGATTATCGTGGCTCGCGACGCGGCCAGTGAGGAGCAATTTGGGAAAGGCCCCTGGGACCGGAGCATCCTCGCTCGATTGATTGTGGCGATCCATGAAGCCGGTGCCGCCGTCATCGGCGTCGACCATCGCCTGGATCAGGCGAGCCCTGCCCAGCGCGGTGGAGCCTCAAGCGATGCGCTCTTACTTGAAGCACTTCGCGCGGCATCACCTGTGGTCTTGATTCACGATATCGATTCACTCCTTCAGTCGGACGCCGCGATCTATGGACATCTCACTGTCACGAGCGATCTCGATCATGTATCTCGCCACATGTCGCCCGTGACCAGGATCGGGTCTCAAACCGTTCAAGCTTTTGGTTCGGTCCTGTCCGACATTTTTCACCGACACACGTCCACACCGATACAGTTTCTTTCGAGCTCCGATGCCGACGTTTTGATCAATATAGTCGGAGACGGATCACCGGCCGCTCTTCAACCGATCCTCTTGTCATCGGTCTGGAAGACAGTCGAACGTCATGACGAGCCTCAGTTGGCTGCTTGGTTCAGGGACAAAGTCGTCGTCATCCGATCAAGTCCTGCTCGTTCGGAGACATGGCTCTTACCCTCCGACGTGGCGGTAGACGGCATGACCGCCCACCTCCATTTCTTGAATGCCTTACTCAATCGTGAACGGATCGACTCGCTGAGCTGGTTCGGCCGCGTAACCATCACCATCGCGTTGGCCTCGCTGGTAGCCTGGAGCCTCTTACAGTTTCGTGGGACGATGGGCCTTTTGCTTGCCGGTGCCGCCGTTGTTTCGTACGGGGCACTGGCTTTCGCGATGCTGCGCGCGGCATCCCTCGTGATACCGATGGCCGGCCCTTTCATAGCCTCACTCGTCGTCCTTATCGGCACCGCTGTTTGGGCGAATGTGACGGCGAACCAGCGTCTGATGTTGCTCGAACGTGACATGATTCACATCCAGCGAGAGTCCGCTGCCGTGAGAGAGGCGCTTGTTCTGCATGAGGATCGTGCTGAAGCCCTTCTAGAAGATTTAGAAACGGCCAACGTGGCCATCGCTTTTTCAACCAGCCAACAGGAAGAGTTGGCCAGAACGACGAACTCGTTGCGGCTCCAAATCGCTGACGCGCAGACTCAGGAACAGGATGCCCGTCGACACCTTCATGATCTGGAGCGGCAACTCGGCGATCTCCGGGCTGCAAGCGCCGTATCGCGTGCCATCGGCGATGAGGAATTCAACCGTCTCCAAACCGAATGCCTCCGATTCGGCATCATCACCCAAGATCGTTTCCTGCTTCGGTTGTTTCACGACGTGAAGAAAAGCGCAAAGTCTCCGTTGACTGTCCTGCTTCTTGGAGAACCGGGCACCGGGAAAGAGCTCTTCGCCCGCGCAATCCATCGGTTAAGCCCGCGGTCTGACAAGACCTTCATCGCGGTCAACATGGCGGCCATTTCTTCGGAGCTGTTTGAAAGCGAGCTCTTCGGCCATGTGAAGGGCAGCTTCACCGGGGCGACCAGTGAACGTCGCGGCTATTTCGGGCTCGCCGACCGCGGCACGATCTTTCTCGACGAGATCGGCGACCTTCGAATGGATCATCAGAGCAAACTATTGCGCGTGCTTCAGGACAAATCATTCTACCGAGTGGGCGCCACCACCCCGACGACCGTGGACGTTCGAATCGTGGCCGCCACCAACCGAGACTTACAGAAAGGCGTGTCGGAGGGTTGGTTTCGGGATGACTTGTACTTCCGGTTGACGGGAATGGTCTTTCACCTCCCGCCGCTACGTGAGCGCACCGACGATATTCCGCTTCTGGCCGACATTTTCTTGAACCAGCTGGCCGAACAAACAGGCAAGCCGGTCTCACAACTGACGAATGAGGCGCTTCGTGCATTGATCGACCATGACTGGAAAGGAAATGTGCGGGAGCTTCGCCACTGTTTGGAACAAGCCGTGACGTTGAACGATGAACCTCTCTTAACCGGAGACTCACTCAGGCTCAGCGAAGAACCTAGGCGATCGAAACGGCATACCGGACAGACGGACCCCGGACTAGCCGGTGATGCGGCAGTCCTGAACTGTCTGAGACGATATGGCTTCGACATGCAGTCCGCGGCAAAAACGCTTGGTTGGGATCGCTCCACAGTGACGCAGCGCTTGAAGGGACTTTGCTTTCAGGCGCTGGGAGAAGCCAACGGAGATCACGCCAAGGCTGCGCTGGATATTGCCGGAGATCCACGTCATCTCCGAATCGCTGAACTAAAGCTCAGAGACTATTATGGCCATCTGCAGGCTGTGCTTGAACCTTTCGCCACGGCCGACGAAGCTCTTGTGGACTGCAGACGTCGTTTCAAAAATCTTCCGGAACGCCACTTCGCCTCAGTTGAGACACTCGTGCGGCGACACTTCGAGCAAGATCGAGTGTCAGCGTCCCCTCAAGAAGCCGTTAACTCTCGAGCGACCGGAACATGATGATCGCATCTTGAAATCCCCCATTGTTTTTGCGAATGGCGCCGGGAATCACACCAAGCTGACGGAAACCCAGCTGCTCCCAGAATTTGCGGGCAATGAGGTTTTCTGAAAACACTAAATTAAAGATCACGCTCCGGTAGCCGAGTTGCTTGGCATCGTGCAGCATGGTCTCGCCCAAAATAGCCGGCCTAAACCTTTGCTACGCCACTCCGGCGCTACCATGAAGCCGGCATTCGCCACGTGCCCTGCTCGCCCGGGCCAGTTCGGCTTGAGATAAAACGCTCCGGCCAGTTCCGTCGCCCGTTCTCGATCCGGCACATACGCCACGACCGTCCTCTTGCCACGAAACCAATAGTCCATGAACTCGTCATGACTGGGAAACCGATCGTGTGGATACGAGTTCCCTTCCTCGACGATCACCCGATAGAGTGCCTTGAGCGGTTCAACGTCTCGTTCATCAGATTGAGACAGTTGAAGCGCGCTACCATCTTTAAGAGTGCATCAAATGGGAAATGTGAGATCCACCTGAACCTACCGCGACCAATGTCCCGGCCCTTTATTTCCTCTTGATCTCCATGAGTCAATCGCAACCTTGGATGAGTCTCCGGTTAGAGAGACATGCACGTATAAGACTTGACGCGGAGCACTGCTTCTTGATGGAAGCGCGTCTTGTAGGACGCAATAATTTCCTGAACGGCCTTGCCCGGTGCGACATCGTCCGGATGGACGAGGCTCAGGATATACGAAGGCTCGCGAATCACTTCACCCGAAACCGATCGCCACTGGCCGGCGGCTTGCCATGTCGAGAGTCCTTCCGGGAACCGGGGTGTGACTGTTTCGCTAAGAAACTGCGCCCAGGCTTCCGGTGTGACGTGGCCGGACGGTGTTTCTGTTCCGAAGTACACTAACTCTTGAACTGCGACCCGGCCATCACTGCAAGGAAAGACATTGGCGCAGCCTGCGATTGAGACAACCATCAGCAAGGCACTCAGTACACTCCTTAGCATGCGATGCGCCGGGATCATGAACCGCTGCCCCGCGAATCACGGAGTGGGAACTTTCTGGCCGGCCACTCACTTCCATCAATAAATACCAGCTTGATCTCGACATAGGAGGAGGACGCCGGAATTTCAATGCGAGTCTCATCATCTTCGCCTATTTCAGGAGCACCAGGGCCGGACCAGTCCGGTGTAAATCGAACACGTCGAGACAAAGAATGATCGTCGACAGAGTAACAAATCTGCTTTAGGCCATTCTTATGAGAAACCAGGTGAGTAAAGTAAAGAAGTATCCCCTTCTCCGGATCCTCCTTAAAGGACACCCATGCGTTGCCGACGGCTTCCAGGATTGCTTTGGTCTCGGCCACGATATGCCGGACGGCGTCGACCAGCAGTGTATAAGGGCCATGTTCGGCTCCGGATGACGTTGTATACTTCACAAAGATAGTCCGAGTACCGGTGAAAAGCGGAACCTCCAGGTGGCATCTCGGCTGAGGAAGCCCTGTCCTTCGATCACGCACCTGCGTGAATCCGGTGCTCGTGAATGGATCGTCCGCCGAAAACCGATAGAAAATTTCTCTGACCGGCTCATGACTCAGGATTTCAAGAGTCCACGTCCAACCGGAATTCGTGAGGCTGCTGATGATCTTGACGGGTTCTGCTTGGAGTAGCCGAAGTCGGCTGACTGCGACCACTACATCGGCCACAAGATCGCCTTGCGGCCGCAGAACCGTCACCGCATTCAGATAAGGAGGGAGCATGTCAGGGTCGATGTCTGACGTCATGATCGGAAGAATCCGTCCTGAAGGATTGGCCCACTTCTGTTGAGCCATCGCTAATTCTGTGAGCGCATAGCTACCCATCGACAGCGCGTCACAGCTGGCGAGAAAGATGAACAGCTGACACTCGTCAATCGCAGTTCGGATACGCGCATGGTAGCCTTCTCCGGGAGGAAGAGAAGTCCGGTCAAAAAACACCGAATCGCCCTCCTCACGCAGGCTATAGGCCAGCCGCTCGGCAAGCTCACGGTCGGACGACGAGTAGGAGAGAAAGACATTCATTCAGGTCGCCAATCCTTACACAAGATCGCTGGACCCCATGGCCTTAGGTGACGGTCCATGGTCACGTCTTCGGCGACAGAACTTGCTCGGCTTGAGCAATCGCATCCCGCAGGGCTTTCAGTCGCCTATCTGCTTTTCTTACTTTCGGGAGACTATTCACGAAACGGGAGGCCGTCTTCGTCAAGGCTTGCAACGTCTCTTTTACATCGTCCCGTTCTCTCGATTCCTCCGATGCCCCTGCGCGAGCCAATGCCAGCCGCCTACGAGGCCCTACATATGGTTGGGGAGCGATCGGATTATCCTTTTCAAGTTCCGGCCGTCTGAATATCATTGTATTTCTCCATGGAAGAGCAGCGGTGCCATAATCTCGCTGGAGGTTATAGAAGCCCCATGACTTCATATCACAAACCGTGACGATACAGCGATACAGATAGGCAGATGTTCGCCGTTGGCAGGATCATGATTCTGACCATAGCGCTGTGTCGACAATGAGACAATTCGCCGTCATAAGGTCTGACCAGTAGATGTTGTAGCGGCAGAACATAGAGGGATTCGATCAGACACGATCATCTCAAAGTCTTTTCAAAGAATTGGCTTCCGATGTTGCTCAGACAGGGAAAATCGAAGCTGCTTGATCTGCAAGTCCTGTATAAAGTACGTTTGCTATCGATGCCTCGGAGTACCATAGAAATATGGGCTTCTTCGTGTCACGCAATGAGCCTACTTTCATGCGATATCGTTCGATCTTCGTCACCTCGATCTTTCACCCGCCACAAACATTGTCGACGCTGTCATTACATCATGATGACCAATGAGTGCTGGAGGAACGAAAGAAGCCCATAATCCGACCATCACAGCGTCTAAGTGAACTGTCGGCAGGGTTCTGCAGCTCGGATTCAGCCGACGATATTGATAGAGGAGTCTCTGATGGCAATGTTTACAGGCTTAACAGCAGTCGTGACGGGCGCTAGCAGCGGGATCGGCCGTGCCATCGCAATGAGCTTGGCCAGGGAAGGCGCATCGCTTTGTCTCCTCGGTCGAAACGAGCAGCGATTGCTTATGACCGCCAAATTAGTTTCACGCAATTCATCTAAGGTTCGGACATATTGCGCCGACTTTTCCTCCAAACAAGATCTTTCTCGCGTGACTCTTAAGCTCAAGCAGGAATTGAAGCGCGTGCATATTTTGGTCCATGCCGCCGGAGATATTATTCTTGGCGACATGAGCGTGTCGGCGATTGAGAATTTTGACCGGCAATACGAGGTTAACCTCAGAGCGCCGTACTCGTTGACCCATAGTCTGCTACGGCAACTCACGTTGTGCCAGGGGCAAGTGGTATTCATCAATTCGAGCATGGGACTCCATACCAAGGCGCATGTGAGTCAATATGCAGCAACGAAGCACGGATTGAAGGCCATGGCGAATAGCCTGCGCCAAGAGGTCAATGCCGAAGGAGTGCGCGTGTTGACTGTCTTCGCGGGACAAACCGCTTCAGCCATGCAAGAGAGGCTTTATCGTAATGCCAAGCGGCCCTATGATCCCAAGCGTCTTCTCCAGCCCGAGGACATTGCCAGTATGGTCATCAGCGCACTGACGCTGCCACGCACGGCAGAAGTCACCGATATCCATATTCGCCCGCTCATAAAAAATGTTTAACCCCCGTCCAATACCGAACGCAACAATCAACCCAGGGGGCTTGATTTCAGAGGAACACACCTCGGTCTGTTCTCATACCCGTTTCATCCATCGAGGGAGAAAGGCTGGCGTCACCGCTGCATAACGATCATAAGCCTCACCGAATTGTGCACGAGCGACTGCTTCCTCCTCGTGCGTAAGAAGGATGTACATTCCCACGAGCACAGGGAACATGACCAGGGTTGGAATGGTCGGCCATTGGAGCAGGAAGCCCAGCATAACCATCATGAAGGCTGCGTACTGGGGATGTCTGACGAAGGCATAGGGTCCAGTCGTGGCCAGGGTCTGGTTTCGCTGCGCCCAATACAAAATGCGCCAGGAGACTGCCAGCAGAATCAATCCAATGAAGACCAGTACCTCGCTGAGAATATGCAAAGGATCAGAATGCGCAGGACCTTCCCTGCCCAACAAGATGTGCCAGAAGTGACCGGTATCGTGAGCAAAGGGATCGACTCCGGGATAATGATTCGCCAGCCAACCTGAAAGCAGATAGATGCTCAGGGGGAATCCATACATCTCCGCAAATAGGGCAACAATAAATGCGGAAAATACCCCAAGAGATCGCCAATCGCGTCCCGTTCGAGGACGCGTGAAACCCAGCGCGAAAAGAATAAAGAACACAGAATTGACGAGGACGAGCCACCACACTCCGTAGCCCGATCCTTCATCCATAGGAGTGTCCTCCGAGCTAGTCCGCTAAGCTCAGTATTACCTCCGACCTACTGAAAGTCCGATACATGCCTCTGCTGATCACCGGATCGACTTGATCAGCCAGGGTGATAGGCTTCTCGGTTGTCGAAAACTGATCAAGCTGTGGCCTGCATCGCCTGTAGGACCTAAACCAAAGGCAAGCAAAATGATACCTGGCAGGGAGTGAGATTAAAACTTGCCTCTCATGCGGATTATCCGGCGTGAGCTGCTAGAGTTTGCAAGCATCCTCATTGATCTCCGGACCAGGGATCGGATGTAGACGAGCTTGCTTCGCGAAATTACGGCAGTCCATCTCAGCCCCTTCCTTCGTCGCCTTGCCTTCCTCAACTAACCGCCGCCATTGGGAAATCCGATCAGCAAATGGGTCGTACCGGCATACGTCTTTCCCAGTAGGCGGCCCAGCCAACTGCTTGCACTTGGTCATCCAGAGTTCCGATGTCAGCGCACCGCTCTCCACAGACCGAGTCAGTTCATAGCGCCTGTCGGCAAATGAGCCGAACTCACATGTGGAGGGATCAACAGGAGGTGGCGCCGCATGATTCCGATCGACCGTGTTCAACATCTGACGGCAGCTGGTTTCACCGGCCTCCTTCGAGATCAGCCCCTTTTCGATCTGTTGTTTGGTTTCCATCCGCCGTTCATCAAACTCGGATTTGGACAGAAGCGCCGGAGTTGCGACAAACATAGCCGTCGTTGTCGGACATCCGGCTAGAGTGATCGGCAATACGGCTATTAGGAGTCGTCGCATACATGACCTCGCTTCCAAGACAAACCCAGTGACATCGGTCGGATGATGTAGGCGATCATACGGACGATACCCATCGAGATCGAGAGTTTGTGGGAAATTATGGCATCTAGGATGTCGAACGCTACGCGGCGCAAGCAACTTTACTTACTCCCCTTGTGCTTTACCCGAGAATTCCGTGTCTGAGAGTATTGTCTCGCCAACGCCTTAGCCACTCGAGTGATAAGGGTTTTCGGCATTGGCTCATCCAAAGAGAAACTCAAGTTACCTTTTGAATTGGCATAGGGCGTCAGAGCTGCCGTTAGTTTCGCATCGTTCTTAACAGGCGGATAGATACCGATGTGCCGCTTGAAGGCCGCACAGTACATGAACACTCGGTCGAGCTTGAACGCGGGCATGCGATAGCTTATGACACGGGTGCTTTCCGGCACGGCTTTTTGGACAAGGGCGAGTAAGGGCTTCAAGGCCTTTGCCTGCTCCACTTCGAGTGCGGACAGGTAATCGGAAACGGAAGTGAATGTAGGTTTGGCACTCATGACAATCTGGCGATCAGTGAGGCACAGAGGCCATAGCGAATAATTCAGCGCCTGCCTGTCTTTAACTTGGCGTAATGAGAGCAGCCCTTTGGCTCTCTCAAATCGCACGCCTTCCCGTAATACTTGAGTGCTTCGGCGTCATCTTGTTTGATCCCCCTTCCGACTTGAAAGACCATGCCGAGATTGATACAGCCTTTCGCGTCTCCTGCGTCACACGCTTTCCTGTAGAGGTTGGCGGCTCGAATGTCGTCCTGTTTGATCCCGATCCCCTGGGCATACATCCAGCCGAGATTGGAGCAACCTCTGGCGCTTCCACCATCACAGGCCTTCCTGTAAAAGTCAGCAGCTTGAAAGTTATCCGGTTGGATCCCGGTTCCTTCGGCATGCATTACGCCGAGATTGTAGCAGCCCCTCGCATTTCCCCCTTCACACGCTTTTCTATAGAAGTCGGCAGCTTGCACATCGTCCTGTTGGGTCCCGGTTCCCTCGGCATACATCACGCCCAGATTGTAGCAAGCCTTCATATGTCCACCGTTACAGGCTTTCTTCGAAAAGGCAACGGCTTGACCGTCGTCTTGTTGGACCCCAATCCCCTCGGCATACATCACGCCCAGATTGTAGCAAGCCTTCGCATGTCCTCCCTCACAGCCTTGTCTGTAGAAGCCGACGGCTTGCACGTCGTCCTGTTGGACCCCGGTTCCCTCGGCATACATCAACCCAAGATTGGAGCAGCCCTTCATACTCTCAGCGTCACAGGCCTTTCGAGAGAAGGCAGCGGCTTGCACGTCGTCCTGTTGCACCCCGATTCCTTCGGCATACATCACACCAAGATTGGAGCAGCCACCCGCATCCCCTGCGTCACAGGCCTTTCTGAAAAGGGCTGCGGCTCGAGCGTCATCTTGCTTCACTCCATCACCTTTCACATACAGCAATCCTAGAGAATTGCACGAGGACGCCGTACCTTTTTCACAGGCTGCTTTCATATGCTGCGGCTGGTCGGCTGCCTCGGAATCAATTATCCCTACTGAAACCAATGCTCCGAAGACGATGAATATGTGAAAAAGAGGGCGAACCATCATTGGTATCCTCCAAAGGAGCGGACCGTGTTGAGCGGGGGGCAAGTCTAACCAGACAGACGATGAGATTCAAGGCGGGAACCAGAGCACCTACACATCATTTGCTATCGGAATCCCGTCTTGGCAGCGCCGATACATACATTCACGAGAACATTCATATTCGTTGCTGCCGTGGCACGGCGTCCTTGGCTATTTGACTCGCGCCGAGCTCATCACCGACGGGTGGTCTCTTCGTACCTCCTTGCCCATCATACGGTTTACCACCCGCCGTTTGTTTATCTTCACTCCGCAGATCCCGTTGCAAAGTAAATCAGGGAGGCGATAGGATCGTTTTTTGTTCGTAAGAAGGGAAAGCGCCGACATCGGTTGCGGCTTCAATTCAGATGCTTCCGCCGAGCCTCCCTAGCGGGTGTCATGCGAACATGAATGAATTGAAACCATTGGCCGGGATCCATTGTGGTCGCCGCACTTTATCTACTTGTGAGTACAACATGATCACCAAGTTAGCCGCCTGTGCTCTTGTATCTATCGCCCTGTCGATCGGAAACGTGCCGGTTTCTATTGCCGCGGGAGATTCAGAGGGCCAGTCGTCGCAAGATGACTTGAGTGTGACAAGGACCCATCTCCAACAGGCCAAGCAAAAAATCGATGAGCTGGAGCGACAACTAAAGCAACGGATCGGTGAACTCGTTCTCCAGCTTCATGCCAAGGATAATGAGATCGCAGCCCTGAAATCCAGCGCCCACGAGAACTCCAAGCAGATTCGAGAGGATCTCGTGTTACGCACTGAGGAACTCAACCAGGCCAAGCGCCGTATTGCCGAGCTCGATCAACAGCTGGCAAGCACGGGAAAAGGACATGAACTGGCGCAGGCTAAACGCCGCGCAGCTGATGCGGAACAACAGACGGCAAGGAAAGAGCAGGAACTCACCCAGGCCAAACGCAGGGTCACCGAAGTCGAACAACTGCTGGCAGCGATGGCGAAAGACCAAGAATTGACGCAGCCAAAGCGTCACGCGATCGAAGCCGATCAACACATGGCGGGGAAAGAACAAGAATTGGCGCAGGCCAAGCAGCGTGTCACAGAGGTCGAACAACAGATAGCCGGAAAAGAGCAAGAACTGGTTCAGACCAAGCGCCGCATCGCCGAAGCGGAACAACAAACTGCGGGAAAAGAGCAAGAGCTAGCCCATGCCAAGCGTCGTGTTGCCGAAACAGACCAACAGATGGCCGGGAAAGAGCAAGAACTGGCGCAGGCCAAGCGCCGCACCACCGAAGCGGAACAACAGACGGCGGGAAAAGAGCAGGAACTAGCGCAGGCTAAGCGCCGTATCATCGAAGCAGACCAGCAGACAACAAAGAAGGAGCAAGAACTCACGCAGGTTAAGGAGGATCTCAAACAAGTTACGCAAAAGCTGGCGGATCTCACTCCCCAACTCACGGCCAAAGACGCGGAACTCACACGCACAAAGCAATTGCTGGCGGACTTCGAGCTCCATCCGTCCAAACCAGGCATGCCGACTTCCGCTCAGGAAGAGAGCCCTCCCTCTCTTTCCCTGCTATCGATCGATCACAATCTATCTTTCACCAGCCTCCTCGAACCTGACTCTGAGATGACGGATGACGGGGACACATCACCATCGAATGGTGATCTCGGAAAGATAAGCGAGAGCTTTGCGAATCTCTTACAGCCCGAACTCAAGAAAGGCAGTGCGACGGTGAAGCAGCGAGGAAATAGATTGACCCTCGCATTGGCCACCAGTGAGTTATTCTCCCCAGGTGACGCGACGGTCACCCTGGGAGGAACCTCGCTGCTCGAGCGGGTCGGAGTCGTCTTGCATGGGTTCCGATACCAGAGCATAGAAATCGCTGGACATACCGACAACATGCCGCTCCGGAACGACCCTCGGAAGGGCTTTCGGGATAACGTCGAACTTTCCCGAACCCGGGCTGAACATGCCGTTCAGGTATTGATCAACGGAGGGCTTGAAGTTGATCGAGTCAAAGCCGTCGGGCACGCAGACAGCAAGCCTATTGCGACGAATGATACTGAAAAAGGCCGGAGTAAGAATCGACGAATGGAACTCGTGATTACGCAGTTGCCCGAGTCGGGTGGCAATTTGAGCGACACAAAAACGCACGGCGGCAAGAAACCCCAAGATGCTTCACTCAAACGGTGAGCCATCACCGGCGTTCTGGAACTGACGAGAATGAAAGCCACGATATCCGGCTATTTATTCTGCACAAATAATCTTCGGCAGCCGGCACTGCGTTCACGATGCCCGCATCATAGTCGGCTCCGCAGGCGGTCATAGCCTTTCTTCAATTCGTCGATCGCCTGGCCAAGGGCAGCGCCGACAGATTCCGCCGTCTTGCCGGCTTCCTCCCGTGCCGCCTCCACCTTGGGCTTTACTTCTTGCCACTGTGTCTCCAGGCGGGTCCATTCGTCCTTCGCATCCGCCTTCGCCAAGTGAAGCTTGACTTGAAGTTCATCGCGAAGTTGCTTGAGCTGCTCCAGCGTTTTCGTCAACTGTTCTTTTAAATCTGACATGAATGTGCTCCTTGTTTACCGCACGTCAATTCTTACGCGCCACCCGGTTGCCATGTGGACGGTTCGAAGTAAACATCCGGTCGGCGTTGACTCAAAATCCTGAGTATCTCTTGAAAGGACGGATAGCAAGACAGGCTGCCGATCTCGCCTCGAGCGAAGTAACGCGCATCGGATGTTTCCTCATGATCCGGACGAGGCGCTCCTCTGATGGGACGCGCCCCAAAGACCGTGGAAACACAAGCAAGCTGATCACCGTTCGGATATACGCCACCAAAATGTTTTCCTGCAAAAACCCCAACGATGTGCGTAAGCTCGACGAACACTCCGGCTTCTTCCCAGGTCTCACGCACCGCCGCATCAGCCGGCACTTCATGCGGATCCAGAA
The DNA here is from genome assembly GCA_964587955.1 of uncultured Nitrospira sp. Lineage (GTDB taxonomy): Bacteria > Nitrospirota > Nitrospiria > Nitrospirales > Nitrospiraceae > Nitrospira_D. Next base: position 16,399 of record CAZPNQ010000022.1, read on the forward strand.
TTCCACTCGGTGCGCCCCACAATTTGGAGACCTTGTCTTGCACGAGCAACAACTGTCCTTCGTCGTCGTAGACCAGCACGACAACCGTAGGAACCTGCAACAGATCCGTTCCGACCTTGGAGCGGAGGGCTTTGATAAAGTCGGGGATGGCCACTCGTACAGCACCTCAAGATGGGAAAGCAACGACGAATTCAACCCACCCGCATCTCTAATTCTGACGGAGAAATGGCGTCTGCCCTCTTAGGCTGTTCCAAAGCTTGTCATCATACGAACGTCGTCCATTGAGATCAAGCGCATGCACAATGAGGTGCCCCCAACTTACGGGCAACCCTTAAATCTGCTCTCCCCCAACAGCTCTCCATTTCGAACCGCACATTGACAGGAGCGCTTGCGACGGTGCAACATGTGTATCCCGTTGGTCTATTAAAATAGCCATCAACAGCTTGGTGCTGCCAGGGATAAAGATAGCGAGAACGTGCCGCGCCGTATTAAAATTTAGAGAATAAGGAGGCCAAAATATGGCACTGCTGATTACCGAGGAATGTATCAACTGTGGCGCTTGCCTGCCGGAATGTCCGAACGAAGCCATCTTCGAAACTCGCAGCGGCGCGGAAGAGAAGGGCCTCCATGTCGGTGACGGCCAGGGAGTGGGGGATAATATTTACGTGATCGCTCATGATCGGTGTACCGAATGTGTCGGCCATTTTGACGAACCGCAATGTGCGGCAGTCTGTCCGGTCGATAATTGTTGTATTTCTGATCCGGCTTATCCGGAGGGGGCCGATGTCCTGCTTGAAAGGGCGAAGACCCTCAATCCCGACAAGGCTATCGATCCGGCAAAAGTTTGGAGCGGCGTGCGAAACTGATCGTTTCCCCTTGAGAGGGTTGACCACGCGGCGGGACGGTCATGTTTCCTTAGCTTAGCTGGAAATGATCGGTCATGGCTGATAAAGCTCCACGATTCCTGACGAATGCAACCGTCATCAAGGTGTTAGCTAAAGTCTTTGCCTTTCAAGCCATTGAGATCAACTTATTGCGTTCTCAGGCTGGGATATCCGATGCCAATTGGAAAACCCTTAAGCGGGAAGCTTTTAAGAAAACTTACGCCAAGCAACGGGCTTTTTATGAAGACCGCTTGACGGGCGCGTTCGCTTTGGAGCACATTTCCCAGTCTGAACGCGAGACACGACTTCTTGAACTCTGGTTAAAACAGAGCGAGGAGTCCTCTAAGGACGAATCATAAGCCAGATTCTGGTTCCATATGGTGGCCATTTATTCTCTATCATCCATCAGTCTTCACTATAGAACAGCCATGAACACACATCAGTTTTTACGGATGCAGGACGCGCGGATATTTCTTGTTGCGGCTACCCTCTGCACGCTACTGGTCATGACAGGGGAATCCGTACTGGCTCATGGTGGTGAAGACATGTCCGAGACGAGTCTATCGCATTCGCAATCGAGCCTGTCCCGCTCATCGAATCTCGCCAGCCCCGAGGCAGCCGGACTCCAAGCAGCCTGCTGGGCTGTCACCATTCCCTATGGTGCTGTGAAAATGGCCTACGCGATCGGCGGAGGCGTTGTGGGCGGCCTCACTTGGGCGATGACCGGGGGAAACATGGAGGCAGCCAAGTCCATCTGGATTCCCTCGATGACAGGCGACTACATCGTCCAGCCGCAACATCTCACCGGGGAGAAGCACCTCTACTTCGTGGGCGCGCCAGGGGCCACGTCGTAATACCCTCTCGGGGACAGTCTGCATCCTCCCGCGACCTCGCGGTGGAGAAAAAACGAGTCTGGGGGCACAGAAAAGGTATTCGACCCTTAGCTAAATTCCTTGCCTTTACGCTGCAGACTTCACCGCAACCGACAAACCAGCTTTCACACAGAGACCCACGAGGTAATCAAGCGACAGCTTGTCCACCTTGTTGCACGTAATCTCTGAAAGACGTGGTTGAACAACACCAAGTCGTTTCGCCGCTTGCGTCTGAGTCAGTCCTTCACGGGTCATCCACTTACGCAACACCTCAGCCAGCTCACAGCGCAGCAGCATGACGGCTGCTTCGTGCGGCGGGAAACCGAGATCAAGAAACACATTCCCACTACCTCATGTAATGCGCATTTTGGAACGCTCTACTAGGCGGCCTTTCCCGACGAACTCCTGCTTTTGACAAGCAGATCGACATCACAATCTAAGATGTGCAGCAGCGAGAGAAGCTGATCGACCGATTTACGGTAGTTCGTTTGATCGAGCAACCGGTACAACTGTGTGCCCGATGTGCGCAGTCGTCGGATAATTTCCCGTTTTGAGAGCGGACTTTTCTCGATCCGCTTCTGCGCTTCAATCGTCAATTTGTAGAGCAGTGCGTCTCTTAGGAAGGACGGATCTTGATTGTATTCCAACACCTGCTCACTATGAACCGTCCCTTCCTTCCCGGATGCCAAAACATAGCTGAAGCCTTCTCCTCCTAATTCCTTATCTACAAAAACTCTGGCGACCGGATCGTTGCCACTCGGGCGAACATCGACCTTCGAATAGGGAAGTAGCAGTGGACCTTTTGAGGATTTCACATGAAACGCCTTCTTGTGGTTATTACACGTCACAGATCGAATCTTCATAATGCCCTCTCATCGTCCAATTCTTTAATCAATGCGCGAACTCGTCTCGCCGCCTTCCCGATCATCGGCTGCCAGTTGTCCAGATCCCATTTCACCACCAGAACGCCATCCCGATATACATGAACATGGCGAGGAAAATGATCACCTTTCCAAGTGAAGAAAAGGGTTCGAACGCATTAAATCTCGCGCAGCGATGATTACTCTAGCTGACTGAGCCGTTCAATAATTGCTTCCAGCCGCTCGCCAGCTTGGCGTAGCGTCGTGGCATCTGGGATCTCCACGCCATGCACGACGTTGTTCCTCATTCGGCGGATAAGTTCGACCTCCCTACGAGTCCCCTCATCAAGGATATTAAAGGCACCAACTAGGCGAAATATTGGAGCAGCTGGTGGGACACGTTCGCCAGCCAACTGACTAACTCGCTGTCGAATGACCCTCTCAAACGAGATCCATTGTGCGAGAAAGAAGCCCATTGCTTCATGAAGGTCAGGTTCGACCGGCTCTCGAATATTAGGCTCGTAGTCTCCTGGTGCGGGACGACTAGCACGAACATCCTCGTAGATTTTGTACCGTGCATCATCCTCTGCAAGGAGTTGGTCAATGATTTGCTCAGCAAAAGGCCGACGTTCCGTGTCGCCGTGCAGGGTGATCACGTACGGACGCAGCAAGTCTGGTGTGGTGAGCCCAAGGCGTTTGAGCAGGTCAAATAGCAAATCAACACGGCCGAGAGCAGTGTCGCCAGCTGCGCCTTTGAGTATAAGCCCCGCAGCACTAAGGAGATGGGCTGCAAGATCGTAGTGATTGCTGAATGCCCGGCCACCAGCAGCTATCCGAGCTTCACCGCCCTTCTGGAGTCGCTCTAACGCGATCTCACCCGCCATAACGAGCCCGTTCAGTTCATCAAGAATGGCATATTCGTCCTCCGAGAGCTGACCCTGGAGCGGTTTGTACACGAGGTCATGCTCGACTTCCGCCCATGCGTGCATTAGTACGGAAGCGACCTGGATCTCGATACGGGCCTCTGCGTAACGTTTTTGAATATCACTCAAGCTCGCTTCACGCAACTGAGCGCGGTAGTGCGTCGCCCAGTATCCTGAGAAGCGCTTAATGTATGTCGGAGTCGACGCCCCAGGGAACTCTTTCGGAGGCTCGACAAGGATGAACAGCGATTTGATCATGCTGTCGACCTGTGCCCGCTCCGCAGGAAAGTAAAGCGCGACACGGGTCCCGGCCAGGTCGACGATATCGCTATAGATGTCGTCGACAGATGCGTAGTTCTTAGCCGCCGCTCGCTGACGCACCTTGGCCTCTAGGCGTCCAACGGCCTTAGCCCGAGACGTCACCATGGAACGGATTCCTGCGGCTTGAAGGCTGCCTTGAAGCATCTGTGACACAAGGCGCGCGGCTTGATCGTAGAAGTCGTACTCCTTACGATACCGCGTAAGAAAATCGGCAATCAGATCCATCCAGCTAGCCTTGTGCTACACACGACTAGAGACTATGAACGGAAGAAAAGGGGTCTGACCATTCAAATCCACACGCCATAGCTGATCAACTCAAAACAGATCATGAGGAAAGTTGAAATCCCAGATCTAATGAAGGTAACGTCATGAATCTTTCGCCTATTACGCCCATCCAACCGGGATGAGTATCCCACCCTCTCTTCCATGATGCTATCTTGTTTCTTTGGGCGACAATTTTGTGGAGTAGAGATGAGCGCCTTTTATCACCGCTCCAAGTTTGGCAAACACGCCATTCATTTGATTGAAGTGAAGGAGCAAATGTCCCTCAGGGCTTTCCATGGGTGTATTCTCTGCAAGAAGATATGTTCTCAATGAACCAGTTCCGTGTGCCTCGGCAGTCCTAAATTTGTCATCAATTTCTCGGACTATGCGGTCAATATCTTCCCCTGAGTTCTTAGGGAAATGGGGATGATCATCGATAATTCTCTTAAAGAAGCGTCTACGACTTCTAGCTCTCTCGAATTTTTCATATTCGTCCGGTGCTGTTAAAAGAACAACAAATCCCATCAACTTATCCCATACTGCTCTGAGGCGAAGTACATACCCAACATGGAAGTGGAGGGAATCCATTCTAAGGCTGAACGCTTGCTGTGAGTCAAAAATTGACGTCCTTACTAACCCACTCTTAGAGAGATCATTCGATATGCCTCCGCACTCCATGAAATCGAGGCAGCAGAATATCCACGAAAGATATAAGTCTAGAAAAGCGGCAAACAGTTTTTGGTGGTCCTGGCGTACGACCAGGTCTTGGAATACTTCCTCCACTCTCAAGTGCAGAGCAATATATCTGTTTCCTGATTGGGCCCATACACGTAATCGTTCATCAAACCGTCGCGCGTCTTCGACCGTTGCAATGGAAAATCGTCTGGGTCCAGCTTCGTTCATTTTGGCTTATATTAATCCGAAACCGGTGACGCATCGCATAGGCGTGCGAAGGAACGTGCGCTTGCGATGCTCCATGACCGTAAGGGATCTGTTCTGTTGCAATAGCAGCAACCCATTATCTTCACTGTTAGATCGCAGGCTTTCCCTGAATTTCCGCTGGCAAGATCTTCCCCTTCTTGAAGCGGTATCGTCGCTCAGTTTCTGAGTCTAGTCCATTCCGAAGCACATAGAGCAGCGCCTCCGCATTGCCGTTTGATGGAATCAGATCGTACGCGGTTGAAGCGTTCTTAGAGTGACGTTCGACAATGTTCAGCAGCGAGACGAGCGATTCAAGCGCCGTCTGGAATCCCTTCCAGGTGGCTGGTGCGAGAGGGGGAACGCTCTTACCGATCGCGAGGGCCAGGTCTTTATGAGCAATATGCCGCTTTCGCCAATCGCGAGCGAAGTCTGACTTAACAATACGGCACTGGACCAAGTCTTCGACCGTTGGCCGAATGGCGTCCGCAACAAGATCGGGCAGACGTTGCACCGTAAGATTATCCTTGCCGACTGACTGCCGAGGATCTGTTAGTCTGCAAAGATGCAAAAGAAGATTTTCCCACAGCGCACCTTGAACCATATGATAAAACGACGGAGCAGCCTTGTTGAGCAAATGGACCTGGTCCGGTTTCGTGCCAAAGAGCACAAGGTACTCATTCCACTTAAGGTGACGTCATGCGCACTCGTTCCAGCATCGGTAGAAAAGCGTGCCAAGTTCATCACCCATCTTCGCAATATAGCTCTGCTCGACCTCTTCATCTGTTTGGTTGGAAGCCATTTCTTCCTGTATCATTAAAAGTTACGAACCATCATCATCTTTCATCCCCATAAATTGTTCAGTATAACTCTTCACGAAAGGTAGTTACCGGATCTTACTCAAAGATTTGTTTTTTACCACCCGAAAACTCCTAAATGCGATCCTAGCCTTCAGCACTGTTACAGCGGGTTTAAAGCCAGCTACGCAGGACCTGATCCGCGAGATCGGCAACTCGCACCTAGGCCCAAGGACAACCTCACGCAGCTGAAGACTCTCCGAAAAATCGTAGAAATACATACCTGATTCCCTTGTCGAGTGATCCAGTTGAACGAAGAGCCGCACCTCCTTTTCATATTTCCAGTCTGCGAACTTTGTGCGAAGTAGGCGATTTACAATTTCCTTGGTGAGCTTGGGAGTTCCGGTTACCTTCTCAACCATTATCTTAAGAGGTTTGGTCGCATAAATTACCGGCATAAGCATTTTCTCTGGCACTTCGAATCCGAGGGCAATTCCCGTATGTTTTTCGGCATAGTGCCCCCACAGGAGAGGATTCCTCCATGATTTACTGAAGCAGATTAGACCTGTCTCTGCGTTGATCTCATCTCTCGATTCTCGAAAGGCTTTGCGATGATGCTTATTTCCGAGATCGACGGCTAGCAGCTCAAAAGGATCATTCAGGTCAGCGAACCTGGCGATCTTGACTCTTTTCAACGCCAGATTACTCACAGCAAATGGTGCGCCCGTAAGGTAATAGACTCGCATTGACCTCGGCTAAGTGAAACGCTAGGCACTAACTGTTGGGCAACTGCCACCCATTGGAATCTGCATCGTCATTCCAATACTGTCCCGTCAGATCAGTTAGCGTCACAATGGGTCCAGGCAACCTCGTAAGCCAGCTACTATGGTCGGAATTACGGAAGAGACCATAAATGGAAGGCTTCTGCCCGAGAGGATAGGCGACAATCAATAAGCCTGCAATACGGTTAAATTCAGGGTCTGCAAGGATTCCAATCTTCTCAATTCTGCCCTGGACAGCCGAAGCGCCTTCGGAGTCAGGGATGCCTTGTACGAGCATTCCAACCCGAGCGAATGCCAGCATCCACAGATCGCCAGTCACGCTTGTAGGGAATAGAGAGGCGTCACAATATGAAGGACGCAAAGCGCAGCACCTCGAACACGCCGGACGGAGAATACAAAGGTTGAGCACGAGAAACGTATTGGGATTCGTGAACTGCCCTATCTTTATATTCTGGCGAGTCTTCTCAATCAAAGTATTGATCGCTACAGCAATATGACCACCATGGCAAGGTTTGGTCCCATAAGGCTGAATTATCGACTCACTATTTGCTATGCGTCGCCCTTTCTGCAACTGGCGCTGAATCTCAATTTGAGCGTCTAGGGCATCGTCAAGGTTTTCATTGATACCTCGCCCACCACGCACTGTGGATAAGGTTTTGACTTCAAAATAGACTGGTTCTTGTGATGGGTAAATAAAATCAGGGGTATTGGAGTCTTTTTCCTCCAATACCTTGGATAAAGATACTCCACGACTACGGGCCAGAGTGAGAAAGTGCGCTTCGCCAAACAGTTGACAGAACTCGCAAACGGCATTTCCATCGAGTGCAAAGTTTCGGCGCTGAACAAGGACCTTCATCTTGCTGCAGTAACGAGATAATATAGGATCGGAAGACGACAGGTCTTCAATGTCTTTAACGTAGGCGGCCAGAAGTTGCAGATACCCGTTCACTGCTACCTGGCGTGCGTCGCGCAGTGCGTTACACAAGCTTTGATACAAGGACATTGCGCACTCCAGAACAGGGTTCCTTTAAGTCCCTTACTCACATGGTTGGATCGAATTTCTCCCAGGTCTGAACCCTCTCACGAATTGCGGCCAGCACCGCCTCAGCCGCAGCATTAATCTTGGCAGCATTCTCTAACGCGTTTTCCCAGTACTTTGGATCGTAACCTTGTCCATGCGGCACTCGATGCCGAAACTGTACCACCTCTCCCCACGCTACCTTGTCTAAGCTTCGCAATGATTCGAGCAACGATTCAGGCAAGAATGGGCGCCTCGGTTCATAGAACTGGTAAAGGTCACGCGATGCGGTGTTGTACCTTACAAGCTTCTTCCGCTTCCTCTCCTCCTCGGGCTCGTCTAGACTCACATACTCGGACTCTGGGCGGAGCATCACTGACGCATCTCTCAATTCAACGACCTTCTCAGATAGCATCATTAGAAATTCAAACTCTCGCTGATATCGAAACTGATGAATTCCGAGCCTGGACCCGATCGCTGCCCGAACTGTTTCGAGCTCATGTGCGTAGGCGGACTTCACCTCTTCAATCCGTTTGGTGATATCGGCGATGTCTTCCTTTGTGGCAAGATTCTTTCCCTTCTCTGATGTATATGCTGGCAAGTACCGGTACAGGAGTAGCGCCACAATACCAATACTAATAAGCGATAGGATTTGGAGAAAGATCATTGGTTACACCCTCTGATCGCACAGTTGCATTACATTTGAAATGGTCTCCGCCCGCTACGTCAGCGCAACCAGTGAACCAGGACTGTTGCAGTGCCAGGCTGTTCAGTTGCCACTGTCGATTCTTCGCCCATCCATATCCATGAGGGACTGGAACAAAAGTGGCACATTCTCTGTTGACTCGCAAAGGCCGTCAAGGGCCGTCTAGTTGAACTGGTCGTCCTACAAGACCGCACCAGAAAAACCATATCTTCAAAGCTTACTTTCCTCCTCTTCTCTGGAGCGGCACTTGCGCTGGTCCCCCTGCTTCATTAAGCAAGCGCTGCCCATATTCTGCTAACCGATGGTTCAATGGGTACTCGGTGCGCAAGAGACTACTACTCGTATCGCTTCTCCTTCCGTCATGCGGGGCCAGCCCCGCATGGCGTGATGGATATCGTGCCCCCGCATGGTTTCGACGTTTAGCCCAGCCAGCTAACCCCCGAACTTTCCTCACACTTCTCCAAATTTTCTGTGTTCCTCGATCGGCACCCCCATTGCTCAAGCAATTCTCCGTCGGCGCACGGCAGGGCAACCGAAAGGAGGTGGGAAAGCTCAGACCGTCGCTGACGAGATACGCTTCACGTTTCAATTTTCACTTTTACGAATGAGGAGGATTGCCATCATGCAACAGGGTTCACCACAGGTTTCAGGGAATATCACTCACACGGGATCGCAGAAAGACACGAAAGAGGTCATGGTCCTGGCCGGAGCCGTGCTCTTTCTGGGAGGATTGCTTGCCGCCGCGTGGCTCTATAGCCAAACTGGCGACCAAGGGAAGGTCATAACCCCCACAGAGAACATGGCGAACGCCAATGTCTCGGATCTATTCAAAAGCACCTCGGTGATAGGACAAGCAGAGGCGTCGACCCCGCCCCCTATCTCCGTTACGACTTCGGGACTGTCGATACCGGATATCATTCATGCCGATATCTACTTCGAGGTCGGCCGCAAGGGGCTGACCGATGCAGGAAAGGCGCAATTGTCAGCTCAAGCCGATTTGCTGAAGCAGGATGAGAACTATGGCGTGTTGATCCAGGGTTACACCGATCAGCAGGGATCGGTGAGCTACAACAAACAGTTGGGTATGAAGCGAGCTGAAACGGTCAAGACCGAACTGATCAACGCCGGGATCGCCGAACATCGGATCAAGACGGTGAGCTTGGGCGAAGAAGGCGTACTATGCCTCGATAGCAGCGACGCTTGCCGGCACATGAATCGACGAGTCCACCTGGAAGTCCGGAAGATCGGCCAGGAGCATATGATGCTTCCACCCGCTCCGAGAACAACCGCTGAGTTCTCAGACTTGCCCCTCGATCCCTCATCGGCTGTAGGAATAGGGGATGACTCGACTACCGAGAGTATTCCCCCGTCCCCGTCTGTTCCGACAACTACGTTCGAGCCAGCCAGCGGGAGTTGAGGCTCTCTTTCAGATCCCTCGGATGGGAATCTTCCCATCCGAGGCGTCATCAATTGCTAACGTTCGACACGATGATTATCGGTCAACGATTGAGGTGATAGAGTTGCTGAGGTTTCATCGATGAATGGAATGACTCTTTCACGGAAAAGACCACCCTGATAACCAGCCATTTGGATCTAGTTGGTGAGAAAATGGTCCTGGATCTATTTCCCTATCTGACGGGGCCTTCTTTCTGCTTCTAAACTCTTGACAGATACGAAACCTCGCTCCTATTGCTAAGAACACCATCCCCAGAATTGTTCTAAACCTGTGGATAGCGATGTGAATGGTGGAGATAGCCAGGTCCTTGCTGAAATCACAGGACCACGTCAAGGGAATCTTCCTAGGAATATGCAAGAAAGTGAGTCGGATGCTCCAAAAACACTATTAGTGGGGGGTCTTCGAATAGGGGGCGGATGCCTAAAAAATAGGCGATCTGCTAAATACATGCGTCATTTGCCCAATCTTTACCGAATAAAGCGACTTGTTCACAAGGTTATCCACAGAAGATGGGGAGTGATATTCTTGGCATTAATACCCCTGGGACTAGGCCACACTCTAGGGGATAACTCGCGCCCGACCGTACAACTATAAAACACTATTCTTTACAAGGGGATAAAAGCTGTTCGCCTTTGCTGGCGACGAATAATCGTAACGGAAGCATATCCCTGTTTGCCGACCAGGTCTCGAATTACCCTCCACGGGACATGACGTCACTAATTGTGACGAGCAGGTTTCCTGGATATCCATTTCCAAGGTGGGACGGGATTGGGCTCAGCCCACAGACCTGTCCCTGCGGCTTTGGCCAGTTCTTCCATATCTTTCAATGCATGATCGACGGACCTGTCCGGTTGTACCCAAGCAAGCCCTTCTTTGATCAACTCATGTGAAATCTGTCGCCCGTCCGGCAGAAGGATATCGGCGGTCATGCGACCCTGCCGATCCCGCTTCAAATCTCGTACGACCACTTCGCGGTTGGCGATGTAGGCAGCCGTCGCGTGCTTGGCCTGTTTTCCATAAGGCTGCTTCAGCTCCGGACAATCGATATCGCGAAGGTAAATCGTATCCGTTCTGCCTTGATGATGGATGGTTAAACGATCACCGTCATGAACCATGAGAACCCGCGCGACAAAGTCGGCCCCTGCCCAAATCGTCTCTGTCATCAGCCATATGGGCATTATCACTGTACCTAGTAGGAGTGTTTTGAGCATGGGACAATGCTAGCGCTTCAAAATCTTCCGGCCAACTATTTCTCGATTCTTGACCACATGAATCTGTGAAACCAGCCCCCTTGACCACACTATCCCTGAAGCGTAGAGTAAAACATTGATGCCGCCTCGTCGTGTAGGAGGTGGTTGGCCATGTTCATCGTTGGGACCGATATCCCCCAAGGTAGACATGGAGAGTATGGCCTCCTCGCTTTTTCCATTCTTCTAAATCATCTCCCTGATTTATCGTTGCGTTGTCATCCTGCCGGTGATGCCAACACCATCGGATCCATATCTTTCATTGCCACAATTGAGTGTTGCCCTGATGTGACAAGGAGGTAGGTATGCCGTACCGCTACAACACCATCGATATCATCGTGGGTGTCGGAATGTGCGCAATCCTCTTCGGAGCGCTCCTCATATTCCTTGCCGTGAATGGAACATATCAAGCGGTTCAGCCACAAACTCTTACGCTGGAACAAGCAACAGATGTCGAAAGCGGCATGGGTGCGCTCCAGCCGGTACTCGGTCAAGCTATCGTCGATCAATCGCTCTTCGAGCGACGGGCGAACCGGACCCTGGCTCAGTCGGTGTCTGAATGGAATCGGGTGACCATGTCGTATCATGACTTGCAATCGGGCTCGAGCGGCTTTCTCGGATCTGTTCTCAAGCAAGCGGTAACCATGCCAACCGACCATCTCGCCCGTGTGCAGGGTGTCATGGGGCGGGCGATCGTCAACCTCACCACACGCGGCGTTCGCACCGGTCTGTTATCGGCCGACCAGTATAACTCGGCGTTCAATATCGACATGATCCGTGCAATCGAGGCCCGAGGACAGCGCCTGCATCATGAATTTGCCTCCACATGGCAAGCGACCCTTGGGAGCCGTATCGTCGAAGCTGCTCAGTACGACTGGATCCAGACTCGTGCGATTCAGGAACGGCTCGGGTCCGCGCTGATGCAAGTTGCACATGCGCAGATGAACATCGACAGGAGGCGCGCGGCACAGCAAGAGCAACTGGCAAGCCTGATATTTGCCGCAGTGCGCAGTGAGACACCGACGAACAGCATTTCCGTTCCGACTCCTATCGGCTTATCCTCTGCAGGCGAAGCCATTGTTTCTCGCGAACCGATGGCGTGGCCTGAAGTGCCAATGGGCTACCTGCTTCTCGCCGGCTTCATGCTTGCCGCGGTCTTTCTTGGAGGGCTCTCAATAGCGTCACAGGGCCGAGAGGCAAGGGCTCTCGCTCAGATGAGACGCGATGCGGAACGCTGGGCGTTTCGTATGGCTGTGTAGCATGGAAACACGATGAGTGAGCACGCAGGTACCGGTGCCCGAGACATCTCCAACCCTGAGAAGCATGTCATTGGGTACCGGTGAGTCAAATTCTATGAAAAGAGGAATTTCTACGTTTAATCGCAGCCAAAGAAATACCTCCCATCGAATCAATCCTGAAACAAAACCCCGATCGATCAGACTGCTCATTGCCGAAACTCAACGCCTGTTCAGGCAAAGTCTGCGGGTACTCTTGGAACGGGAACCCGATATCGTTGCCGTCGTGGAGGCAGGTGATGGGCACGAAGCCTATCGCTCGGCAATCGAACACAAGCCGACTATCGTTCTCCTGGACGTCGACATGTCGGATTCCGATGTTGAATCGATCACCAAACTCATTCGCCAACACCTGCTCGACACACGAGTGCTGCTGTTGGCCCGATACGAAGAGGACGCCAGAATCGTCGGCGCGATGCAAGCTGGAGCTTTTGGTTACATCTTAAAAGACACTGACCGTACCGACTTTCTGCGGATCATCAGAGCGACTGCTCGCGGAGAACACGTTTTGCCGCCGGTCACATCAGAGCGATTTACCCGCACTGTTCCCGGTGCCTTACGACAGAGTCACGACGACAATAACGCTCTGCTTTCCAGCTTGACCGATCGGGAACGAGAAATATTGGCTTGTGCCGCTGCAGGTCGAAGCAACAAAGAAATAGCCGACCAGTTGTGCGTGTCAGTCGATACCGTCAAAACACATTTGCATCATATCTATCAAAAACTTTCCGTCGACGGGCGTGTCTCTGCCATTCTCACCTATCTACGCACACAGTAACACCGCCTCTTCGCACCCATGGGACCTCACTCGATCGGTGTAGACCACAATTCAATCTCTTGGGCGATGGCAGGCATGGGGCACCTGTCTTAAGATTTCTTCAAAACCGAAGGCACACGTAAGGAGGTGACGGCCATGCGCGAGGTACACATCATGGATGAATTAAAGTCCGAGCCGGGATGGGCTTTCCTGTATGCAGCGTTTTTTATCGGAATTGTTGTCTTCGCGTTGATGAGCGCAGGCTTCATGGACTGATTGGTGTGAATGGGTACCCAGGTCTTTGACTCAAGCGCCTAACATGCGACGCATCGGTCAGAGCCGTCACCTGGCGGCTCTGGCTACGCCTGGTACTCCCACTGGTCCGCCCGACGCAAAGCGAACCACTTCAACCCATTGCTGTGCAGAACAGGCCTACAGCCATGCCCCGCGTTTCTACCCAGATGCGGTAGCAACCATGGGCCCCCCCGTACTTGATGTGGCACAAGCCACAATCGTCAGAGCACTCGTGATATCGTTTTACGACGCGATAAGCACCCCTCTCATGTGGGAACGTGACAACTATGGCTTACGCCCGCATAGTCCCAAACCGTTGTAAATAGTGAGGATTGGACCAGTGCCGCAAGTTTCCTATAGTTCTCCATTGGGAAAATCAACATACTCCCCATAACTCAACAGCCAATCGCCTCTCATTCGCAATCGACGACACTATATGGTAGACTGATCGCGTGCTCAGTCTGATCCTTGCGCTCTTCCCTCCGGTATCGTTCCTGCGCGATTGCATTGATCAGTCGGCGATGAGTTCGTCGGACAGCGGCCTTGGTCCGCCATCAGTGTTTCGGGTGAAGACCACGCCAACGAGGTCATTATGACCCTCGGCAGTGGCGCCTGGTGGAGGTTTCGTATGTCGTTTCGTGAGAAGCCCTGTGCCTGCGAATCTGAGGGAAATAACTGGTGAGCATCCATACTCGGAAGGAATGTCCATGAGCGTCTCAAAAACGAATCGACCGACACCCGGTGAGCGTTGGATCCGCATCCCAGATGGTATCAGAGTGCGTCATCGCTCAGAGGCCTATGAAGGCGTCATCGACGGTTTGACGGAGATCATATCCGGCTCAGAGCGTAACCCCGATGGGAAAACGCAGTATCGCGTCAAGATGAGTGATGGTACACGGTTGCTGGTCTCAGAGGATCACCTCAATATTCTCCTAGACAACAAAAATTTGGTCCTACTCGCTCGAGAATCCGAATTGTATCGTCGGTCCGTCACGGACCGGCTTCGAGCAGCTTTCCCAGAAGACCGGTTTCTGAGTGCTGCTGAAAAAATGCCTGCGTCTCTTGGCAAGTCGCAATTATAAAAGGCGGACATCCCGCTGCCTATTTTGTGAGTTCAACCTTTGATGCTGGAGAAACGATGAATACATCATGGGGGACCAAATCCCCGCACCGACGAAAGCGGGCGATTCTTCGAACCAAGGTCCGATGGGAAATGTTGGGACTCCAAGATCCGGCACAGTCGTCATCGGCGCTGTCGATTGAGGATATTCGCCGTCAGATCACTTCAGCCGCAAGTCAGGGGTTAAGCCCTGATACACTCTCCCGCTCTCGCCCGAAGGACAGACGCCCTAAACCAGGATCCAAGGCGTCGGTAGCTACCCGCAAGGGTGGTGCCGCTTCGAAGTAGGCTTTATCTAGGTATATTGCGTCCCGAAAGGAGGGCATCATCGGAGGAACAGGCAAAACTACAGCCGCTAAGCGGGACCGTGAGAAAGCTCGTCAGCAGAAACAACGCGACAAGGAAGAGCGTCGCGCACAGCGGAAGGCCACCAAGCTCGACCGACCGACGCAAGAGGGTGAAGACCCTGACCTCGCCGGCTTGCAGTGGGGTCCGCAACCCCCGCTTTATTGACGGACCGGGGACACCACTCACCAAGGGCTCATCAGCGCAGACGAACGACGAAGTCATGTCCGTCAATACCCGCATCTTCGCATTCACGATAGCGCACTGGGAATTCCTATACCGGAGGAGCATCGTCCAATAGGACGATAGTTCGACCCATCGCCTACTGATCTCCAGCCCCAAGCTGCTGCCCGAGTGACCCACGTTCATACCCAACCGCTCTTGGGACATCGAATCCTTGATCGCCTGAATTGGAAAAGTGGAGCT
Organism: uncultured Nitrospira sp.; assembly: GCA_964587955.1. Taxonomy (GTDB): domain Bacteria; phylum Nitrospirota; class Nitrospiria; order Nitrospirales; family Nitrospiraceae; genus Nitrospira_D. The sequence continues at coordinate 31,684 of CAZPNQ010000022.1, forward strand.
CTCGGTAGAAATGGAGTGCCCATGCAAAGGCGGCTTTAGATCCAGAGGGTACATGCAAGGGCGATTATGTTGTACTTGACACTGGTTCTCGGTTCTGTCATACTGGCCTCATTGAACAGGAGGCCACATGAAAAAGCTCACCACTCAGCCAGCCATCACCCTCACTCAGTTGATGCAGAGGTTTTCGACTGAGGACGCCTGCAAAGAACACCTGAAGAATCTGCGTTGGCCTGACGGCGTGCGCTGCCCTCGCTGTAACTCTGAGAAGGTCTATGCATTGAAGAGCCGCCCGTTTCATTGGGTCTGCAAGGCCAAGGATTGCGGAGGACCAAACGGTTACCGCTTCTCCGTTATTGCGAAGACGATCTTTGAGAATACAAACTATCCGCTCACAACCTGGTTTCAGGTGATTTATCTCATGATGCAGAGCAAGAAAGGCATCAGCGCCTTGCAGATCCATCGCCAGATCGGAAGCGGGGACTACCGGACAGCCTGGTATATGTGTCACCGGATTCGAGCTGCCATGAAGGATGGAAACTTTAGCAAACTGATGGGCGAGGTTGAGGTAGATGAAACCTACATCGGCGGCAAGGATAAGAACCGTCACCGGGCAAAGCGACAGAAGATTAGGGGCGGGGCTGGAAAGATTGGTGTGATTGGGGCGATTGCCAGAAAGGGGAACGTTGTCTGCCAGATTATCGAAAACACTGACCGAGTGACGATGGGCAATTTCGTTCGTCAAGCGGTGAGTGAGAACGTCTCTCTGGTTGCGACCGACGAACATCTTGGCTATGCCAGATTGAACCGCCAATTTCCACATCAGGTTGTGAATCATGGCAAGGGTGAATATGTGCGCGGGAACGTCCATACGGCCAACCTGGATAGCTTTTGGAGCCTGTTGAAGCGTGGCGTGATTGGGACGTATCACAAGGTGAGCAAAAACTATTTGCCGTTGTACCTGGCAGAGTTCAGTTTCCGACACAATAACCGAGATAATGCGAACCTGTTTAACGATGTGATTGCAGAATGCTGAGCACGCGCCCGGTGACGCGTGCCAGCATGAAATACGATCCGAAGAATGTGCAGCTGAGATTGCCGTTGAAACCATTATGAAAGTTCTTAAATGCCTCATAGGTTTTGCGGATGGATACGTTGGGCGATGCTTCGGACTACGTTATGCAGGCAAGCTCTGGCTCGTCCCGATGTGGCTAAAACTTCCATCCGAACCAAGCGCCAGGCCAGAGCGAATGGTCCGATTCGATACATTTCCTCATCAGACATTGGATGGGAGTGACTTCGATTATGAAAATATCCTATTGCCCATATCTGAGGCTGACCTGCTTGGCGAATTGCCACCAGGTATTGAATATGAAGATCGCCCACTGAACCTATTCGTTGATAGTTCAGACTTGAAATGGCCATCACTCTAAAATTCCTAAAAAGAGGTTCGCTATGCCAAAGGCTAAGCCCATCTCGCTCTATCCGTTAACCTTTGATGAGGCGTTAACCATGATTCTTAAGGCACCTCTGAAACCACAGAAGAAAGAGAAACCCAATCGTAGCGATGGAAAACGACCTAGCGTAAAAAAATAAGACAGGCCACGGTTGCCACGCTCAAAACAACCCCCACCATTATCGCTAAGCCAGTTACTTCGCACCATTCTGAAAAGTTGGTGGGGCCGCACGGTTGCTTTCCTGACGGTAATCTCCCTGGTATTTCCCCTATACGACGCATATCTACAGACGCTCCCCGACATCCACCCTTCTGGCCAATCATCCGACGCTTCGTCATATTCTCTCCCGTTCTCCATAAAAAACAGGAGTCCCTATTTTTGGATGAGTAGCATCATTCTTCATTGTGAATACAGCATCATAACGTGGGATACCCAAGCCCCCAGACCCCACAGCACCGATTTCACACATTTTCGAGCAGTAGGAAAAATAACCACTCCGTCTAAGCAGGCAGGCTCTGACATCAGCCCTGGAGGCTCGGTCAATTTTCCATGTGATGCAGCGGAGACCGCTAAAGCTTCCATACAAGGAGATCGCTTGCCAATCGTAGAGATTCACGTGCGAATTAATGTTGGTTATCATACGAACCTTGTTCTATTTCCCATATCCAGACGTTACGATTCCCCAGTGTTCATATGGAAAAAGGGACAATCCGGCTTCCAATGGTTTGAAGGCAATATCCTTGAATAAATTTCCCATTTTAAAACCCTGGCATTAGTGGGGGCGGAGACTGAAACCACGGAAGACCTGACAGATATATTAGTTGCAGAAATCCAACAAATATTTCAGTAAGACTCGCATTTCCCTTGGTTGCTTTTAGCCTCCATGTCCCACCCCCTTGTAAGAGGGCGGTAGAATACGGTCGCCTACATATAGGTGTCAAGCCTAACATAATCGCCCATGCAAGAGACTGGACAATGTCAGGTAACCCCTGATATAGGGTGGCCTCATTATGCTATTCCGAGCAAAGCGCTTTGAGTTGGAGATTACCAAGTTTTTATATTTTCGGGCACCATTGGTTGGAGTGATTTACATCGGCCCTGATGTTGGTCACGGCTGTCTCGTGCGGTATAGTCCGCAACAGCTTGAATTTGACCATTTGGAATATCTCGAAATGACCAGGCGGAGTTTGCGAATACGATAGCTACTCATGAGAAAAGACGTCTGCTCCTATCATGGTTCATGGCCGTGGTGGGGAATCCAAATCTGCGATTGCACCGCGGGCAGGCGTTATGTCTGCTGTGGTATGGTGTCTCGTCCTAGCTTCTCGCGTGTTTCCTGCTAAACCGGAAAGAAACCTAAAACAGACGCTATGGCTAAGAAGCCCCCAAAGATCACCATCATCCCATCAAAGAAAATTCTTGATCCCTCTCAGGCAGTCCTCCTCGCCAGCAACGACTGGAAGCATATGCACTCCATGATCAAACAGCACGGTCCGACGCCGGAGACCCTCAGCAGGATCGCGCCCACGATGGCACGGCTTCTGCGGAAGCGCGAGCGACTATTGCCGGAAACGGAGCGACTGCCCCAACCCATCATGGATCTTCTGTGTCGAACTCTGGCCGGGCGGACCTCCAAACCCTCCGGTCACCAGTGAGCATGTGGTCTCTGTCCTCTCCTGTGTGAACGGACCGGAGCACGCAAGCCGGTTAAAAAGAACACCAAGGGATCACCACTCTACTCTCCCCTCATTTAGCGTGTCGGATATGAGTTCTCCAAGTCCGGCGAATCGCCAACAGAGCAAGAGTTCTCGTCCTGAAGCGAACGGCTTCCTTAAAGACTAACCGGACGAGGCGTATTTCGACTTGGGCTCTATGCTCTTCAAGTTCTCTCTAGAATCATACAGGGCAAGACCCGAGATGGACCCGCTGTCTGTCAGATAAAGCCTTGTGCTATACAGCTGATTTGACTGGAGTGACTTCATGGACGTCTTCGCCGGCGGCACGTCCTTGGATTTTGATACCTTACCCTTGAAATGGCCGAAGCATCCCCTCTACATACATGTAGATTATGATCGAACAAGCGAAAGTTACCCTACGCCGAATCATGCCTACTCCAGTTCGTATGACCATTAGGCGATGGTGGGCCCATGTTGCCAACTGGGGCTATGATCAACTACCGGATACTTACGTCCAAAGATCGCAATTCAAGAAAATGTTTGGACACCGCCTGAATCTCTCCTCTCCGCAGACACTAAACGAAAAAATTCACTGGTTAATGCGCTATTACCGCAAACCTATTATGACATCATTAGCGGACAAGTATGCGGTGCGTGACTACGTCACTCTCAAGATTGGCCGTGAATTCCTGAACGAGGTGTATGGAGTGTGGGATAATCCTACAGCCATTCCGTTCGAAACTCTTCCAGAGTCGTTCGTGCTAAAGGTGACGTGGGGTTCAGGGCAAAATATTTTGTGTCGGAGCAAGTCTCAACTAGATGTACCGACAACGCAGGAAAAGTTACGCAAATGGATGAAGCGAGGCGAGTACTGGGTGTCACGAGAATGGGCCTACAAAAACATCATCCCGAGGATCATCTGTGAGCGATATCTGACTGATGAGGACGGAAACGTTCCGACTGATTATAAGTTCTTTTGTTTCAATGGAAAGCCCCGCTTTGTCCAAGTGGTGACGGGACGGTTTTCAAACAACCACCGTCGTCAAACGTTTGACTTGGCATGGAACCCGCTTCCGTTCAGTATGAAATACCACCCTATAAAGAACCAGCCTAGTACACACCCTCCTCATCAAGAGCACCTCCCAAAGCCGAACGGGTTTGAGGCGATGATTGCGGTGGTGCAGGCATTGTCGCAGGATCTCCCACTCGTTCGTGTCGATCTCTATTGCATTGGAGGAACACGCATATGCTTCGGAGAAATGACTCTGTATCCTGAAGGTGGATTGATTAGATTCGTACCGGAATCCTTTGACCTATCCTTAGGCCAACTTCTCACGTTGCCCCAGCCGTGAGAGTTCTGCTATTTGAGTCTGTGGTATGTAGTGCTCAGGTTTACTCTCGATGAGCTAGCCGCTTCATTGCAGCTAGAACAGACCGATCCGATGCGATTTCTCCTTAATGCGTCGCCTCCTCTGAGGCCGACCCCCGAACCGTTCAAGAACTCGGTGGGTGTCAAACGCTGGCGATGATTGATCAGCTCCGACGATCCTCACATTCTCGGTAACGATTTCCCGAGTTTCACCAAAGAGCCGACTCCACTTTCAGGTAACGACTCACAATATCGATAACCAGCGGACGGCCAAACAGCTGACCCGTATTCGTGGTGTACAAAATGCAATACTTAAGGAGTTTACGAATGAGCTTGAAGAACGATTTTCGGATAAAGCTAAGGGTTGGGATCTCAAGACGCTTCTAGCTTCCATGCGTATGATGGCAATTTCTTTAAACCAGACAGGTACGCCTATGAACTCGGTCGGTTTCCTGTCAAAGGATCGTCTGATAAATAACGAGTCGCCAAAGCAAGGGATGACGAAATATATGCTGCTCTCAAGCCTCGCCTCAAGGAGATCTGGACGGGACGGGGTGCTTTCGCTGCTCCGGTCATACGGATCGAAACCCATTCAAGTTCAAGCACCTATGCCATATTTCATGCTGATATAAATACGTGTGTTATAGGAACACTACGCATAATCGAACTACGAACGAAGGGCAGCGTGGAGATTTCACCTCCTGTTCCAGAGCGGTATAACGATGAGGCGTGTAATTGATTGCAAGTTGGCTTAGCAGTTGCATGGCATTGAAACGATATTAGGAATGACGTAGTCTCTGAATCCCAAACTGCGACTTATACGCGCAGAATTGGAAGAATAAGCTGTTATGTGGATCGGCCTAAACACAGTTAGCCGGCATACACCACGCTCATCGGTGGCCGCAGGTTGCGTCGAACTATCACGAAGGAGGAGCAAGCCATGACACAGCGTCTATCTGGCAAGGTGGCCGTCGTCACAGGCGCCGCCTCGGGAATCGGCTTAGCAACCGTCGTCCGCTTTGTCGAAGAGGGCGCACGGGTTCTTGCCGCAGACAAGGATGGTTCGGCGCAAGTAATGCTTGAAGGACGCTTTGGGGCGACAGTTCGCTACGTGCGATGCGATGTGACGCAGCTGGAGGAGTTGCGTTCTGCCATAGAGACTGCTGTGGCGCACTTCGGGGGATTGGATATTCTCTTTAACAACGCTGGTGCTGGGGGTGCTCCCGCCGGCGTTGAGGGTTTTGATGCCGCCGGCTGGGATACTACCCATGCCCTACTTCTGCGCGCTGTGGCTGCCGGAACGGCATACGCGGTGCCGCACATAAAGCGTCGCGGCGGTGGAGCCATCATCAACACGTCGTCAGTGTCGGCGCTCCAAGCAGGCTACATGCCGCTCGCCTACTCAGTGGCCAAGGCCGGCGTGCTCCACTACACGCGCGTGGCTGCGGCAGAACTAGCGCCGCAGCGCATCCGCATCAATGCGGTGGTGCCAGGCTTCATCGCCACGCGTATCTTCGGCGGAATGTTCGGCCTCGGCAGCGAAGAGGCGCAGGGCATGGCCGAACGGATCGCCGAGCGCAGCGGCCGGGCCAACCCAGTCGGCCGCTCTGGCCGACCGGAGGACATTGCGCAGGCTGTAGCCTTCCTTGCCAGTGATGAGGCAGATTTCATCACTGGCACGGCCCTCACCGTTGACGGTGGGTTGACGATCGGACCCCGACATAGTTGGGATATGGACCCCACGCTTGCCACGCCGATGACTGATGCGCTCGGAGTCAGCCGTGGGGAGCTGTTGGCAATGCGCGCAAACGCAATCGCGCAATCACAGAAGCGTTGACGTGCCGCCTAACCTCTCGCTCAACACCGGACCCTGCATGGCTGGCGCGGGTTCCTCGCTCTTTTTATCCCAGGACCGACCAGGGATAGGACCATCCCGCGCACACCCGGAAAGATCGGAAAGGAAAAACCGGGAGCCTGGATCGATTAGATGCGATTGTCACAGATGAGCGTAATTACGAAGGCTGTCCATCAATTGACTTCAGTGTGCCTACATGAGGGGAATGTGTGAACCGCTTTTTAACTTAGAGACGTGTGAATGACCTTCCCCGCCATTTGACTACGAGAACCCGTAGCAGCTATGGTTAGTTGTCCTGATCACCATGTCATGTCTAACAAAGGGAGAAGTGTAATGAATATCGTGTTCATCGTCCTGGGGGTCGTCTTGCTTGCCGTCCTTCCGTTTTGGCCGTACAGTGCGGACTGGAGCTACAAGGCCAGCGGAGGGGTGGGTTTTCTCCTAGCGATTCTCGTTTTGTTGTCGCTGTCCGGCCGGTCGAAGTCTTCCGCTCAAAAGTCGTAATAAGAGCGGGGTAGAGATCAACGAGACCCGAAACAACCACTCTGTTTCGGCAGACCGTTCTACGCCGTGTGTGCACAGGGGATCATTGGCAGGTGGCGGATACTGAAACAACTTGGGGGCTTCCTACTGAGTAGAAAGCCCCCAAGCAATCTAGTATCGATCAAGAAGCAGAAGCTTACTTGTCCTTCTTTCCATCCTTCTTCTCTTCACCGAAGGTGTCGGCATGGCCGCCCTTCTTCTTATCCACCCAAAATGCTTCACTACGCTATTCACTACGTTTTCCGGGAGCGGTATTCCTGAAGTTGCTAACCAATTGAATTTGTGGAGCCGGCGACCCGGATTGAACGGGCGACCTGCGGTTTACGAAACCGCTGCTCTACCAACTGAGCTACGCCGGCACCTTGGAGAGACAGAAGAAAGACTTGGATGAGGTCTTGTCCGGCATGATAGCGGCCACCGGCGGAGCCTGTCAATCAAGCAGACCGGCTCACTCATTTATGGCCCGATCCGCATCGGATTGGGACCCAACCCTAATGAGTCGGTGGGAAGGTTTGGCTGTTTCTGGATCGGAACCGGCTTTGAGTTATTGCCTCTTGCCAACGGATAGATTCGCACCATCCCTCCCTGTCCGGTGGCGGGTAAACAGAGTGCGTCTTGTTTATTGCCGAATTGTTCACGAGCCACCCGCGCTGTCTGACTCCGAGCGTACGTACAAAGTTCGCCGGCGATGACGGTCCCATCTCGATCAACATCAGCCATGCCTTGCAACCCTTTGAGAAGATGGTATGTAAACAATCCGTGCCTGCCTTCGTCATACGCATGGGCTTCTTGCAGGCTTCGATTGCCCACCATCCACATCTCCACATCTTTTCTGCCCTCGCTGACCGAGGATTTCCAGGCAGGCGCGGGGATGTTGGCAAAACCAGCGCCGGGAGACGGATCCATCGAAACGTCGAACATCAGAATGGCTCGCCGGATCGGAAGACGGTGAAGAGCATCCTGTAACCGCATGAGGGGATAGCGCGACTTTGAGCCGGAAAGGGTTCCATCATACGGCACGAGCGAGATTGCACCGGTCCCGCCGTCTACCAGTGCTCGTCCGGCAAAAAATATATAGACGACGGTCTCTCGGTCCGCACGTTTTTTGAGCCATCGCTCAAACGTATCTTCTAAATCCCGTTCAAGAGCCTGTCGGTCGAGCAATATGCGTATGCGCTCACCTGGAACGCCACCGATGATGCGCAAATATTCCGCCATGACTTCCGCATCATGGCGGGCATACTTGACTGCCGGCACCTCTGCATCGCGAAACGTTCCGACGCCAATCGAAATAATGACGGCTTTCGGTTGAGTAAATGCCGCCAAAGAATTCGGCATGTTATCGACATCCGGAACCGACGACGGGTCGACGACTTTTGGTTTTACCCCGAAATTAAATATCTTGGATGGAGGAGCCGAGATCACCGGGCTGGTCGTCCGCAAGTTCAACGTCAACTCTCCATGCAGGCCCTCTTGGGTTGCCGCCACGCGCTGTGTCATCGAGGTGCGCTTGATCTCTCCCGGTCGAAGAGTACCGATTTGGACTTCCGACGGAAACAAGGCGGTCAACTCGGCCTTTCCTTCGGCTGTGACCGTGACGTCTCTCGCCTCCCCCAATCCCTCATTCTTCACTTCGATTTCGACCGTGAGGGATTCGTCCGGCTGAAGGAACTGGTCTCGATTTTCATCCCTGATGATGGCACGAAAGCTCAGCTGTGCCGGCTCACCTGTCACGCTCGGCATCTCCTGTGACCGTGGTTCCGCCACTGTCTCGACCGCCGTGGGAAGCGACGCAGCAGTCTCGGCGGTCGGGGCCGTCACCGAGGGACGTGGACGCACCGCCATTGGAACCCACGTGTCTCTTTGAGCGGCGTACTCTCGGATCTGCACCGATTGCGCGATCTGTTGAGCCAACCCGTCGATTGTCGAGTCGATGGCGTCTTGAACAATAGCCTCCAAGCCCTCCACCTCACACGCCTGTTCCTTGACCGTCACCGTACCCCGACCGCTACCTTCGAATTTCTTACTGAAGAGCAACGTTCCATCCCTCGCCAAGAAGACCATTTCAATTCCCACCATCGCCATCGCCGGATAGGTTCCCGGCGCTTGCTTTGGAATGGCAAGCTCGATCCGCTTCAGTCCTACTCCAACCTCAACCGCACCGTCGGATGCGAGAAGTACATCAGTTTGGCTCTGAGTCGTGATACCGGTAAAGACTCCCGTCAACTTCTTGGGGACGGAGCCGATAAGCGCGTCAGTCAGAACCATTGATCTCGTCTCGCCACAGCCATCGCGGTATGGCACGTCAGCAGAGGTCACACTGGGAGAGAACCAGATCACCGGTGTCAGCGGAATCGGTTGGGAGCTGACCGGCTCCTTTCCCCGCTTGAGCAGAGAGCAACTGGCACCTGACAGGGCAAATGCCAACACCACACAGAAAGAGATGAGGTGGCGGGATGGCGTGAAATGGGCGATCAGCATAGGTTGCCGTGTGTCCACGTTGTGGTTATACCGAATTCGTACTGGCGTCACAACCGGGGAAGACGCATTGACAGCTCGTGTGACCTGGGCTAAGGTCGCGTCATGTCCAGCCCGGCAGTCTCTTCTTTGGCACCTTCGGGGATTCCTTGGTCTGCTCTTGCCAGATTGATTCGGCTGCCGAACCAGACCGGTACGTACCTCTTACTTCTTCCCACGATGTGGGGTCTGGTCCTGGCCGCCGAGGGGATTCCCCCGCTTCATCTATTAGCCATTTTCATCGCCGGCTCGTTTATCATGCGGAGTGCAGGAGTGATCATGAACGATTTGGCGGATCAATCGTTCGACCGACAGGTGATCCGGACTCGAATGCGCCCCTTGGCCTCAGGTGAATTATCACGGCGACATGCGGGGGTGCTGCTCAGCGTACTCCTTGTCGGTGCGGCAAGCCTCTTGTTCTTCCTTCGACCGCTCGTGATATGGCTCGCGCCGGTCGCGGTCTTCCTTGCAGCTCTTTACCCATACTCCAAACGATGGATCCATATCCCCCAAGCCATGCTCGGCATCGCTTTTGGCTGGGGAACGGTGATGGCCTGGGCCGCGGTGCGAGGGCAATTGGATGCACCGGTGTGGTGTCTGTACGGAGCAACCGCCGCCTGGGCTATAGCCTATGACACGATCTACGCGATACAGGATCAGGAGGATGATCGACGCATCGGAGTCAAGTCCGCCGCCCTGTACCTGGGATCTTCCCTGTACCAAGGAGTGGGCTTGGCGTTCGGCATCATGCTGGCTTTCTTGACCGCGGCAGGATGGTTCGCTCAACTGAGATGGCCATATTACGTGGCTCTCTTGGGCGTAGCCGTATTTTTTCTGCTCCAGATCGGTCAGCTACGAAAGCCGATCACACCAACTCACGCATTCGACATGTTCCGGAAGCACGTATGGGTCGGTGTCGCGATACTCGCCGGACTTTTCGCAGGAACCCTGTCCTAAGGCTTTTCTGTCGGTTTCATGACAACGGGCTCTGTTTTCGGCGCGCGTAACGTGGCCACGTACAGCGTAACGGCTTTTGCATCCGCATCGTTCAGTCCCAATGCCGGCATGCGCGTATGGGCATCCATAGCCTGCGGATTCTTCAGCCATCGATAGATCCAAGTCCCATTCAGCCGAAATCCCGCTCGATCCAAGGCAGGGCCAATCTTGCCACCCTCACCGGCAAGATTGTGGCACCCGTTGCAGCCATACTTATTTTCGTAGAGTCGTTTCCCACGATCGACCAATTTTGCAACTTCTGCAGGCTTGGCCGTC